>JAXHTI010000118.1:0-7779 GCA_034190045.1 Pseudomonadota bacterium
CTTCGGCCTTGCGCTTGGCTTCGAGTTCGGCTTCGCGCACCTTGCGTTCTTCTTCCTCGGCACTGCGTTTGGCCTGCAGTTCTGCCTCACGCTGCTTGGCCGCTTCTTCGGCCTGACGACGTTCTTCTTCCAGCTTGGCCTTTTCAGCCAGGACTTTTTCGGCTTTTTCCTGTTCCTGCTCCATCACCGTACTGCGCTTGACGTAAGTCCGTTTCTTGCGCACTTCGACGGTGACTGATTTACCTTTGCTATGCCCGCCGGTCTGGCGAAGCTCGCTGGTTGACTTGCGGCTCAAGGTAATTTTCTTCGGCTCCTTGAGACCACTGCCTTCCGCGCCATGCTTGTTGCGCAGGAACGACAGCAATTCCATCTTTTCGGCATCCGTAATCGTCGCATCAGCGTCAGATACCGACAGGCCTGCTTCCTTGAATTGTTCCAGCAGCCGATCTACCGATATACCTACCACTTCTGCGAACTGTCGGACGGTTACATCTGCCATATACTCTCTCTCCTGCTTCCTCAGCGTTCTGGTTTGTCGTTACTGACTCTGTTCTTCAGCAAACCAGGGTTCACGCGCTTTCATAATCAGTTGCGCGGCTTTTTCTTCATCCATTTCATCAATTTCCATCAACTCATCGACAGATTGCTCGGCCAGATCTTCCATGCTGCAGATTCCCTTGCCAGCCAGTTTGTAGGCCAGGTTCTGATCCATGCCTTCCATGTTGAGCAAGTCTTCCGCCGGCTCGGTGCTGTCGACGGTTTCCTCGGTGCTGATGGCCCGGGTCAACAGCACATCCTTGGCCCGGCCACGCAATTCTTCAGCAATCGCCTCGTCGAATTCCTCAATCGCCAGCAGTTCATCCATAGGGACATAGGCGACTTCGTCGATCGTGGTAAAGCCTTCCTGTACCAGGATCGAAGCCACTTCTTCATCCACGTCCAGCGAGTGCATGAATTGTTTCTGAACCCGCTCGGATTCCTCTTCGCTCTTGCTTTCCATATCCGCGACGGACATGACATTCAATGTCCAGCGGGTCAGTTCACTGGCCAGCTTGACGTTCTGGCCGCCCCGGCCGATAGCCTGGGACAGCTGTTCCTCGGCTACGGCAATATCCATAGTATTGGTATCTTCGTCCACCACGATGGATTCAACGTCCGCCGGTGACATGGCGTTGATCACAAACTGGGCGGGATTCTCGTCCCACAGGACGATGTCGATACGCTCGCCGGACAGCTCGTTGGAGACGGCCTGGACCCGCGAGCCGCGCATGCCCACGCAGGCACCGACCGGATCGATGCGCGAATCATTGCTGCGTACCGCAATCTTGGCGCGGGAACCGGGATCGCGCGAGGCACCGAGAATGTCGATCAGGCCTTCACCGACTTCCGGAACTTCAATTTTGAACAGCTCGATCAGAAACTCGGGGGCGGTACGGCTGACAAACAGCTGCGGACCCCGCGCTTCGGGACGAATTTCCTTGAGATAACCGCGAATCCGATCGCCGGGGCGTACCGATTCGCGCGGGATCATGTCTTCGCGCGGAATAATCGCATCGGCGTTGCCACCCAGATCGAGATAGATGTTGCCGCGCTCGACCCGCTTGACCACGCCCATTACCAGCTGGCCGACCTTGCTTTCATATTCTTCAATAATCTGCGCGCGTTCGGCTTCGCGAACTTTCTGCACGATAACCTGCTTGGCGGTCTGGGCGGCAATACGACCGAATTCGATCGATTCGACTTCTTCCTCGACAAATTCGCCAACCTGAATGTCAGGCTCTTCAACCTGTGCCGCGCTGATTGTGGTTTCGCGCTCAGGATGCTCCATGGCGTCATCTTCCACCACTTCCCAGCGACGATAGGTTTGATAGTCGCCATTGTCCCTGTTGATACTGACGCGCAGATCGACATCGGTGTTGTAGCGCTTTTTGGTCGCCGTAGCCAGCGCACCCTCGATGGCGCCAAAAATGGTATCCTTATCCACGCCTTTCTCGTTGGATACCGCATCAACCACCATCAAAATTTCTTTGTTCATAACCCGGCCTCTGAAAGCAAAATCAAATGCAAGCTAACTTTGTTTAAATCCGTTATCGCTTCGTTGCACGATGCGATTAATGACTCTGCATAATCGCATCGTAATCGGGGATCAGATTGGCTTTTTCAACCTGCTCCACGTTCAATTCATACACCTCACCGGCGTCATCGATAATCCGCACGGCATTGCCGTCCACGCTCTCGATACGTCCTGCCAGTTTGCGACGCCCGTCAACCGCATGGCGCAGGCGCAGTCTGACTTTCTCACCGATAAAGCGGGTGTAGTGTTCAGGCGTAAACAGGGGGCGATCCAGCCCCGGCGAGGAAACCTCGAGATTATACTGTCCCCGGATCGGATCCTCGACATCCAGCACACCGCTAATCTGGTGACTGGCCTGTTCACAATCTTCCAGGGTGATACCCTCTGGCGAGTCAATAAAGACCCGAACGACTGTATGTTTGCCCTGGGACTGATGCTCGACGCCCACCAGCTCATAGCCCAGCGCCTGTACGGCCGAGGCGATCAGTGTGGTCAGCCTGTCTGTTGCCCGTCCCATTTTTCAGTACACCCCTAAACAAAAAGTGGGCGCGAGGCCCACTTCCTGAATAACACCAAATTCGTGCCGGATTGTAACACCTTATATATAGGCCCGGCAATCCTGCGGGGTGAAATTTACCCTCTTACCCCGCAGCATGCAAGGCCTGTGGCCCCTCGGCTCAGGGAAATGCCGGAATGGTCGGGTCGACGTCGCGCACATCGGCTTCCGGGTGGTGCTGTTTGACCCGCTCCGAGAGCGTCTCGACCTGTTCCACCGGCACATCGACCATCATCAACAGGTGCCCCTGCTCGATCTGGGCCCAGAAGGCCTTCAGCCGGGTATTGGGGATGTTGACCGCCACCATGGTCGAGGCGAACAGACCGATCAGGGCACCGCCGACGGTGATCGAGCCAACCGACCAGACCTCCAGGCCACTGACGATATAGCCCATCATCACGGCCAGACTGCCGAGCAACACCCCGGCAAAGGCCCCGACGATAGCCCCGAGCTGGGCACCATGCACCAGGTCACTGCGCTGCAGCAGAGATGCTTCGGGCAGATCATCCAGTTCCACATCGGAACGAGCCAGTACGTGAATATGCCGTTCTTCAATTTTCGCCAGTAACAATTCATCATGAATCGCCTGGGCCGATTTCACATCAGGTAGTACAAAATATAACCGCCTTCTCATAACAGACCTCCTTCCTCGTCATTGAGGGTTGGTCGGGCCGGGCCCGAGCGTTGGAGAAGGACTTCGTCTTGATATTTTCAGTATAGTTGACAAAAACAGTTTGAATAGTGCGATACCCGTGTAATAAGCGCATCCGACGCGCTCACCAGCCCGGCTAACAGAAGCTGCGATGCCCTCGATTCCTTTCGCGTTCGGCAGGGGGCGACTTCCCGGACAGACAGTGGGTTCTCCCCTGTGGTCAGGGATCTGGAGGTGGCAGGACATCTCACACATCGGCCGGTATTCCATATGCCGGTTTTGCGTGTAGAGTGTCAGATAAAGTACTAGCTACAGGCCGACAACACGGGGGAGAGGTATGGCAAGTCTGCAGTTTCTCGGGGCCATCGGTGAAGTGACCGGCTCGGCCTATCTGATACGCACCGCCCGCAGCACCCTGTTGCTCGAATGCGGTCTACACCAGGGTCGCGGTGCCGACCAGGCCAATGAAGCGCCCTTTGAGTTTGACGTTACTGAGATCGACGCGGTCGTGCTCTCCCACGCCCACCTGGATCACAGTGGCCTGCTACCCAGACTGGTGAAAGAGGGGTATCAGGGGCCGATATACATGACCCGGGCCACCCACGATCTCATCGATATCATGCTGCACGATGCGGCCTTTTTGCAGATGAAAGATACCGAATGGGAAAATAAACAGCGCCGTCGTGCCGGAAAACCCCTGCTTGAGCCACTGTACACTGACAAGGATGTCGAAAAAACACTGCAACTGCGCCAGACACTCGATTACCAGCAACGTATCCCGGTTAGCCCGGATGTACAGCTGTGCTATCACGATGCCGGCCATATTCTCGGCTCGGCGATTGTGGAACTGACGTTCGAGGATGCCGATCCTCCCCGACGACTCGTCTTCTCCGGCGATCTCGGCAATATCCACCATCCGTTGCTACAGGATCCCGCGTTCCTGCAACAGGCCGATACCCTGTTGCTCGAATCCACTTACGGGGATCGCAACCATCGCGCTTACGCCGACACCGTGGAGGAGTTTCATCAGGCCCTGCAGGCCGCCAGTGATGCCGGCGGCAATGTCCTGATCCCCGCCTTCGCCGTGGGCCGCACCCAGGAAATTCTGTTCTGGCTGGGCAAATTCCAGCGCCAGGGGCGCCTGCCCCAGCAGCAGATTTTTCTCGACAGCCCCATGGCCATCGCCGCCAGTGAACTCTATTTTCGCTATCTGCACCTGTTCAATGACGACGATGCGCAAACCTTCGTCGAGGCGGTCAAACACCGCTGGGAAGAGTGGTTACCGGGTCTGCGCTGTACCCGTACGGTCGAGGAGTCGATGCAAATCAACCAGATTCACGGCGGCGCGATTATCATTGCCGGCAGCGGCATGTGTACCGGTGGGCGTATCAGCCATCACCTGAAAAACAACCTCTGGAAAAACAACACGCATCTGATCATCGTCGGCTTTCAGGCCGCCGGCACACCCGGCCGCGCCCTGGTCGACGGCACCGACCAGCTCAGGCTGTTCGGTCACGAGGTCAGGGTAAAAGCGCATATTCATACTCTGGGCGGTTTCAGCGCCCATGCCGACCAGCAACAACTGCTCGAATGGGCCGGCCACTTCGAACCCCGGCCAAAGCTTTATCTGGTACATGGCGAACAGGACAAGCGCGAAATCCTGCAGGAACAGTTCCGGCAGCAATACGACTGGAACGCCCGCCTGCCCGCCTATAGGGAAAAAATCGAACTGTAAGCAACCCTTCTTATTATCTCTGGAAAGTAACGCGGAGTTCGCGGAGACGCAGAGGCGCGGAGAAAATCTGTAAAAGTTGGCAGATAGCAGATGGCAGTCAACAGCGGAAGGAAAGTTGTTCTGCGATTTAATAGAACAGGTAAGGTGCATGCCGGGTACGATCAACCCGCAATAACAAGGTATGAGGATAGACATTGTTATTCCGGCAGATAGTGACGTTAAGCAAGCAATAATTTATTCGCATTCTCCGCGCCTCTGCGGCTCCGCGACCTCCGCGTGTCATTCCAGAGCATTTCAAACAAGTGCCCCACTGCAAGGAGATTCTCATTCCCGACCAGGCTGTGCTAAGTTAGGTAGTAACTAGTTAATCAGGACGGGAATCCTCATGCGTATTGCACTCATTGGTCTGGGCAAGATGGGCGCCAACATGGCCCGGCGGCTGTTGCGCCAGGGTATCGAGGTCGTCGGATACAATCGCTCGCCCGATATCGTCAACCAGCTGGCGGAGGAGGAAAACCTGATCCCGGCCGGGAGTCTGGAAACGGCCATCGCGCAACTGCCGGCACCACGTATCGTCTGGCTGATGCTGCCGGCCGGCGAGGTGACAGAACAGACCCTGCAGGCCCTGCCCGGTCTGCTGCAACCCGGCGATATCGTGGTCGACGGCGGTAACGCCAATTATCACGACAGCCAGCGCCGCGCAGCAATGCTGGCCGAACACCAGATTGGCTTTGTCGATGCCGGAACTTCCGGCGGTGTCTGGGGACTGAGCGAAGGTTACTGCATGATGGTCGGCGGAGAACGGGCCCACGTGGAACCGCTGCTGCCGGTACTCAAGGTGCTGGCCCCCTCTGCCGAGAGTGGCTGGGCCCATGTCGGTCCGCCCGGGGCCGGGCATTTCACCAAAATGATCCACAACGGCATCGAGTACGGCATGATGCAGGCCTATGCCGAAGGTTTTGCCCTGCTGCAGGGCAAACAGGAATTTGAACTGGATCTGGGTCAGATCAGCGAACTGTGGCGTCACGGTTCGGTGGTACGCAGCTGGTTGCTGGATCTGAGTGCCGGTTTTTTAC
The DNA here is from genome assembly GCA_034190045.1 of Pseudomonadota bacterium. GTDB lineage: Bacteria > Pseudomonadota > Gammaproteobacteria > UBA6429 > Thiohalophilaceae > Thiohalophilus. The sequence continues at coordinate 6,094 of JAXHTI010000118.1, forward strand.
AACAGGATCAGCAACTGGCCAATATCACGCCCTATGTCGCCGACTCCGGGGAAGGACGCTGGACGGTGATGGAAAGTATCGACCAGGGGACCGCCGCACCGGTGCTGGCACTGGCTCTGCATATGCGCTTCGCCAGCCAGGATGACACGGCCTATGCCAACCGTATCCTGGCCAAAATGCGTGAGGCCTTTGGCGGCCATGCGGTGAAATCCGAATGATGGAACTGGAACCCTGCACTTTTATTGTATTCGGCGCGACCGGCAATCTGGCGCGTAACAAGTTATTGCCTGCCCTTTACCATCTGGAAGAAGCCAACCGGCTTCCGGAAGAGATGTGCGTCGTCGGGTTTACCCGCCAGGCGATGAGCGAGGAGCAATGGCATCACGAGGTTACGGAACTGTTACGCGAGCGTGCGCGCGACGGTCTCAACGATAACGTGCTGCAACGCCTGTTACAGCGCTTGCATGTATTCAGTGGTGATATGACCCGGAGCGAGTCCTTGCAGGATCTCAAGGCCTATCTGGAATCCAATTCCGGCATCCCGACAAACCTGGTCTTTTACATGGCAATTCCGCCGTCCTACTACTCGGCAGTCAGCCAGGCCATTGCCAGCGCGGGGCTGAACAAAGAGGACCAGAGCTGGCGCCGCCTGGTTATCGAAAAACCGTTCGGCTATGACGTGCAAAGCGCCACCCAGCTGGACGAAAACCTGCAAAAGACCTTCCACGAAAAACAGATTTTCCGTATCGATCATTACCTGGGCAAAGGGATGGTACAGAACGTGCTGGTATTCCGTTTTGCCAACCTGATGCTGGAGCCGTTGTGGAACCGCAATTACATTGACCACGTGCAGATCACCCATTCGGAGACCCAGGGGATTGCCGGGCGCGCGGCGTTTTATGATCGGGTCGGCGCCATGCGCGACATGATCCAGAGCCACCTGTTGCAGATGCTGACACTGGTCGCCATGGAACCACCCGCCAACCTGGATGCCGAGTCCCTGCGGGACGAGAAAGTCAAGGTACTCAAGTCGATCCGGCCCATCCCCCGGCGCGCCATCAACGCGCACGCCTATCGTGCCCAGTATACCCGCGGCAAAATCGACGGCCGGAATGTGGCCGGTTATGTCGATGAAGACGGCGTCCCCGCCGGCAGCACCACCGAAACCTATGCCTCGCTGAAACTGTATATCGATAACTGGCGCTGGCGCGGCGTACCTTTCTATCTGCGTACCGGCAAGCGACTGGCCCAGAACAGCTCCATGATCAGCATCCGTTTCAAGCATCCGCCGCAACAGCTGTTTCGCAAGACCCAGATCGAAAAACTCAAACCCAACTGGATCCTGCTGGGTATCCAGCCCCAGGAATGTCTGCGCATGGAACTGCAGGTCAAGGAACCGGGGCTGGAGATGCAGACCCATACCACCCGCATGGACGCCAGTTATTGCGGCATCAACGCCTATTCACTCGACGCCTACGAAACCCTGTTGCTGGATGTCATCGAAAACGATCGCTCGCTGTTTTTACGTTACGACGAAATCCAGCTGGCCTGGGAAGTGGTCGACCCCATCGTCAAGGCCTGGGACAGCGACAACGAGTTCATCCACACCTACCCCGCCGGCAGCTGGGGCCCGCCCGAAGACACCCGCCTGTTCGATCACGAAGACCACGACTGGCGCAACTCGCT
>JAXHTI010000119.1:0-4462 GCA_034190045.1 Pseudomonadota bacterium
GTCCAGGGTCCAGGCATAGGCATCTTCCAGCTTCACCAGCCAGCGCCGTTCGGCGGGATGTTTTTTACTGTTGGTCACATGGGCCACGTGGCTGGGCCCTGGACAAGGCGATCCGGCGTTACTGGATCACCTTGCTGATCTCCGTTGCGGCCCTGGGACTGAGCCTGTTTGCCGCCATGAATGTGCTCAAGTTCCAGCTGTTTCCCCCGGTGGACGTGGACGAATACATCGTGCGGGTGACGGCGCCGGCCGGCACCAGTCTGGAAGATATGCGCGAGCAGATGCGCACGATCGATGAAATTGTGCGCGAGGGAACCAATCCGGACTATCTGGAGACCACGATCATCTCTACCGGGCAGATTGCGCTGGATGCCAATGATCCGCTCATGCAACGCGGCAGCCGTTTCGGCCAGATCCGGGTCAATTACATTCCCGCGGTATTGCGCGAAGAGCATGATGTGCTGGATGACATGCGTCGTTTTGAATCACTGTTGACGAAAAAATTCCCGGACCTGGAAATCTCCCTGGGCGAGATCAAGCACGGCCCGCCCACCGGCCGGGCGCTGGAGGTGGAGATCTCCAGTAACAACAACGACGTGAACGAAGAAGTGGCCTACCGGTTGATGGATTACGTGAACTCCCTGCCGGGAATCACCACGATCGAAAGCGGTTTGCAACCGGGCGATCCGGAAATGCACGTGGTGGTGGATCGGGTCAAAGCGGCCTATGCGGGAATCAACCTGGCGACCATCGCCAGTCATGTGCGCGCCGCGGTCGACGGCCTGCGGGTAACCACCACGCGCAAGGGCACCGAGGAGGTGGATATTACTATCCGCCTGCCGCACGAGAGCGACGACCCCGTGAGCAAATTGATGCAACTGGAGATCCCCAATCGCACCGGTGGCATGGTGCCGCTGAACCGGCTGGCCAAGCTCGAGGAGCATGAAGGGTATACCACCATCCGGCACAAGCAGGGCGTGCGTGCGGTCACCGTGGTCGCCAATATCGACAGCAAGCAGACCACCAGTCTGGAAGTCAACCGGGCCGTGGAAGAGGGCGAACCACAGTGGCTGGGCGAGGACGCCGACCGGGTCCGGGTGGTCTACGGTGGCGAGAACGAGAAAAACCAGGAATCCTTCGAGGATCTGGGCATGGCCTTCGTGGTCGCCCTGATCGGGATATTCTTTATCCTGGCGATTCAGTTCAACAACCTGGGTTATCCGTTACTGGTGATGCTGGCAATTCCCTTCGGGGTGGTGGGGATCGTGATCAGTTTCCTGCTGCACGATCTCTTCTGGAAAGACATGCCGTTGTCGTTCTTCTCCACACTGGGCATGGTGGCCCTCACCGGCGTGGTGGTCAACAGCTCGCTGATCATGGTGGTGTTCATCCAGCGCGCCCTGGAAGAAGGGAATAATGTCTACGAGGCCGTGATGCAGGCCGGGCGCCGGCGTCTGCGGGCAGTGATCCTGACCGCCGCGACCACGGTGCTGGGCTTGTTACCGACGGCCTACGGTTGGGGGGGCTCCGATCCCTTCGTCGCGCCCATGGCCCTGGCACTCTCCTGGGGACTGGCGTTTGCCACGCTGGTCACCCTGTTGACCATCCCGGCGGCGTTCGTGGCTGCCACGCGGGTCAAGGAGGGTCTGATAGGGCTGTTCAGAAAGTCCGCGACTGCCCGCAAATAAACGCAAACGCATTCAGGTCATGGTTTATTTGCGTTTTTCGCGTTAATTCGCGGATTGTTTTTACTCAATATAGAAGAATTTCATCTGGGTGCCGGCCAGTTCGATGACATCCTGATCCTTGAGCGTAATGGCTTCGTGGGTCAGCTGTTTGCCGTTGATCATGGGCGTGTCAGAGGCACGGCGTAATTTGCTGCTGCGCAAGGAGGATATAGTGTAATTGTTGGTGTTGCGCGCGATCATGGCCATTTTAATACCGTTAAAGCCGATGGTATTGAAGGGTTTGCGCAGTTCCAGGACTTTTTTGGCCAGCGGCCCGTTCAGGATCTTGACGCCGGCCAGTTTCTCGCCCTTCAGGCTGGTCTGCGTCGGTGCCCGGGTGTCCATAACCTGGGTGTCCTCGACTTCAGCCTGGATAAACATGGTCGGCTCGTATTCCTGCTCCTCATCGTCAAAATAAGTGAACTGGTAATTTCCGACCTGTATGACGTCATTCTGTTTGAGCAGGGTTTTGGTGATACGCGAGCCGTTGAGCAGGGTACCGTTGGTACTACCCAGGTCGTCAACGTAAACGTGTTCGCCCATGGTCACGATCAGGGCATGGCGACCACTGACAGTCAGGTCATTGAGCTGAATATCATTACCGTGTTTGCGACCGATACTGATGCTGTCCTTGTCGATTGGATATTCCCGGACGACCGCTCCGTCCAGGGTCATGATTAACTTGCTTCCCATGGGTTATATATCCTTGACTGGATGTTATTTCAAATCGGGTTCCGATGAGAGGATAATTTCTTCCATTTCATCGCTGGACTGTTCATTGCGCGTCTCGTCGATCAGATCCTCGATGGCCTCATCATACTCATCGACATATTTGGCAAACAGGGCTTTATTACGGGCCTTCATATAGGCATCCTCACCGGTGATCATCTCTGAGTCGACCAGCCGTTGCAAGGCGGTATCCATCAGCTGCATCCCCTGCATGGCGCCACCCTGGATGATATTCTCCAGTTGCTCGGTCTTGCCTTCGCGCAGCACATTGGCAATGGCCGGATTGTTGATCATGATCTCGAGCGCGGCAACCCGGCCTTTTCCATCACTGCGGCGCACCAGTTGCTGGGAGATAATCCCCACCAGTGAAGTTGAAAGCATGGTGCGTACATAGGCTTCTTCCCCGGAGGGAAAGACATTGAGGATACGATCCACGGAGGAAGCGGCGGTACTGGTATGCAGGGTCGCCATGACCAGAATGCCCATTTCTGCCGCGGTAATGGCCAGGTGGATGGTCTCCAGATCGCGCAATTCGCCGACCAGAATTACATCCGGATCCTCGCGCAGGGCCGAATGCAGGGCATTGGCAAATCGCGGTGTGTGATCGCCGACTTCGCGCTGACTGATCAGGCATTTTTTGTCGTTGTGAACAAATTCGATGGGATCTTCGATGGTCAGGATGTGACCCTTGCGTTCGCTATTGACGAAATCAACCATCGCGGCCAGCGAGGTCGATTTACCGGAGCCGGTCGGGCCGGTAACCAGGATTAGCCCCTTGCGTTGCCGGGCCAGATTTTTGAGCACCGGCGGCAGGCCCAGGTCATTTAGTGATTTTATCTCGGAGGGAATGACGCGAAATACTGCGCCAATGCCTTCCAGGTGCTGGAAGACATTGACACGAAAACGGGCCAGGTTTTCAGCTTCATAGGCAAAATCGACGCCGCTATTTTCCAGGAAGTGCTCTTTTTGCGTGTCGGACATGATTTCATAAATCAGGTCCTGGGTTTCATCGGGGCTGAGCTCGCGGTACTTGATCGCGAATGTGTCACCGTTGATCCGCACGCGTGGCGGGTTGCCGGCAACCATGTGCAGATCGGAGCCGTTTTGTTTGACGACCAGCTCCAGAAAAGTGTCGAGTCTTGCCATGTTATCTATCCACCGACGGCCAGGTTAACCTGCGGCAGCAGATCAGGATTGGTTACAAAACGCTGGAACGGCTTTTTATCCTGGGCATTGATATAGGCATCATCCGGATCGATTTGTTTGTTCTTCAGGGCTTCCATTAACGCCTGATCCATCAACTGCATGCCCTGTTCCCGTCCGGTCTGCAGCAGTGACGGGATCTGGAATATCTTGCGATGCAATATCAGGTTAGCGATCGCCGGGGTATTGAGCATGATTTCAAGAATTGCCTTGCGTCCGCGGCCATCCGCGGTACGAACCAGTCGCTGACTGATAACACCTTTTAAATGCTGCGCCAGAAATGTTGCGGTCAGACCTTTTTGTTCGATCGGCATGGCGTCGATGATGCGATCCAGGGTCTTGACCGCCGAGGTGGTATGCAGGGTCCCCAGTACCAGGTGGCCGGTTTCCGCGGCGGTCATGGCCATGGAGATGGTTTCCGGATCGCGTAGCTCGCCAACCAGAATGACATCCGGATCCTCGCGCAAGGCGGCATGCAGCCCCGCCGCGAAGCTTTTAACATGATTGCCGACACTGCGCTGGATAACCAGCGATTGTTTGCTTTGATGCAGGTATTCGACCGGGTCTTCCAGCGTGATGATATTGAACTTGCGATTCGCATTAAGCCAGTCGATCATCGAGGCGAGCGTGGTGGATTTGCCCGTACCGGTCGCGCCGGTGACCAGCAGCATACCCTGGTGAGCGTGCAGCATTTTTTCGACAATATCGGGTAAATCGAGATCGGCCATGCTCGGAATGCGCGGCGGAATAATCCGGAACACTCCACCGGGACCACTCAGTTTATGAAACAGGTTGACGCGGTA
>JAXHTI010000119.1:4562-7719 GCA_034190045.1 Pseudomonadota bacterium
CCGCTCTTGGTCAGACGTGCATCGCTCTGGCTAACTGCCGAGGCCAGTCCGAAGTCCACGATTTTCACCACATCGTTATCATTAATCAGTATGTTTGCCGGTTTGATATCCCGATGCACGATCTTGAGATTATGCGCGATGGTCAACCCCTTGCAGACATCCACCAGTAGTTTCAGGTTGCGTTTGAAATCGCGGTTTTTCTTCTGTTTGATTTCCTGGGCCAACGAGTGGCTGTCGAAATACTCCATGCTGATGGCATAGGACTTGCCAAAGGTCAGAAAGTCATAAATCCGGATGACATTGGGGTGGGTGATTTTGCGCGTATAGCGCATCTCGTGTACAAAACGCTGGATGACACTTTCATCGGAAGCCATGTGCGGATTGAGGAACTTGAGAATAATCTGCTCATGGACCATTTGATCCTCAACCAGGATCACCACACCGAAGGCTCCCTTGCCGACCTGGCAAATCACCTTGTAGCGACCGGCCAGAATGCTGCCGGGCTCGAGGACTTCCGGATCAATATACTGGTTTTCGCTGGCCACCGGGGTCGGTCCCGCGGTCGAGGGACTGCTGGCCCCCATGGAAGAGGGCTGGGGCGTGCTGCCCGGGTCGTCGCGCCGGGTGATCAGGGTTTGCATGGTCTGGTTCGCGACATCCTGGGTTTCCTGATCGCCGGTATTGGAGACGATAGTCAGGGCGGCTTCGATATCGTCGATATTGTGACTGCTGATCAGTGATTCCAGGGCACGGATAATGGCTTTCTTGTTTTTCACCTGACTGTTTTGCAGCGCCGCGAGTAACGGCTTGACCGCCTCCTGACCGCCAAGCCGGGCAATGGCCTGGATCATACCCGGCGAGGAGTCGGGATACTTCTGCAGTACCTCCAGCATCAGGGGCAGGGCGCGTTCTTCCTCCATGTCCGCCAGCGCATCGGCAGCGCGTTCGCGGACCCACCAGTCACTGTCCTTGAGGGCTTCGAGCAGGTGGTTGACCGCGCGATCGTCCTTGAGCTTGTTCATGATTTCCACGGCCGAACGGCGCAGGAATTCGTCGTCGCTTTTGATCAGGCCCAGTACCGCGTTGATAACATTGTCCCCGCCGATAGTGGCCAGCGCATCGGCGGCGCGGGAACGGACCCACCAGTCCTTGTCGCGCAGGGCATTGAACAGATCGGTGATCGCGGCCTCGCTGCCAACGTTATTCAGCACTTCCACCGCCGCGCGGCGAATATCTTCCGAGTCGTCCTGCAGCATTTCGATCAGGTATTTAACGATATTCGGATCGTTAATATGGCTCAGGGCCTCGATCGCCTTGCTCTGGACGTTGAAATCGGGATCCCGGAGCATCTGGGTGATGGGCTGGGCCGAAATAGATACGCTGAGTTTGCCCAGCGAGGTGAGGGCGGCCAGGCGTACCGCCTTGCTGCTATCATGCAGCCGCTCCAGTAAAACGTCGCGGGAGCGTTCATTATCGAAGCGTCCCAGCAGCATGGCCAGTTGCTGGCGGACGTACTGATCCTCGTGAGCCAGTGCGTTGATCAAATCCGTCTGCATACTGTGATCGGCGATATCACCCAGAATATGAAACACCAGTTGCTGGGTATTGCGGTCCGATTTATCCAGCTGTTTGAGCAGTTTCTTGCGATCCAGCTGTTTGCGCTGGGCGTGCAGGATTTTGAGCAGGGCGGCTTTGGGTATATCCGGATCGGTTAACAGGTCGAACAATTTGTTCGGATCATAACGGTTGGATTCGCTCATGACTCCGATGACACCGGCCACGATGCGTTTGCTGTCATCACGCAGTGCATCGATGTATTTTTTCAGAGTCTTGTTATCCAGCTGGTTGAGCAGGAGAGTATCGATCGCCGGGTTAGGATAGGACTCATCGAAGGCGTCGATCAGCTTGTCGATGACCGACGCACCGGCATCCTTGAGATCGCGGAAGGCTTCCTTGAATTCGAGCGAGCTGGGGTGATGGCCGGAAACCAGCACGTCGATTGCCTTGTTGGCTTTTAGCGAGTTAAACAGGCCCATTACAATTGGTCACTCATTGCCCGTTATAGTTAATCATATCAGCTGGTCTCATCCGACGGACTGACGTAATTGATAAATGCCTTGTTGATCAAGCAGACTTCCGTGTCGGAAAGGTACAACCGAATGAAGCGGGCTTTTTCCCTGTTCAGATAATCGAACAGCCTGGCCCGTTCGGGCGGGAGTGTTTCGCGAATTGTTCCTTCGAGTATTGAACCATCCATCAGATGAATGGTGCAAGGTATAATAGTCTGTTCGCCGAGAACGCTGCTTTCCGCCTCCTGCTCGTACTCCACACGGATGATGCTGGTACGGTTGTAGAAGCGTAATTGTTCCGGGTTGTGCAGCCGCACGACGAGAAACGGGCTATCCTGGTTCAGTACCTCGATGGGCTCTTCCTCACCGGCGTGTTCATGGCTCTGCTCCAACAGGAACAGGGAGCCTTTGACCAGGCCGTCGGGGTTGACCCAGAGCGAGACGTCTTTTTCGGTTTTCGGAACCTTGAGAATCCTGGCCTTCACGCGAGCTCCTTGGGTTCTTGTTGGTTTTTGTGCTGGTTGCTATTGTCACCGGACTCTGAAATTATAAAAATCACGGCGACGGGGTAATTAAATGAAATTGTTAACAAAATGTTAATATCCCGGACCACGCTCCGATATAAGGGTTTACCCTTAATCGGAACTATTGTGGAATCCCTTTACTTATTTTAACTCTATTTCGGCCTGATATCCTCATCCATTAAAGTAATATGAAAAAAGCAGCATTATCTCAAGCCGGTTTAGCGTTGTCTCGCACGCTGTCCCTGTTGTTGTGCACCAGACTGGAACACCATGGCTGAGTTGATCGTTACTGACGGGCCCCATTCCGGGCGTCATTATCCACTGCAGGCAACCGCCGTCATCCTGGGACGTTCCCGCGAGCAGCATCTGGAGGAAGATGACTATCTGTTGCTGGAGGATCCCGAGGTCAGCCGCCGTCACCTGCGGCTGTTTCTGGATCAGGGGCAGTGGTATGTCGAGGACCTGGGGTCCACCAACGGCAGCGCCGTCGGCGGTCTGACCCTGCAAGCGGGGGTCGCCTATCCCCTGCAAAACGATGAGGAATTGCAGCTGGGCAGCACCGTT
>JAXHTI010000012.1:0-31220 GCA_034190045.1 Pseudomonadota bacterium
CGCATCAGTTCCAGCGTGACCGGGTCGATCTCGCGGCCGACGAATTCCTGTTTTTCGATACCCACACCATGTTCGCCGGAGAGGGTGCCGTCGAGTTCGAGTACCAGGGTAAAGACGTCGTCCAGGCATTGATGGGCACGCTGCATCTCTTCTTTATTATCGGGATTGGCCAGCAGGTTGACATGGATGTTGCCGTTACCGGCATGGCCGAAGTTGACGATGGTAATGCCGTATTGTTCGGAGAGGGCAGTGAGACCGTTGATCAATGCCGGAATGTTGGAGACCGGAACCACCACGTCCTCGTTGATCTTTTTCGGAGCAATGGTGCGCAATGCCGGAGACAGGGCCTTGCGGGTTTGCCACAGGGCCTGGATCGCCTGTTCGGTTTCGGCACGGTTGAGTTGCAGCAGGCCGTCATTGTCGGCGGCGGCACAGACGGCATCGAGATCATGCTGAATCGAGGCTTCGGAGCCGTCCACTTCGATCATCAGCATCGCGCCGGCTTCGGCAGGTAAATCGGCATCGGAATAGTCGCGAATCATGGCAATGGCCTTGCCGTCCATAAATTCCACTGCATAGGGCACCACCGGCTGGGCCATGATGGCGGAGACTGCCCGGGCGGCACTGTCGATGTCGCGGTAAAGGATTTGCACGGTGCGCTTGGTTTGCGGCAGCGGCGTCAACTTGAGGGTGGCCTCGGTAATGATGGCCAGGGTGCCTTCGGAGCCGATCAGCAAACGGGTCAGGTCATAACCGACCACGCCTTTGGTGGTGTAAACGCCGGTACGAATACTCTTGCCTTCGCCGGTGACGGCGCGCAGACCGAAGGTATTCTCGCGTGGTGTCCCGTATTTAATGGCCCGCGGACCGGCCGAGTTATAGGCCAGGTTGCCGCCGACGGAGCAATAGGCAGCACTGGTGGGATCGGGTGGCCAGAAAAAACCGTGTTCGGCGGCGGCGTCCTGAACCTGTTGATTGGTCACACCGGGTTCGACGACCATGTAACGATTGGCCGGGTCGATCTTGCGTATCCGGTTCAGCTTTTCGGTGGACAGGATGACCCCCTGGTGCAGGGGGACACTGGCCCCGGTGGTGCCGGTGCCGCGCCCGCGGGCGGTCAGCGCGATACTGAACTCGTGACACAAGCGGACCACCGCCGCGACCTGTTCGTGATCGGCAGGCAGGGCCACCAGTTCCGGTGCGGTATGACGACGGCTGTTGTCATAACCGTAGTTCCAGGTTTCGGCAGGATCGCTCAGCACACCCTCGTCACCGAGAATCTGCTGCAGGCGGGTCCTAAACGTTTCGGGTAACGCCATTAACCGAACAGTTGCGCGTCGATCTGGTGACAGAAACAGTGGATCGCCAGCAGATGGACCTCCTGGATGCGCGCGGTGTTCTCGGCGGGGACGCGGATCTCGACATCGCTGCCCTGCAGCAGTCGGCCGATATCCCCCCCGTCGCGACCGGTCAGGGCGATAACCTGCAGGCCCCGGGTGTGAGCTGCCTCGATCGCGCTGATTACATTCGGCGAGTTGCCGCTGGTGGAGATGGCCAGCAGCAGATCATCGGGCTTGCCCAGGGCGCGAACCTGTTTGGCAAAGATCTGGTTGAAATCGTAATCGTTGGCGATCGCGGTTAACGCCGAGGTATCGGTGGTCAGGGCAATGGCCGCCAGCTCGGGACGTTCCCGCTCGAAGCGACAGACCAGTTCGGCGGCGAAGTGCTGGGCATCGGCCGCGGAGCCGCCGTTGCCACAGCTGAGAATCTTGTTACCACGCTGCAGGGCGGCGACCATCAGCTCCACACCGCGGGCGATGGGATCGGCCAGAACCCCTTTGGCCTGTCGCTTGGTTTCAATGCTGGCATCGAACAGCTGTTGGACGTTGTCATTGATACTCATACTTCAATCCTGAATCTGGATGGCATCGGGATGCCAGTCAATACGGGGCGCATTCCCCTCGCCACTGATGGCAACGACATCAAAGCGGCTGCCCAGCCGGGCCTGTTTCGGGTTGTTTTGCAAATAGAATAGCGCGGTTGTCACCAGTTTTCTCTGTTTTTGGCGGTCGACCGTTTCGGCGGCACTGCCGTAGCGGTCGTTACGGCGATAGCGCACTTCGACAAACACCAGGCTGTCACCGTCGCGCATGATCAGGTCAATCTCACCCCGCCGGCAGCGGAAGTTGGCCTGCTCAAAACGCAGGCCCTGTTGTTCCAGGTACCGGCGCGCCAGTTGTTCGGCCTGGTTTCCGCGTTGTTCGCGTCCCGGCCCGAACCACATGCCATTACAGGCCTTCGTCCAGCGCCACCGGTCGGCCGCTGCGGAACTTGACCCAGGTCAGCTGGCGTTTGATGCGTTGCATGGGATCCAGGCTCAGACTGCCGGTTTCCCCGTCGTAACGCTCGTAAGGGTAAGCCTTGAGCGTATTGAGGGCGGAGATGATGCTATAGGCGTCGATGCCCAGCGCGTACAAACGTTGCAGGCTGCTGCCGGCCTGGGAAATATACTGCTCGATTTGCGGGCGCAGGCCGCGATGCGTGGTGCTGCCGGCCAGAACCCAGGGCATGTCACCGAAGATCAAGCCATCCATATCCCGATCCCGTTCCTGGTTCAGGCTGCCGGTAAACACGTGCGAGGTGGCATAAACAGGTACATCGGCGGCGTGATAGAACTTGAGCTGCGGGCGAATCTGTCGTGCCTGGCGCGGATAGGCCGCCAGGAAGATGAAATCCAGATCCTTGCGGCGACGTGGTTCAAATTTGATATCCCGATCCAGCAGCAGTCGCATGGCCCGGGCCCGGCGTCGGCTTTCGGTGATGTTCAGCAGATCCTGGATCGGGCCGGAAAAATCCTGGCGCTCGGCATTGTATTGCTGGGTCTCGATCACCTTGCCGCCGAGCTGCTCCCAGCGTTGCTGAAACGCGGTATAGACCCGTTCGCCCCAGCTACCACCGGGAATCAGCGCCGCGCTATTGACGTGACCATCCAGCCAGGTTCGCTCGGCAACCTGCCGGGCTTCCTCTTCGGGGGAGAGGCCAAACTGAAACAGCTTGTCGGGAATGTCTTGCTCGCGGGTATAGTTCAGTGCCAGCAGCGGGGTGCCCAGTTCTTCTTCAGCAAGTACGTGCTCGATCGATTCCTTGTTCAGCGGGCCGATAATGAAGTCACTCTCCTCGGCTATCGCCTGTCGATAGGCGGCCAGGGCCGTCTCCTGATCGGCGCCGGTATCGTAAAAGCGGATGCGTTGCTGATGCTGACGGGAGCGAGAATAATAGGCGGCAATGATGCCGTCGCGCACGGCTTCGGCCGCCTGACCAAAGCGGCTGTCAAACGGTAACAACACGGCGATGTGCCGCGGCGTGAGAATGTCCTGCTGGCGACGCTCCAGCAGTCCCTTGAGGATACTTTCCTGCACCGGATGATCGGGATAGCTTTGTCGCCATTCATCGACACGGCGGTTGAGGATTTCGGGTTCTAACTGGTAGGCCTTGCTGATTTGTACCAGCTCCATCCAGCCGCCAAGGACGTTCTTGCCGGTGGCCATGCGCAGCTGGGCAAGACTGCGCTCATTGAGCATGGCCAGTGCTTCCCAGATATCACGCTGGTTGGCTTCAATGAGCCCCTGATTTTGCAAATGTGTTCCGCGCTCGACCAGTTCGTGTGCCGTATCGATACGGTTGCCGAGCATGGTGTAAGCGGCGGCGCGCAACTGGTGGTAATCGGCCAGATAAAACGCCCTGATCTGTTGCGGTGGTGTCTGCTCCAGAATGTGCAGCACGTCCTGGGCCCGGCGTTCACTCAGTGCAATATGCGCTTCGGTCAGGTGCAGTAAAAACAGTTGTTGCCGGTTGCGTGAGTCAGGCTGGATGGTTTCGAGAATCTGTCGACTCTTGTGAATCCGGGTATCGCGGGCCAGGGCGGCGGCCGTGCGCAGCAGAAAATTGGTCTGTTGCGCGCCGCTGGCCTGTTTGGCCAGGTCATTGAAGGCCTGGGCGGCTTCGGCGAATGCCCCGCTGGCCAGCAGTCGCTCGGCTTCGGCAACCGGATCGGCTTCCTTGACCTCGGGTTCTTCCGGCACGCCGGCGCAACCGGCCAGCAGAAGCGTTACAATCATGATCCACAGGGATATCAGTCGACGTGGCATTCTCACTTCATCGGGTTCCTGTTTTTGCTGTATAAAAGGCGGATGACTTCAATTATGGCGGAAATTATACCGTGAACTCTGAAAACAGTGCGCTCTATGTTGTCGCAACTCCGATCGGGAATCTCGGCGACATGTCACAACGTGCCGTGGAAATCCTGCAACAGGTGGCGCTGATCGCGGCAGAGGATACCCGGCACAGCGCCCGCCTGCTGCGGCATTTTGCGGTGACAACCCCGTGTGTGGCCTTGCACGAACATAACGAGCGGGAACAGAGTAGCAGATTGTTACAACGTCTTGCCAATGGCGAAAGCGTGGCCCTGATTGCCGATGCCGGGACGCCGTTGCTCAGCGATCCCGGTTTTCACCTGGTTCAGCAGGCCCGCCTGCAGGGAATCCGGGTGATCCCGGTCCCCGGTCCCAGCGCGGTGATCGCGGCCCTGTCGGCCAGTGGCCTGCCCACCGATTGTTTCAAGTTCATCGGTTTTTTACCGGCCAAAGCCGCCGCACGGCGTCAACGGCTGGCGGCCCTGGCTGCCGAACCCTGCACGCTGGCGTTTTACGAATCGCCACACCGGATTCTGGAGAGTCTGGCGGATATGGGCGAGATGCTGGGCAGCGAGCGGGAAGCGGTGCTGGCCCGGGAGCTGACCAAGACCTTCGAAACCGTGCAGGGCGGCAACCTGAGCGAGTTACAGGCTTTCGTCAGCGGCGATGCCAATCAGCAAAAAGGGGAAATGGTGTTGCTGGTGGCCGGTGCACCGGCGGTGGAGGCGGCCCTCAACCCGGAAGCGGAGCGGATTCTGGGGGTCTTGCTGGAGGAACTGCCCGTCAAACAGGCGGCGGCGCTGGCCGCCCGGATTACCGGGCTTAAAAAGAATCAGCTCTATCAACAGGCGCTGACGATGAAAAATTAATCAGCCGGGATTCGCCTGCCCGCCACATACTTATTATATAATGAGTTGAAGAGTCGGCCTGGCAGTCGCTCCGCCCCGGCGGGGAGGAAAGTCCGGGCTCCATCGGGCGGGATGCCAGGTAACGCCTGGGGGGCGCGAGCCTACGGAAAGTGCCGCAGAAAATATACCGCCTAAGCCGCGCAAGCGGCCGGTAAGGGTGAAATGGTGCGGTAAGAGCGCACCGCGCCGGTGGTAACACCGGTGGCAGGGTAAACCCCATCCGGAGCAAGACCAAATAGGGGAACTGGCCGCGAGGCCACGTGTGGCCCACACGGTTCCCGGGTAGGTCGCTAGAGGTGCGCGGTGACGCGCATCCCAGATGAATGACTGTCCACGACAGAACCCGGCTTAACGGCCGACTCTTTCCTCTTGTGTTACATCAACTCCATCCTGTAAGTTGTTGTTTTTACGTCACCCAGGCCTTGCCTGTGCAGTGGCTCCGGCACGCCCCCCACCCCCGGGAGGCGTCGCTAAGTTACTGTCAGACAAGAAAGAATTCCCGTTTTTGTGGCGCTGTTTGCTTGACACCCGGGCATATTGCTACCTATAGTGTATCAAAGTGGATCAATGTGGGAATTAATGGGATTTCATCCCTGGGGAAACCAACGTGTTTCGTGGCGTCAATACACTCAGCCTGGATGCCAAGGGCCGCATGGCCATGCCGAGTCGATATCGGGATGGGGTGCTCGAGCAGTCCGACGGGCAACTGGTGATTACTGTCGATCGCAGTGATCCGTGCCTGTTGCTGTATCCGCTGCCCGAATGGGAAGAGATCGAGCGCAAGCTCGTTCGGCTGGGTAACCTCAACGCCACGGCCCGCCGCCTGCAACGCCTGCTGATCGGCCACGCCACCGAGCTGGAGCTGGACAGTCACGGCCGCATACTTATCCCGCCGCCACTTCGTGAATTCGCCAAACTGGATAAACGCATTGCCCTGACCGGGCAAGGCAACAAGTTCGAAATCTGGGACGAACAGACCTGGAACGAACAGCGCGACCAATGGATTACTCAGGAGAACCAGGAGGAGTCGGAACTGTCCGCTGAGCTGGAAACACTGTCTTTATAAAACCATGAACGGCAAACAGGAACATTTGCCCGTTCTGCTGGAAGAGGCGATAAGGGGTATGAATATCAAACCGGACGGTCGTTATATCGACGGTACCTTCGGACGCGGTGGCCACAGTGCGGCCATTCTCGCGTGCCTGGGTGACGACGGTCGTCTGCTCGCCTTTGACAAGGATCCCGAAGCCCTGCGTATCGCGCAGGACCGGTTTTCCCACGATTCACGCTTTTACATCGTCCAGGACTCCTTTGCCCATATGGCGCCCCACATCGCCGAGCAGGGCTGGGATGAGGTCGACGGGATCCTGCTCGATCTAGGGGTTTCATCGCCGCAACTCGACGATGCCACCCGCGGCTTCAGTTTTCAGAAGGACGGGCCACTGGACATGCGCATGGATACCACGCGCGGTCCGACCGCCGCGCAATGGCTGGCCGAGGCCGGTGAAAAGGAAATCGCCCGTGTATTAAAAGAATATGGCGAGGAGCGTTTTGCCAAGCGTATTGCCCGGGCGATCGTTGCCGCGCGCAACGAACAGCCGATCACGACGACCAAACAACTGTCCGCTATCGTCGCGGCGGCCAATCCCGCCTGGGAAAAAGGCAAGGATCCCGCCACCCGTGCCTTTCAGGCAATTCGAATTTATATCAACCATGAACTGGATGAACTGGATGAGTGCCTGTCACAGGTCACGGATCTGCTCGTGCCGGGTGGTCGGCTGGTCGTCATCAGTTTTCACTCACTGGAAGATCGCCGGGTCAAGCAGTTCATGCGCAAACAGAGCAAGGGCGATGATTTTCCACCCGATTTGCCGGTGATGCAGAGTCAGCTCAGTCCAAGAATGAAACTGATCGGCAAGGCGCAACGGGCCAGCGATGAAGAAACTGCAAACAACCCGCGTGCCCGCAGTGCCGTATTGCGTATTGCGGAGAAACTGTCATGAAAGCCCAGTGGCTGGTGATTCCGCTGATTTTTGCCGTACTCGCTTCGGCCGTTGGCGTGGTGTATTCAACGCATTACAGCCGCAAGTTGTTTGTTGAACTGACCGCGCTCAAGCAGACACGGGACGAACTGAATGTCGAGTGGGGACAGTTGCAACTGGAACAAAGTACCTGGGCGACTCACGGGCGCATCGAGGAACTGGCGCGCAAGAAATTGAATATGAAACCGCTGGATTATAAACAGGTCATCATCCTCAAGCCATGAAACAGCAAGTCTACAAACCGGCTTCGGCTTTCCGCCTGATTACAGTGATGCTGGCATTACTGTCGATCACGCTGGTGCTGTTATGGCGTGCCGTGGATCTGCATGTGGTGAACAAGTCCTTTTTGCAAAACCAGGGCGATGCCCGTCATTTGCGTGAATTGCCGCTGGCGGCTCACCGGGGCATGATTACGGATCGTCATGGTGAGCCACTGGCGATCAGTACCCCGGTCGATTCAGTGTGGGTGAATCCGTCGGAATTCGTTTCGGCCCGCTCACAATGGGGCAAGCTGGCCGAGATGCTGGAGCTCGACGTGCAGCAGATGGTCAAAACCGTGGCGCAGCGCAGCAATCGTGAATTTGTTTATATCAAACGCCATGTCGAGCCGGCCCTGGCAAACCGTGTCATGGATCTCGGCATACCCGGTGTTTCGCTGCAACGTGAATACCATCGTTATTACCCGATGGGTGAAGTGGCGGCGCATGTGGTCGGATTTACCAACATCGATGATCAGGGACAGGAAGGACTGGAACTGGCATATAACGAATGGCTGAGTGGTGAAGCCGGGAGTCAGCGGGTCATGCGGGATCGGCTCGGGCGTATCGTGAAACATGTGGAATTACTGAAAAAGCCCCGGCCCGGCAAGGACCTGGCCCTGAGTATCGATCGGCGTTTGCAGTATCTTGCTTATCGGGAACTCAAACGTGCCGTGATTAACAATCGCGCCAAGTCCGGCTCGGCCGTGATTCTGGATGTCAAAACCGGTGAAGTTTTGGCGATGGTTAACCAGCCCGCTTTCAACCCGAATAACCGCGATAATCTGCAAAGTTACAAAATGCGCAATCGCGCGGTAACTGACGTGTTTGAGCCGGGCTCGACCATCAAACCCTTTACAGTTATTGCTGCGCTGCAAACTGATAAATATAACGCCGACAGCGTAATAGATACCTCTCCCGGCTATTATCGGGTTGGTCGCAACACAATTCGCGATATCCGAAACTACGGGCGAATCAACCTGACCCGCATTATCCAGAAATCCAGTAACGTGGGTGCCAGTAAGCTGGCTCTGTCCATGGAGCCGGAACAGATCTGGCGCGTTTACAGCAAACTCGGCTTCGGGATGATGACCAGTAGCGGTTTCCCCGGTGAAGCCAGCGGCGTGCTGAACCCGGCTGCCAACTGGCGCGAGATCGAACAGGCCACCATGGCTTTCGGTTACGGCATGGCAATTACACCGCTGCAACTGGTACGCGGTTATGCTGCGATTGCCAATCAGGGTGTGACCAAACCAATCAGTTTTGTGCGTGTGAATGAGCCCGTAAAAGGTAAACGTGTTATCGATAAAGACGTTGCCCGGGTAATGGTTCGCATGCTGGAGACGGTAACCAATAAAGGTGGTACCGGAACGCGCGCCAGTGTTCCGGGTTACCGGGTTGCGGGCAAAACCGGAACCGTCAAGAAAGTCATGTCGGATGGTTATACCGCAGAAAAATATATTGCCGTGTTTGCCGGGCTCGCGCCAGCCAGTAACCCGCGCATTGCCATGGTGGTAACCGTCGATGAACCCTCCGGCGAGGATTATTACGGCGGCCAGGTGGCCGCGCCGGTTTTCTCCCGGGTCATGGGGGGCGCGCTGCGTCTGTTTGATATTGCGCCGGATAATGTCGGTTCGGGCACATTGAAGTTTGCCGATCTGGCAGGTGCCACGGCAGGAGAGCTTCCATGATGCCGGCACCGGTCAAACAAATCACCATGACACTTGGCAAGTTGCTGGAAGGGATCGTGGCAGTGCCGGCGAGTCTGGACTGCGAGCTCACACACATGACGGCCGATTCCCGCGAGGTCAACGAAGGCTCACTGTTTGTTGCACGCCGTGGCCAGCGTGTCAGCGGAGCCGCCTATATTGATCAGGCCATTACCCGTGGGGCAGTGGCCGTGCTGCGCGAGATGAGTGATGAGGAAAGCGCTGTGACGCCGTTGAGCTGGCAAAGCTCCGAACAGGGTAAAACCATACCGCTGGTGGCCATCCCGGACCTGTCCGGCAAACTGGGCATGCTGGCCGATCGTTTTTATGCCAGCCCGTCGGCCGATCTGTTTGTCGTCGGCATTACCGGCACCAACGGTAAAACCTCCTGCAGCCAGTTTGTGGCGCAGTGCCTGAGTCAGGAGCAACCCTGCGGGGTGATCGGTACGCTCGGGCGAGGTCTGTACGGTCAGCTTGAAGCATCCGGGCATACCACACCGGATGTGATCGCCAATCATCACTGGCTGGCCACGATGCGTGATCAGGGCGCCAGCAGTGTTGTCATGGAGGTCTCTTCCCATGCACTGGATCAACAACGGGTCGATAACATCCGGTTTGACTGTGCGGTGTTTACCAACTTGACGCACGAACATCTGGATTACCACGGCGATATGGCCAGTTATGCCGCGGTTAAACAAAAACTGTTTCATATGCCCGGACTGACAACCGCCGTGGTTAATCAGGACGATCCTTATGGCCGCGAGCTGTTATCGGTAATCGACGGCTTGCTGCGGGGGATAAGCTACGGGACACAAAACGAATACAAACCAGATTTGCTGGCAGAGAAGATCGAAGCCTTGCCGGAAGGTTTGCGCTTTGAAGTGACATCTTCCTTCGGCCAGGGGCAGATCGAGGCCCGCTTGCTGGGTTATTTCAACGTGAGCAACCTGCTTGCATCACTGGGTGTATTGCTCGGCAAGGGGTTGGATTTCAATGAGGCACTGAAACGACTTTCCCGCGTCAGTACAGTCAGTGGCCGGATGGAAGCACTGGGCGGCGGTGAACGGCCGCTGGTCGTCATTGATTATGCGCATACGCCGGATGCATTGCAGCATGTTCTCGCTGCCCTGCGCCAGCATACCAGCGGCACGTTATGGTGTGTGTTCGGATGCGGGGGTGAGCGGGACAGGCAAAAACGTCCATTGATGGGGCAGATTGCGGAGCAGTACGCCGATCGGGTGGTGGTGACCAACGACAATCCGCGGCATGAGAACCCGGTCGATATTATCGAACAGATCCTTGCCGGTATGACCGTGCCGGACCGGGTGTATATAGAGCGGGACCGCCAACGTGCCATCGAAGCTGTGATCCAGGGAGCCTCTGCACAGGATGTCATATTGATTGCCGGTAAAGGGCACGAGAACTACCAGATTATCGGTGATGAGACGCGGCCGTTCAGTGACATGGCCGAGGCGCAATTGCAATTGAAGCGGTTAAACGCATGATGACGCACAAAGAAAACAATGCAGCACGAGGCGTGCATATGAGTCTGTCACAGGCGGCAAAATTGCTGGGGGCGGACTATTACGGTACGGATACTGACTTTTGCGGTGTCTCCACCGATACGCGACATCTCAGAGCGGGGCAATTGTTCGTTGCGCTCAAGGGGCCGAATTTTGACGGGCATGATTTCGTTGACCAGGCAGTCGAGCAAGGCGCCGCCGCGTGCCTGCTGGAGCGACCGGTCGAAGGTGCCAACGCCATTGTTGTTCCGGACACCCGGATTGCCCTGGGAGAGCTGGCAGCACAATGGCGCGAGCAACTCCCCGTTACAGTCGTGGGTATAACCGGCAGTAACGGCAAAACTACGGTCAAGGAGATGCTGGCCGCGATTCTGTCCGGCGCAGGGGAAGTGTTGGCAACACGCGGCAATCTGAATAACGATATTGGCATGCCGTTAACACTGCTCGAACTGGATGAGAAATATACTTACGCTGTGATCGAGATGGGTGCCAACCATCACGGTGAAATTGCCTATCTGACGAATATCGCCAGGCCGGATGTGGCACTGATTACCAATGCCGGCATGGCTCATCTGGAAGGTTTTGGCAGTGTCGAGGGGGTCGCGCATGCCAAGGGCGAGATATATTCAGGGCTTGGTGACAATGGTATCGCGATTGTTAACCATGAAGATAAGTATGCGGATTACTGGAAACAGTTAAATGCCGGAAGACAGGTCATCAATTTCGGTTTTGGTGAAGAGCCGCAAGTGAATGCTGCTATCCGGGTTCAGCAGGCCGGGCAGGAACTGACTATTACTACCGGGCAAGGTGAAATTGTCGTCAATCTGAAGTTGCTGGGTAAACATAATGCGCTCAATGCATTGGCGGCCACGGCCGCCGCAGTAGCCATTGATATTCCCTTGCGTATTATCAAACAGGGGCTTGAAAGCCTGACACCGGTTAATGGCCGGTTGCAGCTCAAGCAAGGCATCAAGGGGAGTCGGGTCATTGATGATACCTATAATGCCAATCCAACTTCCCTGTATGCAGCACTGGATGTATTGAGCGAATTCCCGGGCAGGCACTTTCTTGCTCTCGGTGACATGGGTGAACTGGGTGGCAAAGCCGATGCCCTGCATGAAGATGCCGGTTTGTATGCCAGACAGAGCGGGGTTGGACGTCTGTATACACTGGGTACGCTGGCACGGCATGCGGCCTCAGTGTTCGGTGAAGCGTCATACAGCTTTGACAACCATGCTGAAATGATAGAACAAATACAAAACGATCTGCAGCAGGATGTCACGCTACTGGTCAAAGGATCACGCCGCATGCAAATGGAACGCATTGTTGATGCGTGTGGCGCAGAAAATAACAGGGGCGGGTAATGCTTTACCACTTGACACAATACCTGCAGGAATTCTACAGCGGCTTTAATGTCTTCAATTACTTGACGTTGCGCGCGATTCTCGGCGTTCTGACTGCCCTGGTCATTTCTCTGTTGGTAGGACCTTCGATGATCCGCCGGTTGAGTACCTTCAATCTGGGGCAGCCGATTCGTGATGACGGGCCGCAGACACACCTGACCAAGGCGGGGACCCCCACCATGGGCGGAGCGCTGATTCTGGTGGCGATTGCGGTCAGCACTCTGCTGTGGTCTGACCTGACCAATCATTATGTCTGGGTCGTGATTCTGGTCACTTTCCTGTTCGGGGTGATCGGCTGGATTGATGATTACAAAAAACTGGTCAAAAAAGACCCCAAAGGACTGGCGGCACGCTGGAAGTACTTCTGGCAGTCTGTCATTGCTATTGCGGTAGGTGTTTATCTCTATAAAACGGCGCTGCCGGTTGAAACCCAGCTGATTATGCCGTTTATAAAAAGTATTTCGATTGAACTGGGCATGGTCAGTTATGTTCTGCTTACCTATTTCGTGATTGTCGGTTCCAGTAACGCGGTCAATCTGACTGACGGACTGGATGGCCTGGCAATCCTGCCCACGGTTATGGTTGGCGGTGCACTGGGTATTTTTGCCTATGCCTCCGGGCATGCCGGGTTTTCCGAATACCTGCAAATTCCCAATATTCCCGGTTCCGGCGAGCTGGTGATCTTCTGTGGTGCCCTGGTGGGCTCGGGGCTGGGTTTCCTCTGGTTCAATACCTACCCGGCCCAAGTATTCATGGGCGATGTCGGCGCACTGGCGCTGGGTGCCGCACTGGGCGTTCTGGCGGTCATCGTCAGACAGGAACTGGTGCTGTTTATTATGGGCGGCGTATTTGTTGTTGAGACCCTGTCGGTCATTTTGCAGGTGCTGTCTTTCAAGCTGACCGGAAAGCGTATTTTCCGCATGGCACCATTGCATCATCATTTTGAATTAAAGGGCTGGCCGGAACCCCGGGTGATAGTTCGCTTCTGGATTATTACTGTCATTCTGGTTTTGATTGGCCTGGCAACGTTGAAAATTCGTTAACAATATGCTGGCGGCGGATATAACAATGAAATCACAGGCAGCAGATTATCTGCAGGGCAAAAAAGTCCTGATTGTCGGTCTTGGCAAGACCGGGCTCTCCTGTGCGCATTTTTTATCTGCCTGTGATGCTGATGTGGCGATTACCGACAGTCGCGAAGAACCTCCTTTTCTGTCCCGCTTGCAGCAGGAACTGCCGGAAATTGCAGTATTTGTCGGTAATTTCGATGAGCTGGCATTTCAGCGCGCGGAAATCATTGTGGTCAGTCCGGGAATCTCATTGCGCGAACCCCTGATTGTCGAAGCCCGTGCCAGGGGTGCCCGGATCATTGGCGATATCGAATTATTCGCCTGGTTTGTCGATGTGCCGGTCGTCGCAATTACCGGTTCCAACGGCAAAAGTACGGTTACCACCCTGGTGGGTGAAATGTTTCACAGGTCAGGTATCAAGGCCGGCGTCGGCGGCAATATCGGCACACCGGCACTGGACCTGTTCCGGGAAGATAACCAGGTCTGTGTACTGGAACTGTCCAGCTTCCAGCTCGAAACCACCGAGTCGCTGGATCCGGTTGCCGCGGTGATTCTGAATATCAGCGAAGACCATCTGGACCGATACGACACACTGGCAGATTACACCGCGGCCAAGGCACGGGTTTTCTATGGTTCCGGTGCGCTGGTAGTCAACGCCGACGACGAGCGCGTGATGGCTACGGCCGGGTTGTTCGCAGCCGGGCGCAAGCTGATCAGCTTCAGCCTGGGGATACCCGAAACCGATCACTATGGAATTTGCCTGCAACAGAACAAACGCTGGTTATGCCGTGGTGAGCAGCTATTGCTGGGTGTCGATGAGCTCAAGATCACCGGCGAGCATAATCTGGCCAATGCGCTGGCGGCACTGGCACTGGGCGAAGCAGCAGGATTGGCGCTGCCTGCAATGCTCGAGGCCTTGCGCGATTTTGCCGGGTTACCGCACCGCTGCCAGTGGATCCGCGAAAAAGCCGGTGTGACCTGGATTAATGACTCGAAGGCAACCAATGTCGGAGCGGCGATTGCCGCCATTCAGGGTGTGCCGGGAGAAAAGCTGGTGGTGATCCTGGGAGGACAGGGCAAGGGCCAGGACTTTACGGCCTTGCGCGAGGTGATCGCCAGGCGAGCCAGGGCGGTCGTGTTGATGGGTGAGGATGCCCCGTTACTGCAACAGGAACTGGCTGATGTTGTAAAAATCGCGAATGCCGATTCGATGCAGGAAGCGGTTAACAAATCAGCGCAGCTGGCGCAAACCGGCGACACGGTTTTACTCTCTCCTGCCTGTGCCAGTTTTGATATGTTCAACGGCTTTGAGCAACGCGGCGAAGTATTCGCCGAAAGTGTCAGGAGCCTGTGATGATTTCAGCGATGCCCGTAGCAAAATTGTTCAGCAAACCGCAGGAAGGGGAAGAGCGGGGACGGCTGTTCGCCGTAGTGGATAAACAGCTTCTGGGTGTCGCGCTGTTTTTACTGTGTCTGGGGCTGATTATGGTCGGCTCGGCATCGACATCCGTTGCCGAGAAAATGGTTGGCGATCCGTTTCATTTTTTCTGGCGACAGTTTGCCTATATGACAGTGGGCTTACTGGTTGCGACGGCAGTTCTGCGTGTACCACTGGAGATGTGGGAAAAGAGTGGCCTGACATTGATCCTGTTAAGCATTCTGTTATTGATGCTGGTGTTTGTTCCCGGTCTGGGCCGTGAGGTGAACGGCAGTCAGCGCTGGATTATGCTTGGTCCGCTTTCGTTGCAGGTCTCCGAGCTGGTCAAGCTGTTTTCGGTTATCTATCTGGCAGGCTACCTGGTTCGCCATCATGGCGAGGTTCGTTCGCGTGTGATGGGTTTCATGCGGCCACTGGTTCTGCTGACTGTGCTGGGATTGTTGCTGTTGCTTGAGCCGGATTATGGTGCCGTGGTGGTGTTATTTTTGACCGCCTTCGGCATGATGTGGCTCGCTGGCGTACGTTTGAGCCAGTTTATATTGTTACTGATGTCGCTGACCGGGGCGCTGGCCCTGCTCGCACTAACCTCGCCGTATCGTTTACAGCGTTTGACCACGTTCCTCAATCCCTGGGCGGACCCCTACGACAGCGGTTTTCAGCTGACCCAGGCACTGATCGCGTTCGGACGCGGAGAATGGCTGGGTGTGGGCCTGGGGTCGAGTATTCAGAAACTGTTTTATTTGCCGGAAGCGCATACCGACTTCCTGTTTGCCGTCATGGCCGAGGAACTGGGGTTGTTAATGGTTATGCTGGTTGTTATGGCTTATCTGTTCCTGGTCTTCAAGGCGCTGAGTATCGGTCGGCGTGCGGAGAAACGCGAACAGCCGTTCTCCGGCTATGTGGCTTACGGTATTGGAATCTGGATTGGTTTGCAGGCGTTTATCAATATTGGTGTCAATATGGGTGTTTTGCCCACCAAGGGACTGACTTTACCCCTGATGAGTTACGGTGGCAGCAGTTTGCTGGTCATGTGTGTGGCGATTGCGCTGTTACTGCGCATTGACTACGAAACCCGTAAATATGATCGGCGTAATCCGTCACCGAAAGGGAGGCGTGCATGAAACACGATTCCCGACGCATTTTGATCATGGCAGGTGGGACAGGCGGACATGTTTTCCCGGCGCTTGCGGTTGCCCGTTATTTGCAGGAGCAGGGTGTCGAGATTCACTGGCTTGGAACCCGTCGTGGTATGGAATCACAACTTGTCCCGCAGGCCGGTTTCGATATCCGCTTTATTTCAGTCAGTGGCTTGCGTGGCAAGCGCTGGCCGGGACTGTTTCTGGCGCCATTCAAGCTGTTGTATGCCCTGGGTCAGGCATTGAATATTTGTCTGCGCCTGAAGCCCGACGCCGTGCTGGGAATGGGCGGTTTTGTTACCGGTCCCGGCGGCCTGGCTGCCTGGTTGTTGCGTCGACCCCTGTTGATCCACGAACAAAATGCCATCCCCGGCCTGACCAACCGCCTGCTTTCGCACGTGGCTATGCAGGTCATGGAGGCCTTCCCGGACAGTTTCGGTAAACACCAGGCTTTACACACCGGCAATCCGATTCGCCGGGAGATTGTCATGCTCGATGAGCCGGTAAAACGCTTTGCCGGCCATTCAGGACCGATCCGGATACTGGTCATCGGCGGAAGCCTTGGCGCGCAAGCGCTTAATGAAACCGTACCGGCGGCGGTGGCCCAGCTGTCCGGCGATACACCGGTGACGATTCGACATCAGGCCGGTCGTGGCAAGCTGGAAGCCACACAAAAGGCTTATAACAGAGTCGGTGTAAAAGCAGAGATTACGATGTTTGTTGATGACATGGCCGAGGCATTTGGCTGGGCAGATCTGGTGATTTGTCGCGCCGGTGCACTGACGGTGTCGGAACTGGCGGCCGCCGGGGTCGGTTCAGTACTTGTGCCCTATCCTTACGCCGTGGACGATCATCAAACCGCCAATGCGGCCTACCTGCAACAGGCGGACGCGGCGAAAGTGATCGCCGCCGGCAGCTTCACCGGCGAGCAGCTGGCCTCGGTATTGCGGGAGCTGCTCGAACAGGGCCGTGACAGGTTATTGGCGATGGCGCAGCGGGCAAGACAGCTGGCGATGCCGGACGCAACCCGGCTGGTGGGGCAACACTGCCTGGAGGTGATGCATGGCTAAACAGGCTCGCCGTATTACCGATCTGCCGAGCAGCCATGGTGAACCGGGCATGGGGCGGATCAAGTGCATCCATTTTGTCGGCATCGGTGGTGTCGGCATGGGTGGTATTGCCGAAGTGTTGCTTAATCTCGGTTATGAGGTGACCGGCTCGGATATTCATGAAAACGCAGTGACGCGTCATCTCGGTCAGCTGGGTGCGACCATTACGCTCGGTCATGCGGCAGAAAATATTCGCAATTGCGATGTCGTGGTGGTCTCCAGTGCCATCGTTTCTGAAAACCCCGAAGTCAAAGCGGCGCAGGAGCAACGTATACCGGTTGTGCCCCGGGCTGAAATGCTGGCGGAGTTGATGCGGTTTCGTTACGGCATTGCCGTCGCCGGGACCCACGGCAAGACCACCACAACCAGCCTGGTGGCCAGTGTGCTGGCCGAAGGTGGTGTGGATCCGACATTCGTGATCGGCGGGCGCCTCAACAGCGCCGGAACCCATGCGCGCCTGGGAGCAGGACGCTATCTGGTGGCCGAAGCGGATGAAAGCGATGCTTCCTTTATGCATTTGCAACCGATGATGGCGATTGTGACCAATATCGATGCCGATCATATGGAAACTTACGGTGGTGATTTTGAAAAACTCCGCCAGACGTTTTTGGAGTTTTTACACCATCTGCCATTTTACGGTCTCGCCGTTGTCTGTATTGATGATGAAGAGATACGTCAGCTGATGCCCGTGATCAGTCGTCCGATGATTACCTACGGATTAAGTGCAGAAGCGGATGTGCGGGCAGTCAATATTACCCAGGCGGCAAATCAGACACACTTCACAGTGCTGCTACGCAGCAGCGGGGAAGAGATTGAAATTACCCTGAATATGCCGGGACATCACAATGTGCTCAATGCCCTGGCGGCGATTGCCGTGGCGCATGAAATCGGCATCGATAATCAGGCAATTGCCCGTGCGCTGGACAATTTCCAGGGCATTGGTCGACGTTTCCAGATTTATGGTGAATACCAGCTGGAGCAGGGCAGAGTCATCCATGTGGATGATTATGGCCATCATCCACGTGAAGTCGCGGCAACGATTCAGGCGATCCGTGCCGGCTGGCCGCAGCGGCGCCTGGTGGTCGTGTTTCAGCCGCATCGTTATAGCCGCACCCGGGATCTTTTCGAGGACTTTACCCGGGTGTTGTCCGAGGTGGATACCCTGGTGTTGCTTGAAGTTTATCCCGCCGGGGAGACACCGATTACCGGTGCCGACGGCCGTTCCCTGACCCGTGCGATTCGTATGCGCGGGCAGGTGGAACCGGTATTTGTCGAGGAGCTGGATGAGTTGCCGGCGGTACTGAACGGGGTGCTGCAGGACCAGGATATTTTGCTCACCCTCGGGGCCGGGAATATCGGGGCCGTGGCCGCCCGGCTTGAACAGCAGTTAAACGCACGCTAACGCTATGTTGCCGATGAACAGGATTGAGACAGAAACCATGCAGCTACGCGGGATCATGAAGCAAGACGAGCCGATGAGCCGCCATACCTCGTGGCGCGTGGGCGGTGTTGCCAGGTGTTTCTATCAGCCCGCGGACCTGGCCGATCTGCAGCAGATATTGCAACAGCTGCCGGCGGAAGAACCTCTGTTCTGGATCGGTCTGGGTAGCAATCTGCTGGTGCGTGACGGTGGTTTGCCGGGCACGGTGATCTGTACCAGCGGTGTACTCAACCGGATTGAATGGCTGGAAGAAAACCGGGTTTATGCCGAAGCCGGGCTGGCCTCGCCGCAACTGGCACGGCAAACCGCGAAACGCGGATTACGCGGCGCCGAGTTTCTCTGTGGCATACCCGGTACCTTCGGTGGTGCCCTGGCCATGAATGCCGGTGCCATGGGCGGCGAGACCTGGAATATTGTCGAGTCGGTGCAGGTCATCGACCAACAAGGCAATCTGAAAACCCGGTTGGCTGAAGAGTATGAAACCGGCTATCGCCAGGTCAGGGGACCTGCCGGTGAATGGTTTGTTGGCGCGACCCTGAAACTGGAAGCCGGGGATGCACAGGAAGGATTGCAAAAAATCAAACAACACCTGGCACGCCGTGGTGCCTCGCAGCCGACCAGTCAACCCAATGCCGGTTCGGTGTTTCGTAACCCCCCGGGGGATTATGCCGCACGGCTGATTGAACAATGCGGGCTGAAAAACACCTGTATCGGCGGGGCCTGTGTGTCGGAAAAACATGCCAATTTTATTATCAACACCGGAACAGCGACGGCCCGGGATATTGAATTGCTGATGCAACGCGTTGCCGATGAAGTCAGGCAGGTAACGGGGATCGACCTGGTGAGAGAAGTGCAAATCGTCGGAGAGTCTGATGAGCCGCATTAACGACAGCGCTAACGTGAAACCGCAGAGCTTCGGCAAGGTGGCCGTGCTGATGGGTGGCTGGTCGTCCGAGCGCGCCGTTTCATTACGCAGTGGACAGGCGGTACTGGATGCCCTGTTGCGCTGTGGTGTGGATGCGCACGGCATTGATGTGAAAAGACAGACCGTCCTGCAGGAGCTGGAAAACGGCGAGTACGATCGCGCGTTTATCGTACTGCATGGTCCCGGCGGGGAAGATGGTCGCATTCAGGCGGTGCTGGAAATACTGGATATGCCCTATACCGGCAGCGATGTCCTTTCCTCGGCGCTGGCCATGGACAAGTTACGCAGCAAAATGATTCTCGAAGCGGCCGGGTTGCCTACTCCTGATTATATGGTGCTGGATGAGGATACCGATCCCGAATATGTCGTGGCCAGTCTGGGACTGCCATTGATGGTGAAACCGGCGCTGGAAGGTTCAAGCATCGGCATGACCCGGGTCGACGAACCGCAGCAAATGCGCGAGGCGTATGCCACTGCCGCGCAGTTTTCCGGTGCCGTGATTGCCGAGCGCTGGGTCGAGGGCGGGGAATATACCGTCACGATTCTGGGTGACCAGGCTTTGCCGGTGATCAAACTCGAGACACCCAATGCATTTTATGACTACGAGGCCAAGTACCAGTCAGATCAGACCCGCTATCTGTGTCCCTGTGGCCTGGATGCCGAACAGGAAGGCCAGTTACAACGCCTGGCACTGTCGGCTTTCAAGGCAGTGGGTGCCCGGGACTGGGGGCGGGTCGATATTCTCTGCTCGGAAGATGGCAAACCGTGGGTGATCGAGCTGAACACCGTGCCGGGTATGACCGATCACTCTCTGGTGCCGATGGCTGCCAAAGCTGTCGGCATGGATTTCGATCAACTGGTCTATGCGATTCTTGCCCGGACTCTGACAGGACACAACGGCAACAGGCAAAAAGGGGGAAGCCATGTCGGTGCAGGCTAGACAATCCCTGCCGTTATCGACCCTGACGAGGCTGGCGTTTCGGCCGGGCCGCGGTCTGTTTGTCGTGTCCGCGATCATGCTGGCCGCGTTGCTCTACTGGGCTGTTGAACAATTGCTCAACCCGATGAATGTTCCGGTCAGCAAAATCCGGGTGCAGGGCAGCTTTATTAACGTGACTGAAAACATGCTGGCACCGTTATCAAAGCAGGTTTCGGGGGTCGGATATTTCGATATCAATGTCGCCGCCATTCAGCAACAGGTCGAAGAGCTGCCCTGGATCGAACAGGCGACCGTTCGCCGGATCTGGCCCGAGACTCTGGCGATTCATTTTATCGAGCGCCAACCTTTTGCAGTGTGGTCACAGGGCGGGTTGTTAAGTACGCGCGGCGAGATATTCCGCCCGGAACCTTCGACCTATCCATCCGGATTGCCGGTATTTCACGGGCCGGAGAAATTGCGGGACAAGATGTTGATATCTTTCCGGGAATTTTCACAACTGCTGGCGCCGCTGGGTATGCAGATTGGCGAGCTGAAACTGGACAGGCGTCATTCCTGGCAGATCGATCTGCAAGGGGGGATGCGCCTGAAACTGGGGCGTGAACATGAGTTTGAGCGACTGGCACGGTTCGTTCGCAGTTATCCCCGGCTCAAGGCGCTGGAACGTGGCAACGTCAAGCGGGTCGATCTGCGCTACACCAACGGCATGGCGGTCGCGTGGGAATCAAAAAGTGCATAAAAGCATTCGGGGAGTGGCAGTGAATGTCTAAGAAAACAGAAAAAAACCTGATCGTCGGGCTCGATATCGGCACCTCGAAGGTGGTGGCGATTGTCGGCGAGGTGACCCCGGAAAATGATATCGAGATTATCGGCCTTGGCTCACATCCTTCCCGTGGTCTGAAAAAAGGGGTAGTGGTGAATATCGAGTCCACGGTGCAATCGATCCAGCGTGCCGTGGAAGAAGCCGAGCTGATGGCCGGTTGCCAGATTCATTCCGTTTATGCCGGGATCGCGGGCAGTCATATTCGCAGTCTCAACTCGCACGGCATCGTGGCGATTCGTGACAAGGAAGTGACCCAGTACGATGTCGAACGGGTGATCGATGCGGCCAGGGCTGTGGCGATTCCGGCGGATCAGAAAGTCCTGCACATCATGCCGCAGGAATTCATCATCGACGATCAGGAAAGCATCCGTGAGCCGATTGGCATGTCCGGCGTGCGGCTGGAGGCCAAGGTACATATGGTCACCGGTGCGGTGAGTGCCGCGCAGAACATTATCAAATGCGTGCGGCGCTGCGGTCTGGAAGTGGACGACATCATTCTCGAACAACTGGCCTCCAGTCATTCAGTGCTGACCGAGGATGAAAAAGAGCTGGGGGTTTGTCTGGTGGATATCGGCGGTGGCACCACCGATATCGCAGTATTTACCGAAGGGGCCATTCGCCATACTGCCGTGATTCCTATCGCCGGCGACCAGGTGACCAACGATATTGCCGTCGCCCTGCGCACACCGACCCAGCACGCCGAGGAAATCAAGATCAAATACGCCTGCGCGCTGACCCAGTTGGCCAGTGCCGAGGAAACCATCGAAGTGCCCAGTGTCGGTGAACGACCGGTACGCCGTCTGGCACGCCAGACCCTGGCCGAGGTGGTCGAGCCGCGCTACGAAGAACTGTTCACGCTGATCCAGGCCGAATTGCGTCGCAGCGGATTTGAAGACTTGTGTGCCGCCGGCATCGTGCTCACCGGGGGCAGCTCCAAGATGGAAGGCACGGTGGAACTGGCAGAAGAGATCTTTCACATGCCGGTGCGCCAGGGCCTGCCGCAATATGTCAGCGGGCTGGTGGATGTGGTGCGTAACCCCATTTATTCCACCGGCGTTGGTTTGCTGTTGTTTGGTTATCAGAATCGTGCCTTGCGTGAAGCGGAAACACGCATGGGCGGTGGTTTCACAACCGTCTTGCGACGGATGAAGAGCTGGTTTCAGGGAAATTTCTAAAGGATTTGTAACGTAGACACAATGTAACAACAACTGCGTTGTCAGTGAGGAGGGGTAAAAATGTTTGAATTAATGGATACGTACAGTCAGAACGCCGTGATAAAAGTGATCGGTGTCGGTGGCGGTGGTGGTAATGCCGTCGAACACATGGTGGTTCAGAGCATCGAAGGAGTGGATTTTATCTGCGCCAATACCGATGCCCAGGCCATGAAAAACAGTTCCGCCAAGACCCTGCTGCAACTGGGTGGCGGTGTCACCAAGGGACTCGGTGCCGGAGCCAATCCGGAAACCGGTCGCAATGCCGCCATGGAAGATCGGGAACGCATCCAGGAAGTGCTGGAAGGGGCGGACATGGTGTTCATTACGGCCGGCATGGGCGGCGGTACCGGTACCGGCGGTGCCCCGGTCGTTGCGCAGATTGCCCGCGACATGGGGATCCTGACCGTGGCGGTCGTGACCAAGCCGTTTCCCTTCGAAGGCAAAAAGCGCATGGAAGTCGCGATGGCCGGAATGGATGAGCTCAAGCAGTATGTTGACTCATTGATTACCATTCCCAATGAAAAACTGCTGAGCGTGCTGGGCAAGAACATCAGTCTGCTGGATGCTTTCAAGGCGGCCAACGATGTGTTGCTGGGCGCAGTGCAGGGCATTGCCGAACTGATTACCCGGCCGGGTCTGATCAATGTCGACTTTGCCGACGTGCGAACCGTGATGTCCGAAATGGGCATGGCCATGATGGGCTCCGGCCGGGCATCCGGTGAAGAGCGGGCCCGCGAAGCGGCCGAGGCGGCGATAGCCAGTCCGTTACTCGAAGACGTCAACCTGGCCGGCGCACGCGGGATCCTGGTCAATGTCACCGCCGGGATGGATATGTCCATCGGTGAATTCGAGGAAGTGGGTAACACCGTCAAGCAGTTTGCCTCGGAAAATGCGACTGTCGTGGTCGGGACCGTGATCGACCCGGGCATGTCCGGCGAGTTGCGTGTCACCGTGGTGGCAACCGGTCTGGGTAACGAGCTCAAACAGGGCGACAAGCCGAAACTGGTGGTCAACAAGAAGAACGACGGCGAAGTCGACTATAACCAGCTGGATCGTCCAACCGTGATGCGCAACAAGGGTACGGCGGATGACAAGGGGCGCCAGGGAGACGGGAATATGGAATACCTGGATATTCCGGCTTTTCTGCGGCGTCAGGCGGACTGAACCGGACCCCTGCGGGGGTCCCGCAAGCGGCAACACAAGATGTGTGACCGGGGTATCAAGTTTTCAGATAGCCCGCCGCTGATGAGTATAAGTTGCTGTAAGATGTGAACTTGTTTTACTATGGGCGTTTTCTTCCGGTGCTATACTTGCGCCACGCACTCGATCGTAGTGAAACAGGCCCGAAATTTGCATCAGTCAGGGAGACCTGCAATTCCAAAGGAGAATTTGGCTAGTGATTAACCAGCGTACACTGAAAAATGTCATTCGCGCAACCGGCGTGGGCCTACACACCGGAGAGAAAGTCTATCTGACCCTTCGACCTGCCGCAGCGGATACGGGCATTGTTTTCAGGCGCGTGGATCTGCCGGAACCCGTTGAAATTCCAGCAGTTCCTGAAAATGTGGGGGACACGACCCTGTCCACCACCCTGATCAAGGATGGCGTGCGTGTCTCGACGGTCGAGCATCTGTTGTCAGCACTGGCCGGGCTGGGCATCGACAACGCCTATATTGATCTGAACGCGCCGGAAGTCCCTATTATGGATGGCAGCGCCGGCCCATTTGTCTTTCTGGTGCAATCGGCGGGGATTCAGGAACAGAAGGCCCCAAAACGGTTCATCCGGATTAAAAAGCCGATCGTCGTCGAAGAGGACGATAAATGGGTTCGATTTGAGCCGTTCGAAGGCTTCAAGGTCGCTTTCACCATCGATTTCGACCACCCGGTTTTCAAGGATCAGAATCAGACCGCCGAGGTCGATTTTTCCACCACTTCTTTCGTGAAGGAAGTGAGTCGGGCCCGGACATTCGGTTTCATGAGCCAGATCGAGTCCCTGCGTGCCAATAATCTGGCGCTGGGTGGCAGCCTGGATAACGCCGTCGTGGTGGATGAGTACCGGGTACTGAATGAAGACGGTCTGCGTTACGTGGATGAATTCGTCAAACACAAGATTCTGGATTCCATCGGCGATCTCTATCTGCTGGGTCACAGCCTGATCGGCGCCTTCAGCGGCCACAAATCGGGTCATGCCCTCAACAATCGCCTGTTGCGGACCCTGCTGGCCAACAAGGAAGCGTGGGAAGAGGTGACTTTCGAAGACCCGGCCAAGGCGCCGATCTCCTTCGTCCAGCCGGTGCAGGCGACCTGAAATTCGCCGAACAGGCACCGATTGAACTCGAACGCCGGCGAATGCCGGCGTTTTTGTTTTCCTGGCCTGGAACGGGCTCGTCAGGTGGCCGGCCTGACTATCAGTGAACACTTATCCTTGATGCCAATATGCATAAGGTGACTGATTAATCGTCGGTACGGCGGGGCCGCCCCAGCCGTTGCAGGGCCGCGCGCAGTGCGGGGTCCTCGATCGCCTCGGCCATGGCGTGGATGTCCTGGCTGGCGGCGGGGCTGATTTCCCGTTGCGCCGGGGGTTTTTCCACCGGGGGCGGCGTGGCCGGGGCAACATGGATTTTTATTGATTTAAGTCCTTGTAAATCAGGGATATTTTGCTTAAGCTCTTGTAGCAGGGTGGGAACGTAATAACGTAAACGCGATGCCCAGACCGGGGAATCGACCTGAATCACCAGTTGTTCACTGTGATAACGCGCGATCCGGCAGTGATCCGTCAACGGCTGATCGAGCACCGATAACAGCGACTGGTTGAGGCGACGCAGCTGGCGGGTGGTTGTGACGAGGTCCGCAAGCTGGTTCTTTTCCCCCTGCAGAAGCTTGTACAATGGTCTGGGAGAATTCATACTGGTTAATGAAAGGCTTGCCCTGTTAATCGGAAAATTCACTTTAACCTCACAATAAAATAACAAGAGCTGTGCTGTCACTATGAATATAGTCGTATTGAGACGCAATAAAGGATGTTCAGGGTTGCTGACTCTGACCCGGCACCGCCTGATCAGCCTTGTTCTGGGGACGGTCATCGTATTGCCTGCTGCATTTATCGGCGCAGGTTATTATCTGGGTGTCGCGCATATGAAAGCGAATCCGGATGATCTGAATCTGGCCCTGCAATCCGAACTCGATGCCCAACGCCTGAAAATTGAGGAAGTGACCCGTAACGCCCAGGAAAACATGGATGCACTGGCCTTGCGTCTGGGTAACCTGCAATCCCATGTCGTCCGTCTGGATGCGCTCGGTCAGCGTCTGACCCAGATGGCGAATCTGGATAACGGCGAATTCAATTTCGAACAACCCCCGGCCCAGGGCGGTCCGCTTTCCAGCAGCGATGAAATGGCAAGCAGTTCCATGAACGTGCCGGATTTTCTGCAGTCCCTGCAGGAACTTTCCTCCCAGATTGAAGACCGCAGCCAGCAGCTCGGCGTACTCGAAGAGATGCTGATGACCCGTAACCTGCAGGCGGAAGTGGTGCCGGCGGGACGGCCCATTACCCGTGGCTGGTTATCCTCCTATTACGGCATGCGTACCGATCCCTTCAGTGGTCGCCGCGCCCATCATTCGGGCATCGACTTTGCCGGCAAGGAAGGTTCGGATGTCGTGGCGGTTGCCGCCGGGGTGGTAACCTATTCCGGCAAGCGTTCCGGTTACGGCCGGCTGGTCGAGGTGAATCACGGCAAAGGCTATGTCACCCGCTACGGTCATAACAAGGAACATCTGGTGGAAGTCGGAGAGACGGTCAAAAAAGGCCAGGTCATTGCCAGAATGGGTTCCTCCGGGCGTTCTACCGGCCCCCATGTTCACTTCGAAGTGCTGGTTAACGGCCGTGCGGTGGATCCCAAAAAGTATATTCTTGCCAGCAAGTAAGTCGTTGTTTCCTTCTCTTTGACCGGCATGTCAGTTCGCCTGTCTCCGTTATTCGCCCTGCTGCCGGTACTGTGGCTGGGCGCCTGTGCCGCCCCGGCCCCGCTTGACCCCGAACCTGTTTCCTCCGCTCCCGTGACGTTTCCCGCGCCGGTGCTTCGCGTTGCAGCGGTCGGCGATGTGATGCTGGGGACCGATTTCCCGCGTAATCGCCTGCCGCCGGCTGATGGAGCACAGCTGCTGAACGATGCGGCACCGGTACTGCGTTCGGCGGATATCACCTTCGGGAATCTCGAAGGGGTTCTGCTCGATGGCGGTGAGCCGGTGAAAACGTGCAAGGATCCGGCAGCCTGTTATCTGTTCCGCTCGCCGGCCCGCTATGCCGCCCATCTGCGCGATGCCGGGTTCACGCTCATGAGTCTGGCCAATAATCATGCCCGCGATTTTGGCGAGGAGGGTCGCTCGGCCAGCATGCGGATCCTGCGTGAGCACGGCATCCGGCATACCGGACGCCATGGGGATGTCGCCCGCTGGCAGGTCAACGGGCTGCGGGTGGCGGCCATTGCCTTTGCGCCGTTTATTAATTCGCACGATATGCTGGACACGGCCCGCATGGTGGGGCTGGTCAACGGCCTCAAGCAGGCGCACGATATCGTGCTGGTCTCTTTTCATGGCGGTGCCGAGGGGGAGGCGGCCCTGCATCTGCCGTTTGCCGAGGAGCGCTATTACGGCGAACGGCGCGGCGATGTGGTGGCCTTTGCCCGACGCGCGGTGGAAGCCGGGGCGGACCTGGTGATCGGCCATGGGCCGCATGTGCCGCGGGCCATGGAGCTGTATCGTGGGCGCCTGATCGCCTACAGTCTGGGCAATTTCGCGACCTATCTGGGCATGAACGTGCGCGGCGTGAACGGTCTGGCGCCCTTGCTCGAGGCTCAGCTGGCCGCCGATGGCCGGTTTGTACAGGGACGCATCCATGCTTTTCGTCAGCAACGTCCGCGCGGTCCGGTGCCGGATGTGCATCAGGAAGCGGCGCGGCTTATGGCACGACTGAGCGCCGAGGATTTTGTCCGACCCTCCCTGGCGTTCGATCGCCTGGGCTATCTGTATCGACGTCATGAACCTTTCCTGCCGGAAGCGGACAAAACCGGCGTCGGCAGGTACAATAGTCGCTTTTAACAGGGCAAAGCCGGTTTCCCGGCGTGAGTTATTAAATCAGTAAGTGAGTCCTCACATCAGAGGCTCGCCACAGGCAAATATATGCTCAAAACAGTATTCAAGAAAGTCTTCGGCAGTCGCAACGAGCGGCTGGTCAAACAGATGGGTAAAACCGTCGAGCGGATCAACGCGCTGGAACCCGAGATTCAGGCGCTTTCCGACGACGCTCTGCGCAACAAGACCGCGGAATTTCGCCAGCGCCTGGCAGAGGGCACGAAACTCGACGATCTGCTGCCGGAGGCCTTTGCGGTGGTACGCGAGGCGGCACAGCGCGTGCTGGGCATGCGCCATTACGATGTACAGTTAATCGGCGGCATGGTCCTGCATCAGGGCAAGATTGCCGAAATGCGCACCGGCGAGGGCAAGACCCTGATGGCGACTCTGCCCTGCTATCTGAATGCGCTGCCACAAACCGGCGTGCACGTGGTAACCGTCAACGACTATCTGGCCCAGCGCGATGCCGAGTGGATGGGCAAGGTGTATGAGTTTCTCGGTATGACGGTGGGCACCATCGGTTCGGGCATGCCGTTCGAGGACAAGAAGGCGGCTTACGCGGCGGACATTACCTACGGAACCAACAACGAGTTCGGTTTTGACTATCTGCGCGACAACATGGCCTTCAGCAAGGAGGAGCAGTTTCAGCGCAACCTGGGTTTTGCCGTGATCGACGAGGTCGACTCGATCCTGATCGATGAAGCGCGTACCCCGTTGATTATCTCCGGCCCCTCCGAGGACAGTTCCGAGCATTATTACAAGATCAATGCCCTGGTTCCCAAACTGACCAAACAGGAAGAAGAGGACGGTCCCGGCGATTACAGCGTCGAGGAAAAGAACAAGCAGATCTATCTGACCGAAGAAGGACACCAGCGGGTTGAAGAGCTGCTGACCGAGGCCGGATTGCTGGGCGAAGGCGAGAGCCTGTATGACGCCACCAACATCGGCCTGCTTCATCACGTTAATGCGGCGCTGCGCGCTCACGTGCTGTTCCAGAAAGATGTCGACTACATCGTGCAGAACAACGAGATTGTGATCGTCGATGAATTTACCGGCCGCACCATGCCCGGCCGGCGCTGGTCCGACGGCCTGCACCAGGCGGTGGAAGCCAAGGAAGGGGTGGAAATCCAGCGCGAGAACCAGACCGTCGCCTCGATCACCTTCCAGAACTTTTTCCGGCTCTATGACAAGCTGTCGGGCATGACCGGTACCGCCGATACCGAGGCGTACGAGTTCCAGACCATCTATGGCCTGGAAGTAGTGGTCATTCCGACTCACAAACCGATGATTCGCCAGGATATGGTGGACAAGGTGTACCTGACCCAGCCGGAAAAATACCAGGCGGTGCTGGATGACATTCGCGATTGTCGTCAGCGCGGTCAGCCGGTCCTGGTCGGTACCACTTCCATCGAGGTATCGGAGCTGCTCTCCGGGGTGCTGAAAAAAGAAGGCATCTCCCACGAAGTCCTCAATGCCAAACAGCATGAGCGCGAAGCAGATATCATCGCCCAGGCCGGCAGCCCCGGCGCGGTGACCATTGCCACCAACATGGCCGGTCGCGGGACCGACATTGTTCTCGGGGGGAACCCGGATGCCGAACTGGCCAAAATTGACGAGAGTGACGAGGTAGCGCACGAGCGTGCCCGCAAGGCGTGGCAACAACGCCACGATGAGGTGGTCGCTGCCGGTGGCTTGCACATCATCGGTACCGAACGTCACGAATCCCGGCGTATCGACAACCAGCTGCGTGGCCGCTCCGGACGCCAGGGCGATCCCGGCTCCTCGCGTTTTTATCTGTCGCTGGAAGACAGCCTGATGCGCATTTTCGCGTCCGAAAAAGTTTCCGCGCTGATGCAGCGCCTGGGGATGAAAGAAGGCGAATCCATCGAGCATCCGTGGGTCAGTCGCGCGATCGAAAATGCCCAGCGCAAGGTCGAAGGCCACAACTTTGACCTGCGCAAGCAACTGCTCGAATACGACGATGTGGCCAACGATCAGCGCAAGGTGATTTACGAACAGCGCAATGAACTGCTCTCCTCCGACGATATCAGCGATACCGTCAGGGCGGTTCGCGCGGACGTGGTCCACAGCATGGTCAGCCTCTACGTGCCGCCACAGAGCATCGAGGAGCAGTGGGATCTGCCGGGGCTCGAGGAAATGCTCGAGGCCGAGTTTGCCGTCAAGCTGCCGGTTCGCCAGTGGCTGGAAGAGGACGACAGCCTGCACGAGGAATCCCTGCGCGAGAAGATCCTGGCCGAGATTGAGGCCGCCTACGCCGCCAAGGAGGCCAGTGTCGGCAGCGAAGTCATGCGCCAGGTCGAGAAGGCTGTGATGCTACAGGTCCTCGACGGCCAGTGGCGCGAGCACCTGGCAATGATGGACCAGCTGCGCCAGGGGATCCATCTGCGCGGCTATGCCCAGAAAAATCCCAAGCAGGAATACAAACGCGAATCCTTCCAGCTGTTCTCCGAAATGCTGGATCGTATCAAACAGGAAGCGATTACCACCCTCAGTCGCCTGCAGGTGCGCAGCGAGGATGACGTGGATGCCCTGGAAGAACAGCGTCGCCGCCAGCAGCATGCCGAGGCGATGGAATTCCAGCACCGGGAAGTCAGCGCCATGGAAGAGGGGCAGCAGGAAGCCGCGGAGGACGAAGGCGGCGCAGCGGCGCCGTATGTGCGCGAGGGGCGCAAGGTCGGGCGCAATGAACCCTGTCCCTGCGGCTCCGGCAAAAAATACAAGCACTGCCACGGCAAACTCAGCTGAGCGGGCCACGAGATGGCGGACGCGGATCAGGCCCTGGCATTTGAACCGGTCCCCGGCGTCCGGCTGGGGACGGCCTGTGCCGGCATCAAAAAGCCCGGCCGTCGCGATCTGGTCGTCATGGAGCTGGCCCCGCACAGCCACAGCGCTGCCGTATTCACCCGCAATGCCTTTTGCGCCGCGCCGGTGACGGTGGCCCGCGAGCATCTGCAGCAGGCCGCTCCGCGCTATCTGCTGATCAATACCGGCAACGCCAACGCCGGCACCGGTGCCACCGGCCTGGCCGATGCCCGCCAGTGCTGCGCGGCGCTGGCCGAACAGGTCGGCTGTCAGCCCAACGAGGTATTGCCGTTTTCCACCGGCGTGATCGGCGAGCCGTTGCCGGTGGCGCGGATTACCGATGGCCTGCCGGCAGCCTGTGCGGCGCTCAGCGAGGCGGGCTGGGGCGACGCCGCCCACGGCATTCTGACCACTGACACCGTTCCCAAGCTCGTCTCACGCCGTCTTGAGCTGGACGGGCACACGATTACCGTCACCGGCATGGCCAAGGGCAGTGGCATGATCCGCCCGGATATGGCGACCATGCTGGCCTATATCGCTACCGATGCGGCGGTTGACAGTGCACTGCTCCAGGCGTTGTTGCAGCAGGCCGTGGACCGCTCCTTTAACCGCATCACTGTCGATGGCGATACCTCCACCAACGACGCCTGCCTGCTGGTCGCCAGCGGCGCCAGCGGCCTGTCAGTCACGGCCGGCAGCGAGGCGGCGCGCAAACTGGGCGAGGCACTGGAAACCGTCTGTGTCGAGCTGGCCCGGGCCATCGTCCGCGATGGCGAGGGGGCAACCAAGCTGATCAACATCGTGGTCCGGGGCGGACGGGACGAGGCCGAGTGTCTGAGCGTCGCCTACACCATTGCCCACTCACCGCTGGTCAAGACTGCTTTTTTCGCCAGCGACCCTAACTGGGGTCGGCTGCTGGCCGCGGTGGGGCGGGCCGGACTGGCGGATCTGGATGTCGATCGCGTCAGCCTCTGGCTGGACGAGGTGCTGCTGGCCGAGGCAGGCGGTCGCGCCGCCAGCTATACCGAGGAACAGGGCCAGCGGGTCATGCAGCAGCCGGAGATCACCGTCACGGTCGATCTGCAGCGCGGCGAGGCGACGGCCACTGTCTGGACCTGTGACTTTTCCTACGATTACGT
>JAXHTI010000012.1:31320-39800 GCA_034190045.1 Pseudomonadota bacterium
CGGTCCTGCTGGATGTCCACGCGGTGCGGGTTTTCAGCGGCGAGCCGCACGGGCGCGAGGGACAAGCGGTGCGCTGGGTCGCTCCAAAACAGTTGAATGACTATGCCATGCCCGCCGCCAACCGGCCGATTGTCAATGCCGTGCGTCTGCCCGGCGAGTGTCTGATTACCCCGCCGGTCGACAGCGAGGAACAATGGCTGTCCGTGTTGAAAAAGAGCCTGCAACAGGGGGTGCAGCTGGTTCAGTTGCGGCTCAAGGATCAGGCGGCCGACCGGGTCGATACCCTGACGCGCAAGGCGCTGGCCCTGTGTCATGCCCATGATTGCCAGGTATTGCTGAATGCCGATCCGGCGCAGTTCACCCATCTGCCCGTTGACGGGTTTCACCTGCCGGCCAATGCCCTGTCCCGGTATCCCGCCCGACCGGTGGCCGAGGACATCTGGTTGTCGGCCTCGATCCATAACCGGACCGAGCTGAGACAGGCGATGCGGCTGGGGGTGGATCTCGGCTTTGTGGCCCCGGTGCAGGCGACCCGGACCCATCCCGACGCCGTGCCACTGGGCTGGGCCGGTTTCGCGGGATTGGCCGAGGAAGCCGTGTTCCCGGTTTACGCCCTGGGCGGCATGCAGCGCCGTGACGTGGCCCTGGCGCGGGAGTATGGCGGGCAGGGTATCGCCGGGATTCGATTGTTTGTTGAGGGAGAAGCGTAAATGTCATCGCGGGTCAAAACAGGGATATTATTATTGCTGCTAGTGCTGATCGCCATTGCCGGCGGTTATAGCTGGATCGCTATCTACCATCACGATGGTGACGACGCTGCTGCGCCGGTCGAAACCGTGTCGATGTCGGTGACGGAGACCGCCTGCCGGGAGTCACGGACGGCCTGTCGGGCCACGCATCCACAGCTGGGTGACATTGCCCTGCGGTTTCCCCAAGGCGCCTATTACATGCAGCGCTTCGAATCCGAACTGACTCTGGCGAAGGCCACCGAACTCGATGGGGTTACGCTGGATCTGCAAATGAGCGGCATGGACATGGGGCGTAACCGTTTCAGGCTGTCACCGGCCGGGGAGGGCATCTGGCGCGGTGAACTGTTGTTGCCCATCTGCGTCACCGGGCGCGTCGATTGGCAGGTTACGGTGCAAGTGGATAGTGAAGGTCGACGCTATACAGCACAGTTTCCATTGATGGTCAGTCAGCCGCCTTCGAAAAGTGACTAGGCGCTAGATACTAGGGGCTAGGAAATTCAAAATTAGTCGTGGGTTACGCTGGCGATAGCCTGCGTGATGATTCCTGGTCTTTCTGCGCTCAGCACTTAACACTCAGAACTCAGAATTATTGTCCGGATCGGTTTCCTGGTCGATGAATTCGTCCGGCAGTTTGCGATCGCCGGGAATGCGGTGACTTTCGCTGGCCCATTCGCCCAGGTCGATCAGCCGGCAGCGCTCGCTGCAGAACGGGCGCCATTTGGACTCCTCGGTCCAGGGGACCGATTTGCCGCAGGTCGGGCATTTGACGACGGTTCGTTTCACAGGTTGCAGCAGGTCAGTTGAAAATCGACGGTCGCGTCCATCTGCACCGGCCGGCCGCTTTCGCCGGGGCGGACAAAACGGATACTGAAGCGGTGCTTGCCGCCGCTGATCTCCGGATAACAGTCGGCATTTTCATCCAGCGTCACGCGCAGCATCTGTACCGGGCTCTGGCTGTCGAGACTTTGCTGGTAAAAGCCTTTCTCGGCCTGCAGATCGCGGGCGTCGGCGGATTCGCGCAGGATACCCAGGATCAGGCTGATCGGTTTGTGAATGGCGTTGAGTTCCTCGTACCATTCTTCGAGTTTGGCGATGCGGATCTCGGGATCCTGTTGCAGCCAGTAGTGATACCCGGGCAGATCGAAACTGCAGTTGCCGGCGGTGATGGTGCCACGCTGGCGCAGGCTGGCGAGCAGTTCGTTGTCGCGCAGCCGCTGGCCGGGCTGGCCCTGCAGGGTATGCAGTTCCTTCTGTGTCGCGTCCAGCTGGGAGAGGATGGTATTGAGCTGCTCGCGATCCACGCCGGGCATGTCGCGCAGGCGGGAGAGCGCGGCATGCAGCCGATCCAGCTCCTTGAGGGTATCCGCCTTGAGCTCGCCGCGCGAGACAATCTCCAGAATATCGATCAACGCGTTAACGGTGGCGCGGGAATCCCAGACCGAAAAGCCGCGCAGGGTATAGGCCGCCTGTTTGAACAGGTGCTCGAGCCGCAGGTAGGTGCGGATGCGCTCGTTCAGGGGTTGCTCGTAAACGATCGGGTTATCCACGGGTGAGATGAACCGCTTGTGAGTATGAATGTGGGCCTATCTTACTGGAAAGCCCCGGTGGCGAAAACGGGTCAGTTCGGTGTGGCGCCGGCCAGGGCCAGATATTTTTGATGCAGTGTGTCGATCTGTGCCATGAGCTCATCGGTCGCGTTACTGTTATCCAACACATCATCGGCCAGGGCGAGGCGTTCCGCGCGGGAGCACTGGCTGGCCAGGATCTGTTCGACCTGTTCACGCGAGAGTTGATCGCGGGCCATAGTACGACGGATCCGGCTTTCCTCGTCCGCATCCACTACCAGCACGCGATCGATAAACGGGTAGCCGCCGGTCTCGGTGAACAGCGGGATGACCACCAGACAATAGGGGGCCTTGAGGCTATCGATTCGTCGTCGCACTTCGTCGCGAATGCGCGGATGAAGTATTTGCTCCAGAGCCTGACGTTGCGCCGGATCGGTAAAGACTTTCTCGCGCAGGCGCGAGCGGTCGAGCCGGCCGTCGGC
The DNA here is from genome assembly GCA_034190045.1 of Pseudomonadota bacterium. Taxonomy (GTDB): domain Bacteria; phylum Pseudomonadota; class Gammaproteobacteria; order UBA6429; family Thiohalophilaceae; genus Thiohalophilus. The sequence goes on from JAXHTI010000012.1 coordinate 34,117, forward strand.
GGTGAGGACCTCGTCGCCAAAATAATCGACGATCTCCGCCAGCGCCGGCTGACCGGGGGCCACCAGTTCCCGGGCAATCACATCCGTATCGATGACCGGCACACCGTGCCGGGCAAAAGCCCCGGCCACGGTCGATTTGCCGCTGCCGATGCCGCCGGTGAGTGCCACGGTCAACATTCTAGCCCTGCAGCCAGTTGAGATAGGCCTGGTTGAGTTGTGGCCCCCACAGCAGCGCGATCCAGCCGGCGGCCGCCAGATAGGGACCAAAGGGAATCGGTTTGCCGGCCTGATGGCGTCTGAACAGGATCAGCCCGATGCCGACGACGGCGCCGACCAGCGAGGAGAGCAGGATAATGGCCGGCAGCATCTGCCAGCCCAGCCAGGCGCCGAGCATGGCCAGCAGCTTGAAATCGCCGTAGCCCATACCTTCCTTGCCAGTCACGAGTTTGAACAGCTGATAGACGCTCCACAGTGCCAGATAACCGGCCATGGCCCCGAACAGGGCTGAATGGATATCGGTAAAAAGCCCCTGACTGTTGAGTAGCAGCCCCAGCCACAACATGGGCAGGACGATATTGTCGGGCAGATAGAAATGATCATAGTCGATCATGGTCAGCACAATCAGTGCCCAGGTCAGCAGAACAGCGAAGGCGGCCGCCGGGGTGGCACCGAACTGCCAGGCGGTCACTGCCGCCAGCAGACCGCTGGCCAGCTCGATAACCGGGTAACGCACCGCAATCGGCGTACGGCAGTTGCTACAACGCCCGCGCAGCAGCAGATAACTGATGACTGGGATATTTTCCCAGGCGCGGATAGCGTGGCCGCAATGGGGGCAACGGGAGGCCGGGGTTACCAGGTTATACGGCCCGCTTTCCATCGGCGGGTTACCGGTGTTGAGATGCTGCGGGTGATGTTCGGTCAGGTACTCGAGGCAGTCACCCTGCCACTGGCGGTGCAGCATGACCGGTAAGCGCAGGATAACGACGTTGAGAAAACTGCCGACGATCAAACCCAGCATGAGAACCACGCACAGAAATAACAGCGGGCTGTCCTGCAGCAGCTGGAGATAGCTCATAGAGTTGGATTAGCCGCCGACGACCTGGCCCATCTGGAAGATTGGCAGGTACATGGCAATAACCAGACCACCGATGACAACCCCGAGAAAGGCCATGATGATCGGTTCCAGCAGACTACTGAGGCTGTCCACGGCATTATCGACTTCTTCCTCGTAGAAGTCGGCCACCTTGGACAGCATGGTATCCATGGAGCCGGCTTCTTCACCAATGGCTGTCATCTGCACCACCATATTGGGAAAGAGATCAGCGGATTTCATGGCCACGTTAAGCTGGGTTCCGGTGGAGACTTCATCTCGCATCTTTAATACGGCTTCAGCATAAACAACATTGCCGACCGCGCCGGAGACCGACTCCATCGATTCCACCAGCGGCACACCGGCAGCGAACATCGTAGACAGGGTTCGTGCATACCGGGCAATGGCGGCCTTGTTCAGAATAGGCCCGATAATCGGTGTTTTGAGCAGTACCTTATCGAGAAAGACGTTGAATCCCTTGGAGCGTTTTTTCAGCTGGAGCATGCCATAGATGGCGATACCAATCCCGCCGAAAATCGCCCACCACCAGGTCTGAAATATCTCCGATAGCTTGATGACCATTTTGGTCAGGGCCGGCAAATCGGCACCGAAGCCTGAAAACAGGTTCTCGAACTCCGGAATAACAAAGATCAATAGAATACTGGTGATAATAAAGGCAACAACAATAACGGCAGTGGGGTAAAACAGTGCTTTTTTGATTTTACCTTTGATTGCCTCGGTCTTTTCCTTGTAGGTGGCAATCTTGCCGAGAATATCGTCCAGTATCCCGGCGTGTTCCCCCGCTCGAACCAGGTTACAAAACAGATCGTCGAAGTGATAGGGATGTTTGGCCAGTGATTCCGAGAGGTTACTGCCGCTTTCGATGTCTGCCTTGATACCGAGCAGCAGTTTCTGCATAGCGGGGTTTTCATGGCCCCGGCCGATAATATCGAACGCCTGGACCAGCGGCACCCCGGAAGACATCATTGTGGCCAGCTGGCGGCTGAAAATGGCGATATCCGCCGCCTTGACCTTGCCACCACCGCCGAAAAGAGGCTTGGGTTTCTTTTTGACTTTTTTCGGATTAATTCCCTGGCGGCGCAGGTTGGCCTTGACCAGGGCGATACTCTGGCCGGTGGTTTCTCCCTTGATCGTCTGACCTTTATTGTCTTTACCCTCCCAGAGGAAGGTATCCTGTTTTGCCGCGGCCTGTGCCATGGTGTTTTAACCTTGTTTGTTAGTCTTTTGTGACACGGTTGACTTCATCGAGGCTGGTTAGCCCATCCTTGACCTTCTTGAGGCCGGATTTACGCAAATCGGGAATCCCTTCTTTTTCCGCCTGATCGGCCAGCTGCATCGCATTGGCCCCTTCCATGATCAATCGCCCTATGCCTTCGGTAATGGGCATGACCTGATAGATACCGACCCGGCCTTTATAGCCGTTGTTGCATTGATCGCAGCCTTTGGCACCGTAAATCTTGAAACCGGTTTTGATTTCTTCTTCGCTGAAACCTTCTTCCAGCAGCGTCTCGCGGGGAATATCAAGCACTTCTTTGCAGTTGTTGCACAGGCGCCGGGCCAGGCGCTGGGCGATGATCAGGTTGACTGCCGAGGCAATGTTGTACGGGGGCACACCCATGTTCATCAGTCGGTTCAGGGTCTGGGGGGCATCGTTGGTATGCAGGGTGGAGAGCACCATATGACCGGTCTGGGCCGCCTTGATGGCGATCTCGGCGGTTTCCAGGTCACGAATCTCGCCCACCAGAATGATATCCGGATCCTGGCGCAGGAAGGCGCGCAGGGCGCTGGCAAAATCAAGACCGACCTTGGTATTGACGTTGACCTGGTTGACCCCGGGCAGGTTGATTTCCACCGGATCCTCGGCCGTGGAGATGTTCACTTCCGGCTGATTGAGGATGTTAACCCCGGTGTACAGTGAGACGGTCTTACCACTACCGGTGGGGCCGGTGACCAGGATCATGCCGTAGGGTTTGTGCAGATTTTCCATGAAGAGCTGTTTTTGCTCTTCCTCGTAACCCAGGGCGTCGATCCCCATCTGAGCGCTGGTGGGGTCGAGAATACGCATGACGATCTTCTCACCGAACAGGGTCGGGCAGGTGTTGACACGAAAGTCGATGGCCCGGGTCTTGGAGAGATTCAGCTTGATACGCCCATCCTGGGGCAGACGCCGCTCGGAGATGTCCAATCGAGACATAACCTTGATACGAGCGGCGATACGCGGCGACATGCCGACCGGCGGAGCCGCGACTTCTTTGAGTACCCCGTCCTGGCGGAAGCGGACCCGGAAGCTCTTTTCGTAGGGTTCGAAATGGATATCCGAGGCGCCCTTGTTGATGGCATCCAGCAACACCTTGTTGACGAAGCGGACCACCGGGGTGTCGTCGGCATCCGATTCGGTGACGGTTTCGCCAGCGGCGGCCTCGTCATCACTAAATTCCACGTCATCGAGATCATCATCACCGGCGAGGGCCGAGAGACTGGTATCGGCTTCGGCCATCGCCCGGTCGATTGCCTTGCTCAGCTTGTCATCCTGAACCAGGATCGGCTCGGTGGTCATACCGACGTGGAACTTGATTTCATCCAGCGCCTGCAGGTTGGTGGGATCCGAGACGCCGACAAAGAGCCGGTTGCCCCGGCGGAACAGGGGCAGGGTGTGATGCTTGCGAATCAGATCTTCCTTGACCAGTTTGAGGGTGTCCGGCTCGATATCCACCGAGTCGATATCCAGTACCGGGACCCCGAACTCGTCGGCGGCCGCCTGGGCGATTTTTCTTGCCTCCGCCATGCCGTTCTGGACCAGATAGCTGACGAACAGCATTTTCTGCTGGATGGATTCGGTGGACGCTTTCTGGGCGTCGGCATCCGAGAGGATCCCATCCTGCACCAGCTTGCGGGCCAGGCCGCTCAATTGCATCTGTACGCCGGGGGTGGCCATAGACTATTCAATACTCCGCTATCAACGCATTAAATCACGTGATATCAATTATATACAATATTTTATTAAAACCCAGCTTAAGGTTTTATTCCAGTGTTAACGTAACCGATGTGGGGACTTTGTCACCCAGCCCCTGGGCGGTGATTTGATAGCTGGTCGCAATGTCACTGGTCGACCCGGCTGTCACCGTATACTTGAATTGTTGTTCTGCGTCAGGTTCGCTGGGTGACCAGCCCAGAGCGCCGGTGGAGAGGGTCTGGGTGCCCCCGGCGTCGTATTCACCGGCCACGTAGGTATTGTTCTCCAGATAATACTCTTCCTCCGCGAGGCGCAGGGCCGCCATGTTGTTATGGGCTTCTGTATTGCGTGCGGAGGAGATGTAGCCGTTATAAGCGGGTATGGCTATGGACGTGATGACAGCCAGGATGGCAACCACAATCATCAGTTCGATCAGGGTAAACCCGGTTTGCTTTAAATAGGACATGCTGAACCTCAATAGGGCTTGGGTAAATTACCTTAGTAATAATGCCATTATGTTGGCAAGACCATTTTCCGTGAAATTCCCTGCAAATACACCAAATATATAGCCAGTATAGTCGGCCTGGCCGGCCGCTAACTTTAGCCTTCCAGCGCCTGCGCTAGCTCCCGGTCCAGCCGTTGCAGTTCCGCGTCGTCGGGGGCCCGCTTGAGCGCCTCCTGGATCCAGTACTGCGCCTGCTCCAGCTTGTTGAGCCGGATGGTAATAATTCCCAACCCTGTATAACCGTGCGGCTGGTGTGGCAACAGGGTGAGGTATCGATGAAAATCCTCACTGGCACTAAGTAAATTGCCCCCGGCCAGATCGAGTCTTGCCCGGGTCAGATAGGCCAGCGGTATATTTTTGTCCTGCCGAAGTGCCCGCTCCATCGCTTCCCGTTTTTTCCCGGCCGGGGCGTCGCAATAGGTATAGGCTTTGACATACCAGAAGCGGGTAAAGTGATCCTGGCCGAAGCCGTCCATGGCCCGGTCGGTGGCTTCGAGCGTTTTGTCGCAATCCTGGTCCAGCGCCGCCAGCTGGGCCGTGTAGACATCCTGGTTGGCTTTCCAATAAGCGCTGTATACCTGGGCGCTATAGAGCGTAAACGCCAGCGCCGCGATTCCGGTGCTCGCCGCCAGCGGAGCAAACACCGCCAGGCGGCGGTGCGGTATCTGGGCGAGATACAGGGCGACAATCAGCCCGCCCCAGAGCCAGAAGAAAAAGGCGGAAGTGGGCAGGCGCAAGGGAAAGTCGACCCAGGCATGGACGCCGCTGGCCAGCATGGCCAGCAAGAGCCCGATTGCTGTCAGCCGGATTGTCGGGCTGGAAGTCAGGCGGATAACACGCCAGGCAAGCACCAGAAAAACCAGATAGATCAGTATAGAGAGCACCCCACCCGGAATTCCCAGTTCGAAAAACATCTGCAGCGGGTCGCTGTGCAGATAAGCCATGACCGAATTCTGATCGACGACCTCTACGGGGTTGATTGCCGCCACATACGGCAGAAAACCGCTGGCAAAGGCCCCGTAACCCACCCCGAGCAGCGGGTTGTCGATGATGCCGGCAGAGGCATTCAGATACATATCCAGGCGAATGCCGGTGGAACGATCCGGTGTCATCGA
>JAXHTI010000120.1:0-7652 GCA_034190045.1 Pseudomonadota bacterium
TGCGGTTCGAACGGATGCGCGGTCTCTTCCAGGGTCTCGCGGATAACGGCATCGATAAAGCTTTCCCCGGCTTCCACATGGCCGGCCGGCTGGTTAAGGACGACCCGGCCCTCGACGTCTTCCTCGACCATGAGAAAGCGACCGTTTTGTTCGATGACCGCGGCGACGGTCAGGTGGGGCTGAAATGTCATGGGATTCGCAATAATGTTGCAGGGTGGGCCAGGGTTGCTCAATTTCCCGCCACTGTCCGGGTTGCAGCCCGTCCAGCGACCAGGGACCGATAGCATACCGGATCAGGCGCAGGGTCGGGTAGCCGACGGCGGCGGTCATGCGCCGCACCTGACGGTTGCGCCCCTCGCGCAGGACCAGCGAGAGCCAGGTAGTGGGAATCGCTGCCCGATAGCGAACCGGCGGCTGGCGTGGCCACAGCCCGGGCGGCTCCGGCAGGAGCGTGACTTCAGCCGGGGCGGTCAAACCGTCTTTCAATTCAATACCCTGGCGTAATTGTTCCAGCGCCGCTTCGTCGGGAAGCCCCTCGACCTGCGCCTGGTATAGCTTGGGGAGTTTGAAAGCCGGATCGCTGATACGGTTTTGTAATTGACCGTCATCGGTCAGCAGCAACAGGCCTTCGCTGTCCTTGTCCAGGCGTCCGGCCGGATAAACAGCGGGGATTGTCAGGTACTGGGCCAGGGTCTGCTCAATATTGTCGCCGCTGAACTGGCTTACCACGTCATAGGGTTTGTTGAAGGCAATCAGCATTTTGGATTTATGGATAAAAAATCAATAACTTAATGAGCCGAATATTAAAGTCGGCCGACTGTACGCCGATAGAGACACCTATATATATTAAAATTAATATCATATGTCTTAAATGTTGCTGTCTTCCCTACAAAGACGTTTTGCCATTCTGGCCCTGCTGGTCATCGTGATACTCGGCGGGATGATTGTCTATAGCCAGAACCAGGCAAGCAAGATAACCCGTGAAGCCATACAAAGTGTTGCGGAAGTCCGTCAGCTGGAACGCCAGGTCAATGAAATTCGCGACAGTCTGCAGGGACTTGAACAGCGCGTCTATCGACGCACGGTGATCTCCTATACCGATGATGAAAATGTCGAACAGCAGATTCAAGATTACCTCGAACAGATTAATCAACAAATCAACGAATTATTCACGATATCAACCCGACATAATAACTGGCAGGAAGCAGCGAAGCACGAACCGGAATCCTTCGCCGCGCTGACGGTCGAGTTAAAACAGCATATTCAACGGCTTAAACGTTATATCGGTTACTATAACATGGTGGCCGCTGATACCCGGCTGCGTTTCCCTTTTACCCGGACGCTTAATGAGCAATTGTTGCCGCTGAATAATGATTTTATCACGGCGATAAATACTACCGTTCAGAGCATTAAATCGGCAGAGGATATTCCGGACAATCAGGAATTACTCAGATTGATGACAGATCTGCGGTATGCCTGGGTGCAGCAAATCAGTATTTTTCGTATGTTTGTCCTGTCACGCAGCGGGATGTTTGACACGCCTCGCTCAGCGATGGAAATCACGCTCAATGATCGAAACCTCTTCTGGGGGCTTGTTGGTGATTTGCTCGAACAGCTACATGAACTGAATCAGCAAGGGAAGCTGCCATTTGAGACAGGTATTGCCGTAGAACATATGCGCAATATTTACGTTGAATATGATAAGTACTTTTCCGATATAAAACCGACATTGATGTCGGATAAATGGCGAATCGATCATCTGTTCCTGCATGAGCAGTTACAACCGGAGTTTACTTCGGCAACACGGCTTATCAGCAAGATAAGCGAGAAAATAAAAAATCACTCCACGGCAATTATCGATAAAACCAATGAAGTTGCGGATCGGATTAATCTGATGATCTGGTTGTCGGGCTTGATCTTTATCGGCCTGATGCTGGTTGGCTACATGACCTTCGAGCGTTTGATTCGACGCCCTGTACGTGTTGTGGCTGATGCAATGAACGCTGAAGCGAGTGGCGAATCGTTTTACCCTATTATGTCTTCGAATATCGAGGAAACCCGTCTGCTGGTGGATGCATTCCATAACATGCAGGAACAGGTGCACTCACGCCAGGCTCGATTGGAATCGATCCTGGATAATGCTGCAGAAGGCGTTATCACCATGGATGCTAAAGGCGTGATTGAAAACTTCAATCAGGCCGCGGAGCATCTGTTTGGCTACAGGGCACAAGAGGTAATTGGGCAAAAGATCAATCAATTGTTCCCCACGGAAACCCGGTCACGCCATGGCTCATACATAAGTCGTCTTTGTCAGGGAGATATTCAACCGACAGATTCGGAGATAGAGACAGTCGGGTTGCAACAGGATGGCACGACATTTCCTGTGTCCATCAAGGTTAGCGAGATGAATATCGGGGGTCAGTTGTTGTACACCGCGCTGGTTGATGATGTCAGCGAGCGTATTACCATGATCAGCAATCTGCGTCACCTGGCAGAACATGACTCTCTGACGAGCTTGCATAATCGTTATTCGTTCCTGCAGGAACTGGAGCGGGTCGTGCAACGCGCCACGCGCGGCCTGCATGAGGATGTCGCCCTGCTGTATATCGATATGGATAATTTCAAGTATGTCAACGATACTATGGGTCACCTGGCCGGGGATAAATTGTTGATTGAAGTTGCAGGAATGTTGAAAAAGCGTAGCCGTGAAACCGATCTGGTAGCGCGTATCGGCGGCGATGAATTCGCAGTGATACTCTATGATGTGGCGCGTGATGATGTGCTGAAAGCCGCCGATGCCTTTCGTAAAAAACTGGAACATTATCACTTTTCATATGAAGGCAAGCTGGCCGATGTGGGTTGTTCTATTGGTGTGGCAATGGTCGAGCAGGGCGTCAGTAAGGATGAGTTGCTGGCGCGCGCCGATCTCTCATGCAATGCTGCCAAGCGCTCGGGGCGCAACAAGGTCCATATTTACAGTGAAGCCGACAGGCAGAACCTGGAAAATATATCAGACGATATGGGCTGGGTACGCCGCATCAAGGATGCGTTACGCAATAATCGCTTCATGTTCGTTGTTCAGCCAATCATGCGTTCCGGCACACATGAAATAAACCGCTGTGAAATTCTTCTGCGCATGCTGGATGATGAGGGTCGGTTTATCATGCCCAGCGGGTTTATCCCGCCGGCCGAGCGGTTCGGCCTGATGCCCGATATCGATCGCTGGGTAGTCAATCACGCTATCGATTATCTGGCGCATGATGAAAACGAGGATTTTAACCTGTCAATTAATCTGTCCGCCGTATCATTTGATGACGAGGGGATGATCAACTTTATTACCGATAAGATCGCACAGACCGAAATTGACCCAACCCGGATGACCTTCGAAATAACCGAGACAGTCGCAATGGCCAATCTTGAGCTGACTGCGACATTCCTGGAAAACCTCCGCAGTCTCGGTTGCCGTACGGCGCTGGATGACTTTGGTGTCGGCTATTCCTCGTTTGCCTATCTCAAGGACCTGCCTGTGGATTATGTCAAGATCGACGGCTCGTTCGTTCGGGACATTGATAATAACGAAGTCAACAAGGCGATTGTCAAATCAATGAACGATGTGGCCCAGGCCATGGGTAAAGAGACCGTGGCCGAGTTCGTGGAAACCGAGGCCGGAATGCGTATTCTCGAGCTGATTGGTGTCGACTATCTGCAGGGCTATTATATTGGCCGACCTGAAATCCCCGCTTTTGAGAAACGACGCATGACCCTTCGCCACAACGTCCGCTCCCTGTCCTGAGTCTGAATCCGGCCGGTTTGGTACCGGGCATTCTGTCTGGCGCGATAATCCTGATATAATAAGCCTTTCATTTGCGATTTACAGGACAGAGGTATGGCTTACGACAAGATCGCCGTCCCCGCTGATGGCCAGGCCATCGCGGTCAATCCGGATAACTCCCTGAATGTACCCGCTAATCCCATTATTCCGTATCTGGAAGGGGACGGGATTGGTATCGACATTACCCCGGTCATGCAAAAAGTCATCGATGCAGCGGTGGAAAAAGCCTATGGCGGCCAGCGCAAGCTGCACTGGATGGAAATCTACGCCGGTGAAAAATCCACCCGGCTGTACGGTTCGGATGTCTGGCTGCCGGAGGAAACCCTGGCTGCCATTCGCGAGTTCAGCGTGGCGATCAAGGGGCCGCTGACCACCCCGGTTGGCGGCGGCATCCGCTCCCTGAACGTGGCCCTGCGCCAGGATCTGGATCTGTATGTCTGCCTGCGCCCGGTGCGCTACTACGACGGCACGCCGAGTCCGCTCAAAGAGCCGGAAAAAACCGACATGGTGATCTTCCGGGAAAACTCCGAGGACATCTATGCCGGCATCGAATGGGAAGCGGGCACCCCGGAAGTCAAAAAAGTCATTGAGTTTTTGCAGCAGGAGATGGGGGTTAACAAGATCCGTTTTCCCGAAAGCTCCGGTATCGGCATCAAACCGGTCTCCCGCGAGGGAACCGAACGGCTGGTGCGCAAGGCCATTCAGTACGCCATCGACAATGACCGGCCTTCGGTGACCCTGGTGCACAAGGGCAATATCATGAAATTCACCGAAGGCGCCTTCAAACAATGGGGCTATGAGCTGGCCCGGCGGGAATTCGGCGCGCAGGAAATCGACGGGGGGCCCTGGTGCAGCTTTAAAAATCCGCAAACCGGCACCGAGATCGTGGTCAAGGACGTGATTGCCGATGCCTTCCTGCAGCAGATCCTGCTGCGCCCGGAAGATTACGACGTGGTGGCCACCCTCAATCTCAACGGCGACTATGTCTCCGATGCGCTGGCCGCCCAGGTGGGCGGCATCGGCATCGCCCCGGGCGCCAACATGTCCGACACGGTGGCCCTGTTCGAGGCCACCCACGGCACAGCGCCCAAGTATGCCGGCCAGGACAAGGTCAATCCCGGTTCATTGATCCTGTCGGCGGAGATGATGCTGCGGCACCTGGGCTGGGTCGAGGCCGCGGATCGGGTGGTTCAGGCCATGTCCCGCGCCATAGCCAACAAGACCGTGACTTACGATTTCGAGCGACTGATGGAAGGCGCAACCCTGCTCAGCTGCTCGGCATTCGGGGACGCGATGATCGAGCAAATGGACTGATAAAGTCGCCTTGCCAGAAAGAAAAACCGCCCTAAGGGCGGTTTTTTTGTGCGTGAATTGGTGTATGCATTGCCGCTTGCGGCCGGCATTAAACCTCCGGGCCGGCTAGTGTGTGCCGGAGTCGCGGGGGGTGACGGTGGTGGCGTGCATCCCCTTGGGACCCTGCTGGTATTCGAATTCGACCTGCTGGCCTTTTTTCAGGGTCTTGTAGCCCTCCATGCTGATGGCGGAAAAATGGGTGAAAATGTCATCTCCACCGTTTTCCGGGGCGATAAACCCGTATCCCTTGGCATTACTGAACCATTTTACTGTACCTGTCGACATAATCTTTCAGCCTCCTTGTCCATCGACGGGGCAAGCCGCTTACCCCTTGTGTTGCCATGGAATTGCAGCACACCCGGTCCGACCCAGGTGCAACTTTATCCCCTGACTATAGTCAAAATTGAGTGAATTTCATCCGACCCGGTCCACAAAAACGGGGATGGGCATCTCCCGCGCGTATCGGCTAAAATCGGCCCTATGAGTGACCCGAAACATACCCGCGAAAACCAGGATGACGGGCTGGCCCTTGAGGAGGCAAAACCGAAACTCAAGCGCCCGCCCATGTATAAAGTTGTGCTGATAAATGACGACTACACTCCTATGGAGTTTGTCGTTCATGTATTGCAGGCCTTCTTTGGCATGGATCGTGAAAAGGCGACCCATATCATGTTGAATGTTCATACCAAGGGCAAAGGCATCTGCGGCATCTATCCCCGCGATGTTGCCGAAACCAAGGTGGCACAGGTCAACGATTATTCAAGGCAGAACGAACATCCGCTACTCTGTACCCTGGAGCCGGATGCCGATGAGCAGTAGGCGAGGAGGTCGTCATGTTGAACAAAGACCTGGAAAAAACCCTGAACGAGGCCTTCAAGCAGGCACGCGAGCAGCAGCATGAATTCATGACGGTCGAGCACCTGCTGCTGGCCCTGCTGGACAACCCGTCCGCCATTGAAGTCCTCAAGGCCTGTGGTGCCAATATCGAGGCCCTGCGCCAGGATCTGGACAAGTTTCTCAGCGAAACCACGCCCCTGCTGCCGCCCCACGACGACCGCGAAACTCAGCCCACGCTCGGTTTCCAGCGCGTGCTGCAACGGGCGGTATTTCATGTCCAGTCCTCCGGTAAACAGGAGGTCAGTGGCGCCAATGTCCTGGTGGCCATTTTCAGCGAACAGGAATCCCAGGCGGTCTACTTCCTGAAAAAACAGGATGTCAGCCGTCTCGAGGTGGTCAACTTTCTCTCCCACGGCATCAGCAAGGTGCAGGACGAGGAGCAGGTGGATGCCGACAGCCTGGCCGACGAAGAGGGCGGTGACGAGGCCGCCAATCCTCTCAAGCAATTCACCACCAATCTCAACGAGCAGGCCCGGCAAGGTCGCATCGATCCGCTGATCGGCCGCAAGAACGAACTGGAACGCACGATCCAGGTGCTGTGTCGCCGACGCAAGAACAATCCGCTGTTCGTCGGCGAAGCCGGCGTGGGCAAAACCGCCCTGGCCGAAGGGCTGGCCAAGAAGATTGTCGATGGTGAAGTCCCGGAAATTCTGGCCAAGAGCGTAATCTACTCGCTTGATCTGGGCACACTGCTGGCCGGCACCAAATACCGGGGCGACTTCGAAAAACGGCTCAAGGCGGTGCTGGCCCAGCTGCACAAGCAGGAAGGGGCCGTACTGTTCGTGGATGAAATTCACACCATCATCGGCGCCGGCGCCGCGTCCGGCGGGGCGATGGATGCCTCCAACCTGATCAAACCCGTGCTGGCCTCCGGTGAGCTCAAGTGCATCGGTTCCACCACCTACCAGGAATACCGCGGTATTTTTGAAAAGGACCGGGCCCTGTCCCGCCGCTTCCAGAAGATCGACGTGCCTGAACCGACCGTGGACGAGTGCATCCAGATCCTCGAGGGGCTCAAGTCCCGGTTCGAGGAACACCACAATGTGCGCTATACCCACCAGGCCCTGCGCCTGGCCGCGGAACTGTCCGACCGGTATATCAACGACCGGCATCTGCCCGACAAGGCTATCGATGTCATCGACGAGGCCGGGGCCAACCAGCGCATGCAGCCGCCGTCCAAGCGCAAGAAGACCATCGGCGTGAAAGAGATCGAGGCGATTGTCGCCAAGATTGCCCGTATTCCACCCAAGACGGTCTCCTCCAGCGACATGGAAACCCTGCGCAACCTGGAACGGGATCTCAAGCTGGTTATCTACGGGCAGGATGAGGCCGTTGACGGCCTGTCGGCAGCGATCAAGCTCTCGCGTGCCGGTCTCGGCAACGAAACCCGGCCCATCGGATCGTTCCTGTTCGCCGGTCCCACCGGCGTGGGCAAGACCGAGGTGACCAAACAGTTGTCCCGGATTCTCGGCATCGAGCTGATCCGCTTCGATATGTCCGAATATATGGAACGGCATACCGTCTCCCGCTTGATCGGCGCACCGCCGGGCTATGTCGGCTATGACCAGGG
>JAXHTI010000121.1:0-7494 GCA_034190045.1 Pseudomonadota bacterium
GGCCTCCTGCTTTGCACCACTGACTTTCTTATCAGCCGCATCATAAACAGCAGCCGCATGATATAACTGATGAGTCTCCAGATAAGTCAGAGGTGGCGGTGTTTGTGCATTACGATACGCAATGATCATGGCATGGATAATCTGCTCCATGGCGCGATAGATCGCCAGCAACAACCCCGAATCTTTTTTCGGGTTGGCGCCCCGGTCCAGTGCAGACTTGACCCCAATCTTGTACCCATTTGCCAGCTCGAGATACAGCCACATGATATCTGTTTTTATGGCCTGGCGTGCTTCATGGCTTACGGGCAGCTGCCTCAGCCGCATTTCATCATAGCTGTAAAATATTTCATCGATCTTTTCACGATAGCATTCGAGCAATTTCAAACGCAGCTGAGATTCAATTTTTAACTCATTGAAGGGAAGGATGGCACGCTGCAGCATTTCGACCGTTTGAACGACGTTCATCATAGGCAGCTCTGACAACCATTTGCGCAGAAGCTTTTCGTCCAGCAATACCGCCGGATTACTATCTTCATGTTGATCCGGGATGGTAAGAAGCAGCATGTCCATGGCGTATTGCGACGAGGAGGGCGATCGGGCTTCCATGAATGCCCCTCTTTTGATGAATCGGTTATTCCGGGTATACAGTCAACTGGCAACCCGTTCGGGTTTCCTGCTGGTATTTCAAGTCTCCTGCTCATGCCAGCTGCTCCGCCATGCTGACAAAGTGCCTGTGCTGTTTTCAAATTCGGAGAACTTGCCTCATTTTAAGCTGTTGCGATCACCTGCTCACGGCCGCAAAGACCAAAAAGTGTGAACTGTGTCGATTAATTCACACAAAATTTAAGACCGATTGATTCAGAAAAACTCATGCGGCCCTGTCATAAGTGTCTGGCAATACCGCCAACACCACGCAGAAAGTTTTACTCCAGTGTAAACAAGCGTTCAAACTGCGACAGTTCCAGGGTATGCCGGACTTCAGAGGAAGCCCCGCGCAGAATCACTGCGGCGCCCTGGCCAACGGCCTGCTCGCGCAGCCACAACAATAATGCCAGCGCCGAACTGTCCAGCGAACGAGTCTGACTCAGATCCACGACATAACGCCGCGCGCCGTTATCCGCCATCAGGCTGTCGCGGAACGCCTTGTACTGCTGCGGACCGAAATCGCCCTCGACCGCAATAATCCGGGTTTCACCGTCATCGGCCAGTCGGGAGGTGACTGCCATAGTGACTCCTGTGCCAGTGGACTGTTTGCAGGAAATAGTGGCCCCGGCGCGCCCGGTTTGCAATTGGCAGACAAAAAAATCCCCGCTCAGTGGCGGGGAATCTAAATTTGCGCAATTCTTGCGCAGGGGGAGGAAACACAACGGTCAATACAACAAAACATCGCTCTCTCACTTTGCCCGGTACAACGATTTTCTCCGGGCCTGATGAGTTTTTCGGCACTCAGGGGGACCGACTTTAATCTTTTTTGATGTATCGCAAGGATTTGTATTTTAAAGAAAAACGGGCGGTTTTGGCGGGACGGCAGGAGCCGGGGTTTACGGCTCGAGACGGCGCCACAGGCACTGGCCATCACTGGCCCCGTCGATGGCTTCCAGACGGGCCTGGTGGGCGCGCAGCTCGTCCTCGCTGGCATGCAGGACTTTCAATGGTGGGCGATCCGCCGCCAGGGGCCGGCGCGTTTCAGGCCGACCCGCTGCCTCGCTGTTGCCCCGCCCCTCCAGGGAAAGCGTCACCTGCCCGCCGGTCATGGCCAGATAGACCTCTGCCAGGATTTCGGCATCGAGCAGCGCGCCGTGCAGTTCACGCGATGAGTTATCGATGGAATAGCGCTTGCACAGGGCGTCGAGGTTATTTTTCTGCCCGGGGTGCAGCTGGCGCGCCATCACCAGCGTATCGATAATCCGACAGAAATCGCCGACCGGCTGACTGCTCTCTTCCAGGCGCCTGAGTTCGTGGTTGATAAAACCGACATCGAACGGGGCATTGTGAATGATCAGCTCGGCCCCCCGGATGAAATTAACAAAATCCCCGGCTACTTCGGCAAACCGGGGTTTATCAGCCAGAAACTCGGTGGTAATACCGTGGACTTCGACCGCCCCTTCGTCGATCTCGCGCTCGGGGTTGATGTACTGGTGATAACGGTTATTGGTCAGACGCCGGTTGACCAGCTCGACACACCCGATCTCGATGATCCGGTGGCCCTGGGCCGGCTCCAGGCCGGTCGTTTCTGTATCGAGGACGATCTGTCTCATAAATCAGGTTCTAGGTTCTAGGTTCTAGGTTCTAGGTTCTAGGGGCCAGGTTCTAGCATCCTAACCGAAAAATTCAGTAACGGATGAAGCATGTGTCATTTTCACGAGGGTATCCCATTCCCTTCCCCAATTCACGCACTGCGCAACGTATCACCCCATCCCTGGGGGATTGAATCCCAGGACCTAGCGACTAGGACCTAGCCCCTAGCCCCTGAGACGACATGCGGAGCATGTCGTCAATCCCCTGGTTGGCCAGCTCATCGGCGATCTCGTTTTCGTCGTGGCCGCTATGGCCCTTGACCCAGTGCCAGTGGACCTTGGGGTGCTTTTGTACCGCGGCATCCAGGCGTTGCCACAGGTCCACGTTTTTGACCGGTTTTTTGGATGCGGTTTTCCAGCCCCGTTTTTTCCAGCTCGCCAGCCATTCGCTGATGCCTTTCTGGACATAGGTCGAGTCAGTAGTCAGGTGAACTTCGCAGGGCCGGGAGAGGCTCTCCAGAGCCTGAATGGCGGCCATCAGTTCCATGCGGTTGTTCGTGGTCTGTGGCTCACCGCCGTGCAGGCGTTTTTCATGGCCGTTATAGCGCAGCAGCACCCCCCAGCCTCCCGGACCGGGGTTGCCGCGACAGGCGCCATCGGTAAAGGCTTCAACGATCTGGCTCAAAACGGGCTCCTTTGTGTTGTCTTTCATTGTTCAGCGGCTTGACCAGTCCGCTGACGGCGATGCGTCGTCGCGCCCGCCAGCGCGGCCGGATCGGCGTCAGGGTCACCACCCGTTTGCGCGCGACCAGCAGATAGCCACCGCCGAACAGCGGCCACAGGCGCCGTCCGAGGCGCTCGACAAATGCCAGCCGTTGCATCAGGCGGGGCCGTTGCCAGGGTGGCCGATAGCAATAGCGGCGCTGTTGCACTACATCGAAGCCGAGCAGGGCCAGCCAGTCCTTGAGCCGGGTCAGGGTCATAAAATGACCACACCAGGGCAGCTGACCTGTGCTGCCACGAAACAGCCGGACCAGCCCCCACAGGCTGACGGGATTGAAGCCCAGTATGGCCACATGCCCTTCCGGAATCAGGCTGCGCTCCACCTCCCGCAGGACGGTGTGCGGATCATCGGAAAACTCCAGTACATGGGAGAGCACCACCACATCCAGGCTGTCGGGGATAAACGGCAGTGCCGTCGGCTGCAGGCAGAGCACCCGCTCGTCCTCACCGGCCGCGCGACTGTCGGGATCGAGCCGGCTACGCATGTGGTGGTTGACCCGACTGGCGCGCAACATCGTCCTGTCCGCAGGGCTGCCCAAGTGCAGAAGATGATAGCCAAACAGGTTCACCAGCTCACAATCCAGCTGCTGTTGCTCCTGCTCGGCCAGCAGACGCCCCAGACGGGTGGCATACCATTGATCGAGCCGGGCGCCGATCCCCTCCCCCTCCGGACAACGATGGAACCGGCGAGGCCCGGCTTTTTGGCGACGTAGTTTCATACTCTCCTGTAAATCACCGCTTCACACGGGCAACAGTATGCCCGCTTCACGCTAACGGGGGAATCTCCCGCGCGCTGATAAAGCTTGACCACCTGGTTCACAGTTTTTACTATCTGAATTCACTATAGTCAGTCGCCAACTCCTTGAATTGATAATAACAATATGACGCGCATACTGATCGTTGTTCTGCTGGCGGCGGCCATGAGCGGCTGTGCCCTGTCCTCATCTTCACCCGAGGAGCCAGTCGATCCCGCCGACAAGAGCCCGGAACACGTCTCGACCGTCGTCGGTGATGCTCCGTTTCCGCTGTTGATGCGCGATGAGACGATCGTTTCCCAACTCTCCGACGAGCTGGCCCCGCCCCCGGATATCTGGCAGCGGATTCGCGCCGGTTTTGAGCTGCCGGAAATCGACCATGCGCGTGTCGAGCAACAGCTCAACTGGTACGCCCGCAACCCCGAATACATGCAGCGGGTAGCCCAACGCGCGCGACCCTATCTGTACTACATTGTCGAAACGCTCGAGCAGTACGATCTGCCACTGGAGATCGCGCTGCTGCCGATCGTCGAAAGCGCCTTTCAGCCGTTTGCCTATTCCCATGGGCGGGCTTCCGGCATCTGGCAATTCATTCCTTCCACCGGCCGTCTCTACGGACTGAAACAGAACTGGTGGTACGACGGCCGCCGTGATATTTATGCCTCAACCGAGGCGGCCGCCAAATTTCTCAAGCGCATGCATGACTATTACGACGGCGACTGGATGCATGCCCTCGCGTCCTACAATTCCGGCATCGGTAATGTGAATCGTGCCATTCGCCGTAACAAGGCCCGTCAGCGCCCGATCGATTTTTTCTCGCTGAACCTACCGCGCGAGACCGAAGCCTATGTGCCCAAGCTGCTGGCACTGAAAAAACTGATCGCGGCACCCCAGGACTTTGGGATTCACCTCGATCCGATTCCCGATGAGCCCTATTTTACCCGGGTCGACATCCAGGGACAGATCGATCTCGCCATGGCCGCCGAGCTGGCCGAACTGGATCTGGACGAACTCTATCGACTCAATCCCGGCTATAACCGCTGGGCGACGGCACCCGACGGACCGCATTACCTGCTTCTGCCCAAAGATTCCGTAGCGACCTTTGAACAACATCTGGCCGGGCTGGATCGCCACCAGATGGTGACCTGGGAACGCCATCGTATCCGCCAGGGCGACACCCTTAGCGAGATTGCCACGCGCTACAACACCAGCATCAATACCATCAAACGGATCAATCGCCTGCGCGGCAACCTGCTGCGGGTGGGGCAGAGTCTGATGATACCGGTGGCCAGCCAACAGCCGGAAAGTTATCGACTCAGCCAGGCCCAGCGCACCCAGCGCCTGCAGAACCGGCCTCGGGAAGGCAACAAGATTACCCATGTGGTGCGCCCCGGCGATACCTTCTGGGAGCTGGCCCAACGTCACGGCGTCAGCGTCCGGGCCCTGGCGGCCTGGAATGCCATGGCGCCCGGCGATCCACTGCGTCCCGGGCAAAACCTGATCATCTGGTCACGCAGCAGCGACCAGGCCAGGCTGGATCCGGGGCAAATCGCCCTGCCGGCCCAACGCAGCCTGACCAAGCGTATCGGCTACCGGGTCCGCCGGGGCGATTCTCTGGCACGCATCTCGCAAAAATTCCGGGTCAGCATCGGCCAGTTGCGGCGTTGGAACAACCTGCCCGAAGGGAAATACCTGCAACCGGGACAACGGCTGACCCTGTATGTCGATGTCATGCAGACATCCAGCTGAACCTTTTCCTCACAAAGCCGATATTTTAACGCGGAGTTCGCAGAGGCGCGGAACCGCGGAGAAATAAATTGACAATGAAACCACAGTGACTCGGCATACTGATCCTGGGAAGGCTGTATGACTAAATAAACGTTCCGAATACCAGTCCATTTTACTGCGTAGCCTGGATCAAGGAGCAACGCGACGGATCCAGGTTTTGCCGGGTTCAGGTGGAACCGCTTCGCTTGTTCCACCCTACAGGGGGTGATCCGGTATTGGGAACTTATATTTAGACTATCCAACGTTATAGTGAATCCGCTAACGGTTGATCCGGCCTACAACGCTTGAGTGGTTTGCCTCGTCACTCGCCCCTCGCCCCTCGTCCCTTTTCTTCATAGAGGTAACACCGCACTTCCCTCTCGTCCATTGTGGTCACACCGGGATAGGCCTGCTTGCAGACTGCCATGGCCTGCGGACAACGAGGATGGAAATGGCACCCCGCCGGCGGGTTGATCGGTGATGGCAGCTCGCCTTCCAGTTTAATTACCTCGCGGCCGCTCTGTTTGTCGATCATCGGCACGGCCGAAAGCAGGGCCTGCGTGTAGGGATGTTTGGGATCGTCCATGATCTGTTCCACCGGCCCGCGTTCGATGATCCGTCCCAGATACATGACCGCAATATCATCCGCCAGGTATTCGACCACCGACAGGTTATGGGTGATGAACAGGTAGCTGAGCGCATAATCCTGTTGCAATTGCTTGAGCAGATTCAGCATCTGGGCCTGCACCGACACATCCAGTGCACTGGTCGGCTCATCGCAGACAATAACATCCGGTTCCAGGGCCAGTGCTCGGGCGATACAGATGCGCTGACGCTGGCCGCCGGAAAACTCATGGGGATAACGCTGACGGGCTTCCGCCGTCAGCCCGACCTGTTCCAGCAAACCGGCAATGCGTTGCTGACGCCGTGCCTCGTCCGGCTCGATATTCTGGGTCAGCATGCCCTCTTCGATGATGTTGCCCACCATCATGCGCGGATTCATCGAGGCGAAGGGATCCTGATAAATAATCTGCAGATGTTTGCGCATCTGCCGCATCTGGCCGGCCGATAAACTGATCAGGTCCTGATCCAGGTAGCTGACCTGCCCGGCGGTCGGTTCGATCAGGCGTAACAGCGCCTTGCCGGCTGTGGTTTTACCACAACCGGACTCCCCCACCAGGGCGGTCGTGCGACCACGGGTGAGCCGCAGATCAATCCCGTCAACCGCATACACCTGACCAACGACCCGCTTGAACAGGCCCTTGCGAATCGGAAAGTGGACTTTTAGATCGCGCGCCTCAAGTACCGCCGTGGCCGTCTCATCGCGATCCGGCGCCTTTTGCGTGGCGGCCTGTGCCGCGCCAACCCGGGGGACAAAACTGACCTGCGGATCATAACGATGACAGCGAACGCCCTGCTCACCTGACTCATCGAGCCGGGTCCAGGCCGGTTGTCGGTCATAACACAACGGCCAGCGTTCCTCGCAACGATCCGCAAACCGGCAGCCGCTGAAGGTCTGATCCAGCGACGGGACATTGCCACTGATGATCTCCAGCTTCTGATTGCGTTTGCCCCGCCCCGGCAAGGCAGCGAACAGTTTGCGGGTATAGGGATGTTTGGGATCGCTGAAGAACTGTTCACGCGGCGCCTGCTCGACCAGCTGGCCGGCATACATCACCGCCACCTGATCGGCCCGATCCGCCACCACGCCCAGATCATGTGTAATCAGCAGCATGGCCATGTGATGCTGTTCCTGCAACGACTGGAGCAGATCCAGTACCTGTGCCTGAATCGTCACATCCAGCGCGGTGGTCGGCTCATCGGCGATCAATAACTCCGGTTCGGCGGCCAGGGCCATGGCAATCATGATGCGCTGTTTCATGCCACCGGAAAGCTGGTGCGGATAATCCTGAGCGCGACGCACCGGATCGGATATGCCAACCTGATGCAGC
>JAXHTI010000122.1:0-3913 GCA_034190045.1 Pseudomonadota bacterium
TCTGCGACGGGCTGGATGACTACGCCGAGGATTACACGCTGTTTGAGCCACTGGGCAATACGATCACAGCCCACCAGCGACTGCAGAAGGAACGCGAGGCGATCAACCGGCTGGTAAATGATGAACAGGATGCGCCGCCTGCCGCGCAGAACGAACCAGTCGAGGAAGAAGCCCCGTTACAGGCGGAGATTGACGCCGAACAGGGCGAAGACGAGCAGCTGACCGACGATCAGACAGAACACAAAGAGGGTTAGACGATGAGTTATTCCAACAACGCCGCCGCGTCCGATACCGGTGTGAATACCCTTGGACAACAGACCGGCAACGGCATGGCCCGCAGGGCGGCCGTGCAGGTTCTGCAACAACCGGCCGCCAGCACCTCCGTGGTCGAATATCACAGCGAGGGGCGACTGGTGATTATCGGCACGGGCAGCGAGGCCGTTGCCGTGGCGAGTGAGCTGGTGGACGAGCTTGCTGCCGTGGCCATTGTCGATCCGCAGGTCGATGCGCGGCGGCCGGAACTGGATGATCGGATCGCCTATATCCATGCCGGAATCGATCGGATTGAGGGTCACCTCGGGGACTTTCACATTCATTTGCGTGACAAGGGAGCGCAGCGTCTGGAGCTTGGACCCCTGCTGGGGCGGAGCTGGCCGCGCATTGATCTGGTTCTGGATCTGTCGCCAACGCCCTGGTTGGAGGCGGAGATCCTGCCGCCAGGGTATTTCGCCACGCGCGGTGACAGTGCCCGAGTCGCACAACTGAGCGAAGAGCTTCCCGGGATGATCGGCGAGTTCGAGAAGCCACGTTATTTTCGCTACGAGCCGGGCATCTGCGCACATGATCGCAATCAGTGCACGGCCTGCACGCGCTGTATCGATGCCTGTCCGACTGGCGCCATCCGCTCCATTGGTGAACAGATCGAGGTCGATCCCTATCTCTGTCAGGGTGGCGGAACCTGTGCGGCAGTCTGTCCCAGCGGTGCCATCCAGTATGTGTATCCCGGCCTGGCCGATACCCTGAGCCGCATTCGCCAGTTGCTCAAGCAGTATTACCAGGCCGGTGGCGAAAGCGCCCGGGTCGTGTTTTTCGAACAGGCACAGCGCGAGACCCTGTACCAGCAACTCGCCGGGCTGGAAGAAAACCTGATCCCGGTGGCACTGGATGAACTGGGCGCGATCGACATGACGATCATGCTCAATACCCTGGCCTTCGGTGCGCAACAGGTCATTATTGCGATCGGCGAACAAACCGCGCCGCTGATCGACGGGACCCTGCGGGAACAACAGGCCCTGGCGAAGGCGTTTCTGGACGGGCTGGGGGACATGGCTGAACGGATCGTGATCGTGCCGCAACAGCAGTTGTCCGAAGTTGAAGCCTGCGCCGGGGATGAAACACGGCCGCCGGCGGCCACGTATGCCAGTTTCGATGACAAGCGCAACATGCTCCATTTTGCGCTGGAACATCTCTACCGGCACGCGGCGAAAAAACCGGAAACCCTGTCACTGCCCGCCCGGGCCCCGTTTGGCGAGGTTCAGGTCAATGCCGGTGCCTGCACCCTGTGCATGGCCTGCACCGGGGTTTGTCCCGTCGGCGCACTGCTGGCCGGTAACGAACAACCCCAGTTGAAGTTCATCGAACATAACTGCGTGCAGTGCGGACTGTGTGAACAAACCTGTCCCGAATCAGCGATCACGCGCCGCCAGCGCTATGTGTTCGACAACGAGGCGCGTCGCGCCCGGCGGGTTCTCCACGAAGAACTACCGTTTTATTGCATTGAATGCGGCAAGCCGTTCGCGACCCGCAAGATGATCGAGCACATGCGCGACAAGCTGACCGGGCACTGGATGTTCGATAACGATCGGGCATTGCGGCGCCTGTCGATGTGCGAGGACTGCCGGATCGCCGATATGTGGCAGGAAGAACAGCGTGTCTGAATTGGTCGAAATGTCCCGTCCCGGTGGCCAGGGCGAACAAATTGTCACACCCGGCCCGGAGGCGGGGCGAATGGGGCACGGGCCTGTTCGTCTGGCTCCTTTTGGGTCGTTTTTTTCATTCTGTTTCTGGCACAGGCGTTGCTCAGTCTAATAACCGGCTCCGCTGTGCCCTGATAACCGGTTTGGGTGCATCCGTTCCGGGAGGGAGGCTAAATCCGAATGCAAGAGCCACAAACTTCTGTCGCCTTTGATGATGCCACGCTGCGGGCCAATACCTACAGCCTGCTGGCACGGCTGTTACGGGAAGTGCCGGACCCGGCACTGCTGGACGTGCTATCGGGGATCGAAAGCACCGACAAGGCAAGCGCAAACGGGTTCGGGCTGAGCTGGCATCTGCTCAAGCTCAATGCCGGCCGGGCACGCCAGCCGGAACTGGATGATGAATTTCACGACCTGTTCATCGGCCTGGGGCATGGCGAGGTCATTCCCTATGCCTCCTGGTATCGCACCGGCTATTTGATGGACAAGCCACTGGCGCGGTTACGCCAGGATCTGAAACAGCTTGGGATCGAGCGCCAGCAACAGGTCAGTGAACCCGAGGATCATATTGCCGCCCTTTGCGAGGCGATGGCGATGTTGATCGACAACGGCTCGAATCTGCAGGCGCAACAGACTTTTTATCGCAATCACCTGCATGGCTGGCTGGGACGGTGTTTCCGGGATATTGAACAGGCCCCCTCGTCTCGGTTCTACAAGGCCGTCGGTCAACTGGGGCAGCACTTTGTGGAGCTGGAGCAGCGTTATCTCGATCTGGCTGATGATTAAAGTCTGTTGAGTTGAAGAAAAGGAGCGAACAGATGAAACATGCCGAAACAAAACCATTACCGCGTCGCCGGTTTCTGCAGCAGATGGTCTTGCTGGGCGGGGCAACCGGTGCCGGTGCACTGGTATTCAGCAACGCCGGGGCAATGTCGCCGGCATCGACCGGGTCACCCGGTGTCGGCGCAAAAACTACCGGGAACAAAGGTTATCGCCTGACCGAGCATATCCGGACGTATTACGAAAAGGCACAGATCTGATTATTCAACCGGTTCGCACCAACGCAGAGTAACTGCTGCACTGGGAGGTTCAGCAATGAAACTGAAAAAGAAACCCACGTCGAGTCAACAGGCCAGTCATCCCGATTCCGAAGCGGGAGGTTCGATCTTCGCCGAAGCGATTGATCGTCGCACCTTCCTGCAGCGTTCGGGACTGACCGCGGGCGGTCTGGCAATCGCCAATATGTTCCAGCTGGGTATGCTGCGCCAGGCCAGCGCGGCGGAAAAGGATACAACGCCGAAAGACGATATCGAAACCCAGGTGCGGCACAGTATCTGTACCCACTGTTCGGTCGGTTGCGGTGTCATTGCCGAGGTCCAGAACGGTGTCTGGACCGGACAGGAGCCTGATTTTGACTCGCCGTTCAATCTGGGTGCCCATTGCGCCAAGGGCGCGTCGGTGCGCGAGCACGGACACGGGGCGCAACGTATCAAGTACCCGATGAAGCAGGTGGACGGCAAATGGAAGCGCATCAGCTGGGAGCAGGCCATCGACGAGATCGGCGACCAGCTGCTTGATATGCGCAACAAGTACGGCCCGGACAGCCTGTGGGTTGCCGGCTCCTCCAAGGCCAGTAACGAAGGCTCCTATCTGCAGCGCAAGTTTGCCGCTTTCTGGGGCAGTAACAATATCGATCACCAGGCGCGTATCTGCCATTCCACCACGGTGGCCGGGGTAGCCAACACCTGGGGCTACGGGGCAATGACCAACTCCTACAACGATATGCATAACTGCAAGGCGATGCTGTTCGTCGGCAGTAACGCGGCCGAGGCCCACCCGGTGGCCATGCAACATATCCTGCGTGGCAAGGAGAACGGCGCGAAGATGATCGTGGTCGATCCCCGCTTCAGCCGGACCGCCGCGCATGCCGATCAATA
>JAXHTI010000122.1:4013-7464 GCA_034190045.1 Pseudomonadota bacterium
AAGGCCAACCTGTCGCAGAAGGACAACGTTCATGCGATCTTCTTCCAGGGACATGCGGTCAACAGCCAGACCCGTGGCCCGGACATGAAGAAGGCCATCGAGCAGGTCGACCTGGTGGTGATCTCGGATCCCTATCCCACTCACCTGGCGGTAATGAGCGAACGCAAGAACAACACTTACCTGTTGCCGACCTGCACCCAGTTCGAAACCCTCGGCTCGGTGACGGCATCGAATCGCTCGCTTCAGTGGCGGGAACAGGTTATCGAGCCGCTGTTTGAATCCAAACCGGATCACACCATTCTTTACCTGTTTGCCAAAAAGCTGGGGTTCGCGGATGAGATGTTCAGGAACATCAAGGTCGAAAATGACGAGCCGTCCATCGAGGATACCCTGCGCGAGATCAATCGTGGCACCTGGACCATCGGCTATACCGGCCAGAGCCCGGAACGGCTGAAAGAACATGCCAAATACCGGCACACCTTCAATACCACGACCCTGCGTGCCGAAGGCGGTCCCCTGGACGGAGAGTACTACGGGTTGCCATGGCCCTGCTGGGGTACCCCGGAAATGAAACATGTCGGCACGCCGATCCTGTATGACCCGAGCAAACCGGTTGCCGAGGGTGGCCTGACCTTCCGCGCCCGCTTCGGTGTTGAACGCGATGGCGTGACGTTGCTGGCGGAAGATTCCTACAGCGCTGGCTCGGATATCAAAGACGGTTATCCCGAGTTTACCGCCGACATGCTCAAACAACTGGGTTGGTGGAACGATCTGAGTGCCACCGAGAAACAGGCTGCCGAGGGGCGTAACTGGAAGACCGATCTGTCAGGCGGCATCCAGCGCGTGGCCATCAAGCACGGTTGCGCACCGTTCGGCAATGCCAAGGCACGCAGTATCGTCTGGCAGTTCCCGGATCCGGTACCGGTACACCGCGAGCCACTGTATACCCCGCGTTATGACCTGGTGAAGCAGTATGCCACCTATGACGATCGCAAGGCCTTCTGGCGACTGCCGACCCTCTACGCCTCGATCCAGTCGAAGGATTACTCCAGTGATTATCCGTTGATCTTTATCAGTGGACGCCTGGTGGAATACGAAGGCGGCGGGGAAGAGACCCGGTCCAATGCCTGGCTGGCCGAACTGCAGCAGGACATGTTCGTCGAAATCAATCCGGCCGATGCCAACGATCGCAATATCCAGGACGGTCAGTGGGTCTGGCTGGAAGGCCCGGAAGGCGGACGTATCAAGATCGTCGCCATGGTGACCCCCCGGGTTGGTCGCGGGGTGATCTGGACACCGTTCCATTTCGGTGGCTGGTTCCAGGGCCAGGATCTGGTGGACCGTTATCCCGAAGGCACGGCACCGCTGGTACGTGGCGAAGCCTGCAATACGGCCACCACCTACGGCTACGACTCGGTGACCCAGATGCAGGAAACCAAGGCCACCCTGTGTGAAATCCGGCCGGCTTAATACTAAGGAGAGGAGGACTCATTTATGGCACGTATGAAATTTCTTTGCGATGCCGAACGTTGTATCGAATGCAACGGTTGCGTCACCGCCTGCAAGAATGAAAACGAGGTGCCCTGGGGTGTGAACCGCCGACGCGTGGTGACCCTGAAAGACGGCGAACCGGGTGAAAAGTCCATCTCCGTGGCCTGCATGCACTGTACCGATGCCCCCTGCGCGGCGGTCTGTCCGGTGGACTGTTTCTATACCACCGAGGACGGCATCGTGCTGCACAACAAGGACCAGTGTATCGGTTGCGGCTACTGCTTCTATGCCTGTCCGTTCGGCGCGCCGCAGTTTCCGCAACAGGAGGCATTCGCGGTACGCGGCAAGATGGACAAGTGCACCTTCTGTGCCGGCGGGCCGGAAGCGGACAACTCCGATGAAGAGTACGCCAAGTATGGCCGCAACCGCATCAGCGAAGGCAAGCTGCCGCTGTGCGCCGAAATGTGTTCCACCAAGGCCCTGCTGGCCGGGGACGGTGACCTGGTGGCGGACATTTATCGCAAACGGGTCCTGAAGCGCGGCGGCCGGCCCCAGACCTGGGGCTGGGAATCGGCTTATGGCACCAAGTGATCCCGGAGCGGGAGAGAGACGATGCGCAAACTGACGATACGACTGGTCCTGGTCGGCATGACCATCGCGCTCAGCGGCTGTTACGAAGACATGGGCGTGACCCTGCATGAGCCGGGTGAGTACAAGGGCAAAAAAGATCCGCTGGTGGCCACGCTCAAACAGCAGCAAATGCAGGAATCACTGGAGCAGCGTTTCAAGACCGGCCAGACCGATCGTTGAGTGGATGACAGGTAACGTTATGAAAATCAACGCAGGATGGATAGTACTTGCCGCCGTCATGCTGGCGGGCTGTGATAGCCGGGCCCATGATCCCTGGGTGCAGGATGACGATTATCTCAAAGAGGAACGCAGCCGCAGTGCCCAGCTGGATGAGAAACTCGATCGGCGTATCCAGGGCCAGGCCCAGCGGTAATAGCGGATAACAGGAGAGTAGCATGAGCACACAGACACAACCGACTGCGAAGCCGCATTCCCGGCGCCGGATGGGCAAGGTGTGGATCATGAGTCTCGCGGCCCTGCTGGTACTGGTGGCCCCGCTGGTCGTCAGCTGGCAACTGATAGGTATCGACACGGTGCAGGCCGAGTTCAGCAGCGGTTCCAATCCCCGCGCCGAGTACTGGCGCGAGGTACGTGAGGGCACAGCCGGTGTTACCACGGTAAAGGGACAGGAGACCGCTGAGCTGATCGAAAACAGCGGCCAGAACTGGCGCCAGGTGCGTAACGGGCCGCTCGCCACGCTGGGTGCCTGGCTGATCGGCATCGTGGTTGCGCTGCTGATACTGTTCCATCTGACCGTGGGCAGGGCAAAACTGGAACAGCGCACCGGCAGAAAGATCCTGCGCTGGACGGTATTCGAACGAACATTGCACTGGTTCGTGGCGATACTGTTTATTTTGCTGGCGATCACCGGGCTGAGTCTGCTGTACGGGCGCGCGGTGTTGATCCCGGTAATGGGCTATGACGGTTTTGCCGCTTATGCCCAGTTCGCCAAGTGGATACACGACTACCTGTCATTGTTCTTTGTGGTCGGCCTGGTGGTCATGCTGGCCATGTGGTTCAGTGAAAATTTCTTTACCCGGACCGACTGGGAATGGTTCAAAAAAGGTGGCGGTTATCTTGGCAAGGGACACGGTTCAGCCTACAAGGTGAATGCCGGCGAGAAGGTCTGGTTCTGGATCCTGTTTGTGGCCGGCATTGGCCTGATGATCTCCGGGATCGTGTTGCTGCTTCCCAACCTGGGTTTCGAACGCGCCACCATGCAGGGTGCCAACCTGATCCACGCGATTACCGCACTGGTGCTGAGTGGTTTCGCTCTGGGCCATATTTATCTCGGTACGATCGGTAACGAGGGAACCTTCGAGGGGATGAT
>JAXHTI010000123.1:0-7335 GCA_034190045.1 Pseudomonadota bacterium
GTGAGTTTTTCGATGCCCGGCCAGACGATCAAATCGTTCAGGGGTTGATCGTAAAGCAGATAATCGCTTAGGCCGAATTGGCTGGGATACCCAAGGGTCTTGTGGACCTGCTGCTGTTTGAGGTCGGCATCCACCAAAAGGGCCGTGTTGTTGAATTCGAGGGCAAAGGACAAGGCCAGGTTGATGGCCGTGACAGTTTTGCCCTCTCCTGGCTTGGAGCTGGTCACCATGACCGTGTTCCAGCCTTTGTCACGGGTGCGCTGCTGCACCTGGGTGCGCAACAGTTTGTAGGGCTCGATTTCCGGTGAATCCGGTTCGATCCCGATACAGCGGTTGGCGATAAGCCGCTCTGGATCGAGCGTAACCGATTGGGATTGGGTGTAGCTGGGCGAATTCCAGCCCATTTTTTCGGTTTGGCCCGTGCTGCCCGCGGCGCGGGCGGTGGTCGTGTGGCGTGTCATGGGTTCCTTTTGCGTTGTTAGTTGAGATAGTTTGGATCGTTGACAATCGAAGCGTCAAGCTCAAAGCTCAAAGCTGAAAGGGACTTCAAGATAAGCACCTCGGCCATTTTATAGGCACACTGGCGGCAGAAACTTCAATTGGGTCTGTCAGGCGGTAATTCTGCCGATCGGTATCGATGAAATCCGCTGCTTTAATGCGAAGCAGAAATCCACGCCCTTCGGGCGTGGTTAAGTGGGATTGGCTATGCCGGTCCCGGATGGGCATGGCCTGAAAGGCCGGTCACTGCTATCCTTGCGCTGAGTTGTTGCCGCAACATCAAACGCAAGGAGGAAGCAGTGAGCCGGTTCCGTAAACTATCACATACGATATGGCATTGTCAGTACCACATTATCTGGGTTCCCAAATACCGTTTCCGCATTCTGGTGGGGGCTGTGGGCGATACGGTCAACGCCGGCATCCAAGCGATATGCGGATTTGCGGGATGCGAAGTGGTGGAATTGAACGTTCAGAAGGACCATGTTCATTTGTTGGTGATGATTCCCCCCAAGGTAGCGATTTCGGATTTGATGGGCCGCGTAAAGGGACAAACGGCGATGAAGGTGTTTCGCCAGTTCCGTGAGTTGCGCCGAAAGCCCTATTGGGGCAATCATTTTTGGGCAAGGTGTCGATCTGCTGTTTGAGTCGTTCCAGCGAGTCGTACTTTTCCTCGTTACGCAATTTATGCCGGAAACTCACCTGGATATGCCGCCCGTAAATGTCCTGGTCGAAATCGAGAATAAACACTTCCAGCAGGGCGCGCGTGCCGTCCACGGTCGGCCGGGTCCCCAGGCTGGCGGCCCCCTGCAACGGTTCGCGATCCAGCCCGAACACGTCCACCGCGAAGATACCCTGCAGGGGCGTCACCCGCCGGTGCAGATGAATATTGGCCGTGGGAAACCCGAGCTGGCGGCCCAGCCGGTCGCCGTGTGCCACGCGCCCGCTCATGCGATAGTCGCGCCCCAGCAGCCGTTCGGCCGCGCCCATGTCGCCGGCTTCCAGCGCCTGGCGAATGCGCGTGCTGCTGACCCGCTCGCCGTCGATCTCGAAGGTGTGCATGTTGACCACCGTAAAGCCGTGTTCGCGACCGGCCTCAAGCAAATCATCGATGGTCCCGGCCCGGCCGCGGCCGAAACGAAAATCATCGCCGACCACCAGGTACTTCACGCCCAGCCCATCGACCAGGACCTGCTGTATAAATTCGGCCGGGCTCAGTTGCGCCAGCCTGCGATTGAACGGCAGACACAACACCCGATCCACGGCATAGCGGCGCAGGGCCTGGATCTTTTCCCGAAAGCGGGTCAGGCGCGAAGGCGCCGCCTCGGGTTTGAAATATTCCAGCGGCTGCGGCTCGAAGGTGATGACCACCGCCGGCAGGCACAGCTCGTCGGCCTTCTCCGCCAGCTGACCGATGACCGCCTGATGGCCCAGATGCACCCCGTCGAAATTGCCGATGGTCGCCACGCAACCGTGATGACGGGGGCGCAGATTATGCAGACCGCGGATCAGCTCCATGATTGATATACACCGCCGGAAAAAGGCCAAAAGTATAACAAAAACAAGGGGCTGTTAGCGAAAAATCCCAGGACTTTAGGTAAATGAAATAAAACGCTCGCCGAGGCGCAAAGGCGCTGAGAAGTGCAATATCTTTTTCTTTGCGGTCTCTGCGTCTCTGCGTCTCTGCGAGAGATTCCAGCATCGAGAATGCGGTGCGCAGGACGGCACCCTACCCGGGTTTGCGCTTCGGGCAAATGAAATACAACGCTCGCCAAGGCGCAAAGCGCGCAAAGCGCGCAAAGAAGGGCAATAATCTTTTCTTGGCGGCTCTGCGTCTTTGCGAGAGATCATTCTCTGCCCTTCAGCAGGTTAACCCGACACCGGCCGGCGGAACTGGCCGAAGCGCAGGCCGCTGAGGGCCAGCACGGCGAAGTAAATCGCGGCCCCGGCGGGGATCAGCCAGCCCAGGTGGCTCAGCCGCTGGATCAGCGTGTAATCGACCCACTGCATCCAGTCGCCGGCCAGAACCCAGAGGCCCGCGCCCATCACCCCGGCGGCCAGTATCACGCGCACAAAGTAGAGGCCCCAGCCGGCCTCGGGGCGAAACACCCCGTCACGCAACAGGCCGCGTAACAACAGCATGGCATTGATGAACGAGGAGAGTGTGGTCGCCAGCGCCAGCCCGGCATGGGGGGCGGAATAGCCCACCTGCACCAGCGTCACCACCAGGATCACGTTGAAAATCATGTTTGCCACCATGGCGATCAGCGCCACTTTCATCGGCGTTTTGGTGTCCTGGCGGGCGAAGTAGCCCGGCACCAGCACCTTGACCAGCATGAAGCCGAGCAGACCGAAGCTGTAGGCGATCAGCGCCAGCGCCATCATGCTCAGATCATGGCCGCCCTTGCCGCCGTACAGGAACAGCGTCGCCAGGATCGGCCCGGCCAGTACCCCGAGCGCCACCGCCGCCGGCAGGCCGATCAGCAACACCCAGCGCAGCGCCCAGTCCAGCGTGCGCGAGAAGGCCAGTGCATCCTGGCGGGCGAACTTCTCCGACAGATAGGGCAGGATCACCGTGGCCAGGCCAATACCGAACAGCCCCAGCGGAAACTCCATCATCCGATCGGCAAAATAGAGCCAGGTAATGCTGCCAAAGGCGAGGAACGAGGCGACCATCACGTCGAACAGCAGATTAATCTGCATGGCCGAGGAGCCGATGATGCCCGGCAGCATCAATTTCATGATGCGCCGCACCCCCGAATCGCGCCAGCCCCAGCGCGGCCAGCGCAACAGTCGCAGTTTGAGCAAAAACGGCAGCTGCAACAGCAGCTGCGCCAGCCCGGCGATCAGCACGCCCCAGGCCAGGGCCATGGCCGGCACGGCAAAGTAGTCCGACAGCCACAGGGCCGCGCCGATCAGGCTCAGGTTGAGCAGCACCGGGGTAAAAGCCGGCAGGGCAAAACGCCCGTAGGTGTTGAGCACCCCGCCGGACAGTGCGGTCAGGGAGATAAAAAAGATATAGGGGAAGGTGATGCGCAGCATTTCGGCGGTCAGATCCACCTGCGCCGGATCGCCGATATAGCCCAGGGCAATCAGCATGACGAACAGGGGAGTCACCAGCACCACCAGCGCGGTCAGGATCAGCAACACCGCACCCAGGGTACCGGCGGTGGCGGCAATCAGATCGCGCACCGCCGCCTCGTCGCGCTGGACCTTGTACTCGGCCAGCACCGGCACGAAGGCCTGGGCGAAGGCCCCCTCGGCGAACAGCCGGCGCAGGAAATTGGGGATCTTGAAGGCGATCAAAAAGGCGTCGGTGGCCTTGCCGAACTCGAACACGGCCGCGAACACCACATCCCGCACCAGGCCGGTGATGCGGGAGATGAGGGTCATGCTGCTGAAAATGGCGGTGGACCGTAGCAGTCCCATGGCGGCGTCTCTATCTTGTTGTTATTCAAAGGCTTGTTAGTTTGTAACCACTTACACCCAAACCGGCAGCCGGGCCGACCTGCGCATCTTACCCCACCGGCCGGGGCGCTGAATACGCAGGCGATGAAATTTCGCCAGGTCGTTGACTTTTCGGGCCAAAACCCCGATCATACGCGGCCTTCGAAATTCCGAAATTGATTGAGTCAGGAGAGACGTTTTGGCCAACACTGCACAATCCCGCAAACGGGCGCGCCAGGCGGAAAATAACCGTCAGCACAACGCCGCCTATCGTTCCAAGTTCCGCACCTTCGTCAAGAAAGTGCTCGGCGCAGTGAAAGCCGGCGACAAGGCCCAGGCTGAACAGGCCTACAAGCAGGCCGTGGCCATCATCGACAAGACCACCAGCAAGGGTCTGATTCACAAGAACAAGGCCGCCCGGCACAAGAGCCGGCTCAATGCCCGCATCCGCGCGATGTAATCGGGGCAGCCCCGCAGCAAACATAAAAAAAGCCGGATAGTTATCCGGCTTTTTTTATGCCCGGCAGGCCGGTTCAGGCGGCAGGGCGGGCCTGCCGGACTAAAGCTTCAAGCTGCTCCAGCGAAAACGGTTTGCGCAGCGTGCCCAGCATCCCGACCCCCGCCTCGCGGGCCACGTTCATCGCGGCCTGCGCCATTTCATCGGTAGCGGCGGTGACGAAAATGCAGGGGGTCCCCGGTTGTTGCTGGCCCAGCTCGACCACAAAATCGACCCCGCTCATGGCCGGCATATTGATATCCAGTAACACCAGATCATAGGCCGCCTGCCGCAGCCGGCGCAGTCCTTCCCGGCCGTCTTCGAGACACTCCACGTCGGTCTCGCCCAGCTGTTCGAACATCCCGCTGATCAGCCGGGCAAGCTGGATATCGTCATCCACCACCAGAATCTTCATCACGGACTCCTGTTGCAGTCGCTCAAGTGAGCCGGGGACGACAGCGAATGCCCCTGCCTGTCATAATGGTATCGGTCGACGACGCGGTAACTTTACGCGCTTACACCAGTACCATGTTATCCCGGTGGATCAGCTCCGGCTCGTCGACATACCCCAGAATCGATTCGATGGCCTCGCTCGGCTGGCCCATGATACGGCGCACCTCATCGGCATTGTAATTGACCAGTCCCCGGGCCACTTCCCGGCCCTCGGGGCTGACGCAGGCGACCATCTCGCCGCGCACAAAATCGCCGCTGACACCCCGCACGCCGACCGCCAGCAGGCTGCGCCCCGATTGTTGCAGCACTTTCACGGCCCCGGCATCGAGCTCCAGGCGGCCACGCATCTGCAAATGACCGGCCAGCCACTGCTTGCGCGCCGCCAGCGGCGCCTGTTCGGCGTACAGCAGGCTGCCCAGCCCCTCCCCGGCCCGCAGCCGGGTCAGCACCTGGTCTTCCCGGCCCGAGGCGATGACCGTGGAGGTGCCGGAGCGGGCGGCCAGGCGCGCGGCGCGCAGCTTGGTCTTCATGCCGCCGCGGCCCAGCGCCCCGGCGCCGTCGGAGGCCATCGCATCCAGCGATGCGTCATGCACCGGGGCCTCGTCGATCAGCGTGGCATCGCTGTGCTGGCGCGGATCCCGATCGTACAGCCCCTGCTGATCGGTCAGGATAATCAGGGTATCGGCTTCCACCAGGTTGGCAACCAGCGCGGCGAGGGTGTCGTTATCGCCGAAGCGGATCTCGTCGGTGACCACGGTGTCATTCTCGTTGATGACCGGGATCACCCCCAGCTGCAACAGGCTGCGCACCGCGCTGCGGGCGTTGAGATAGCGCTTGCGGCTGGTGAGATCGTCGTGGGTCAGCAGAATCTGGGCGGTATGCAGGTTATCCCGGGCAAAACGCGATTCGTAGGCCTGAATCAGCCCCATCTGTCCCACGGCGGCGGCCGCCTGCAAATGATGCAGGGCGCTGGGACGCTGCTTCCAGCCCAGCCGGGACATGCCCTCCGCCACCGCGCCGGAAGAGACCAGCACGATTTCCACGCCCTGCTCCACCAGGGCGGTCATCTGCGCGACCCAGTCATCCAGCCCGTCGCGGTTGAGGCCGGCGCCGTCGCGGGTCAGCAGGGCGCTGCCGATCTTGATGACCCAGCGCTGCGAGCTTTTCAGTTGTTGCCGTCTGGCCATGCGTCTTGTTCCACTGTCGCGTTAGTCGTCTGCCGATGCCGGCCGGGCGTCCTCTCGCTGGCGTTCGATATAGCTCATGATGTCATAACACAGCTGCCGGGTGCCGATCTGGCCGATCGCCGAAACGGAATAGACCGGTCCCTGCCAGCCCAGTTCGTCGACGACCGCCTGGCAGCGGGCCTCGCGTTCGTCCTCGGGCAGCAGGTCGATTTTATTCAATACCAGCCAGCGCTCATAGTCGGCCAGGGCCGGATCAAAACGCACCATCTCCTGCTCGATGGTGCGCACATCGCTCGCCGGGTCGCCGGCCGGATCCGGCGGGACCATATCCACCAGGTGCAGCAGCAGACGGGTGCGCGAGACATGCTTGAGAAACTGCAGCCCCAGCCCGGCCCCCTCGGCGGCACCCTCGATAATCCCCGGAATATCGGCAATCACGAAGCTGCGGTGCGCCTCGACGCTGACCACGCCCAGGTTGGGATAGATGGTGGTAAACGGGTAATCAGCCACCTTGGGGCGGGCCGCGGAGACGGCGCGGATAAAGGTGGACTTGCCGGCATTGGGCAGGCCCAGCAGTCCCACGTCGGCCAGCACTTTCATCTCCAGGCGCAGCAGGCGGGCCTCGCCGGGAGTGCCGGGGGTGGACTGGCGCGGCGCCCGGTTGGTACTGCTTTTGAAACGGGTATTGCCGATCCCGTGATGGCCGCCCTTGGCCACCAGCAGAGTCTGGCCGTGTTTCAGCACATCGCCGAGCAGTTCCTGGGTCTCTTCGTCGAACACCTGGGTGCCCAGCGGCACGGGAATGGTGAGATCCTGGCCGCCCTTGCCGGTCATGTTACGGCCCTTGCCCTGCTGACCGTGCTCGGCGCGAAACTGGCGGGTATAGCGAAAATCGGCCAGAGTGTTGAGATTCCCCTCGCCGATCAGATACACATCGCCGCCGTCACCCCCGTCGCCACCATCGGGGCCGCCGAACTCGATGAATTTTTCACGCCGAAAGCTGACGCAGCCGTTACCGCCCTTGCCGGCTTCGACCCGAATCGCTGCTTCATCGACGAATTTCATCTTTCAGTTCCGTATATAAGTTACGAGCGCCAAGACGGCCCGGGAAAATGAGTCTTACCTGTTCCAATCATGTTGGTTTTGCAGGCCGAATTTCCAGCCGTCTGGCGAGAAGACCCGCATTCGCTGGCCACCCGACCTGCAAACAAAAACCCCGTCGCGAGGGACGGGGCTTTGGCGGTTCGGCTTGTACCC
>JAXHTI010000124.1:0-7243 GCA_034190045.1 Pseudomonadota bacterium
CTTTCTTCTTGGCCTTTTTCTTCGCCTTCTTCTTGGCTACTTTCTTCTTAGCCTTTTTCTTGGTTTTCTTTTTGGCAGCGGTCTTCTTCTTGGCTGCCCGTTTCTTAGCGACTTTTTTCTTCGCTACTTTTTTGCGAGAAGCGGTTTTCTTCTTCGCGACTTTCTTCTTGGTCTTTTTCTTTGTTGCCATAGTTAACAACCCTCCGAGTTGAGCACTGAGTTTAGCAGAGTATAGCCAACTAGAATAAAAATGCTAGTAATGCAAATTAATTTTTTACTGTTAGCGCTTGTATTGTATGAATTTCGGCTTCGATACGCCAGATTTCCTGTTTTATAACGACCGCGGGGAAAAATTTTTTAATTTTTTTGAGTCGCGAAGAAAAATTTTGCCGATGAAGGGGGGTGTTAAGCAAGTATTCGGGTTTTTGTTGCGCCGAATCGGTTCATCACGGCAGTGATCAGCATGCGTAACGGGCTTTATGTCTGCTTCGCTGGCGTTTGAATGCGTTGATCGACGCTGTTGTGGCCGATTCCGGCGTTCGATGTTGCAAAAATTGCAACAAGAGGACTTGTGAACGTCTCTGACAGGCCGTGTGAGTTAAATTTTTTCAGTGATCCATGGCTATTGCATCCATATAACCGCCCGCGAGTGAAGCCGACACGGCTTCTGAACAAGAAAATTGCACTATATCGGTTTATTTTTTCGTTATGGACAGTGATAGAAGGCGGTGTTGCGGCTAACAGAGGGGGTTGAACGTCGTTGTTGATGGCTGATCGTGTGTTGTGAACAGTAAAACAGGCGTTTCGATCGCGATTGTCGCCCCCGAAGACGCATAAAATTATTGCATGATGCAATTTTTTATCATCACGACCGTTTGTTTCGGCCTGGATCGGTTCGATAATGGCTGATCAGGCCGCCCGATCGCGTTGTTCGGTGGCGACAGAACAAAAAAGCGGCCCGTGGGCCGCTTGATTGGGTGCGATCCGCTGTGATGGATCAGCGTTTTTCCATTTTCAGGATATGTTGCCAGTGTTTTTTGTCGACCGGCATGACAGAGAGGCGGTTGCCGCGCTGCAGCAGCTTCATTCCTTCCAGGGCTTTCTCCTGTTTCATCTCCTGCAGGGTGACGGTACGCTCGAATTTGCGTACGAACTTGATGTTGACCATGTACCAGCGCGGATTTTCCGGGTCACTTTTGGGGTCGTAATACTTGGATTTCGGGTCCCAGGCCGTATGATCGGGGTAGCCTTCCTTGACGACCTCCGCGATACCGACGATACCCGGTTCCTTGCAGTTGGAATGGTAGAAGAAGACCTGGTCACCCTTTTTCATCTCGTCGCGCATCATGTTGCGGGCCTGGTAATTGCGCACGCCGTCCCAGTGGTCGGTCTTGCGCGGCATCGCGGTCAGGTCATCGATGCCAAAAACATCGGGTTCGGATTTCATCAGCCAGTAATTCATGCGGATCTCCTCTTGGAACGTGGCCGGATTATTTCATAAATTTCCCTGCAGGGCGCGAGAGGTGGTGTGACCGGGGATCAGACGCCGGAATTGATCTGAAACCGGAGCAGCCCCTGTTCGGTGGCGATACCGTCCAGTGGTACGTCCCAGATGGCCGCGTCGATCTGTTCGACCTGCTGAAACGCATAGGCCGTTCCCACCAGCCAGGGACGTTGCCAGTGACGCCGGTAACGGCGAAAGCCGAAGGTTCGATCATAAAACCCGCCGCCCATACCGACGCGGTTGCCCTCTTGATCGAACGCCACCAGCGGCATCAGGACCAGATCCAGCGACATCGGACTGAACAGCCGATCGCGACGGCTGTGCGCCGGTTCGGGAATGCCGAAGCGGTTGGGGTTCAGTCGGGTGTCGGGGCGATACGGTAAAAACCACATGCGCCGGCCATTACGCGGGCCCAGTACCGGCAGATAGCACAGCTTGTTCCGTTGCCAGGCGTATTCCAGCAGCCAGGTGAGATCGATCTCACCGTCATTGGGCAGATAGAAGGCGATGCGCTGGGCCAGATGAAACAGCCGGTGCCCGGCAAGCTGTTCGGTCAGGGCCAGCGAGGCCTCGCGTTGCTCGTGGGCCGATAACGCGCGGCGCCTGTCACGCATGCTAAAGCGCAGGGATTTTCGGTCGGTCATGGTGTGATAGTAATATTTTCAGGAATTTATGTCACTCGGCTATGGGGGGGCTAAACAGCATCGCATATGAACCACTGAAAACAGAGAAAGTTCTGAGTGCTGAGTGCTGAGTTCTTAGTACTGAGTTGGCAGATTGCAGTCGGCAGTGGTGAATCGGGAGTCAGGAGTCAGGAGATGATGGGGTAGGAGTGGATCATTTGGACCGGGTTTTGATCTTCCTCGTCACTAGCCCCTAGCCACTAGCCCCTGCGTCCGAAGGACGCGCTGTTGATAGGGTGGGCGCGCCCCCGCCTGTACCGTGGTGATCTTCGTCTTGAACCAGGGGTTCAAGGTGGGAGCGTCTTCCGGCGTATCAGGCTTTCCGGTCGGGGCCGGACTTGCACACAACACCGGAGTTCGGCTCCCGGGGATGTGTTTATCGGCTCAAGAATATCCCGATCGACTCACGCATACCGCAGGGGGCGCCCATTGACTCGGTTACCGGCGTCAGATTTCCATCTGCCGGGTTTTGAACAGGGCATCTTCGATCTTGTCCTGAATGCCCTTGATACGGCCACTGACATCACTGTCCATTTTGCTGTCGGGTCCGGACTGTGTCAGTAGCTCATGAGAGATATTCAACGCGGCCATCACGGCGATGCGATCGGTGCCGATGATCTTGCCGCTGTCGCGGATCTCGCGCATTTTCATGTCCAGGTAATCGGCCGAGCGCATCAGATCGTGCTT
Source organism: Pseudomonadota bacterium (assembly GCA_034190045.1). Taxonomy (GTDB): domain Bacteria; phylum Pseudomonadota; class Gammaproteobacteria; order UBA6429; family Thiohalophilaceae; genus Thiohalophilus. Next base: position 2,875 of record JAXHTI010000124.1, read on the forward strand.
TTCCTCCTCCGGACAGGCGATCAGGTACTCCTTGTCCAGGATATGCACAGTGACCGTATTGGCCGGCTTTTCACTCATTTTCCATCGCCTTGAGTTTCTCGATCATCGCCTCGACCCGGCTGCGTGCCAGCTCGGTTTTTTCCACCAGCTGGTTGCGCTCGGACATCAGGTTTGTCTGGCTGTCGCGCAGGGTTTTATTTTCCTGCTGCAACCGGTCTACGGCCTTGATAAGGTCGTCGACGCGGGTTTCAAGCTTTTTCAGGTCCAGTTCGTCCATCAAATATCACTTATAAGTCGTTGTTATCACTGATTCGGGACGCAAATTCAGTCTATGGCTCAATATAGAGCGGCGGCCGGGCAGGGTCAACGGGCCGTTCAGCCAAAAACCGCCATTTGGCCTCCGTGACTGTTGCTGATCGAGTAAATGGCTTATCCTCTCGATTTCAGCTGCCGTATACCCTTATATAGATGACCGAATCACTGCCCGATTTTGACCTGGTAGCCGATGCCCTGCATGCCCAGGGTGCCGATACCGACCCGGCGGAAAGCCACGGCCTGTTGTGCGCCATGTTCTGCACCATTCAGGGGCTGGACGTCGACAGCTGGCTGGCCCTGGTGCTCACCGGCCCGAGCCGGGATGCCCTGGCGCCAACTCCGGAACCGTTGTTGACCCTGTTCGAGGAGAGCCGCAAACAGTTCGACAGCGAACAGTTCGACTTCCATTTATTATTACCTCACGACGAGGCCGCCCTGGCGGTCCGGGTGGAAGCGCTGGGCCACTGGTGCCAGGGCTTTTTAACCGGCCTGGCGGCCGGCGGCATCCAGCAACCGGAAAACCTGCCCGGTGAACTGCCCGAAATCATCCAGGACATGCTGGAAATCTCCCGCGCCGAAGGCTATGAGCTCGAGGACGACGGCGAGGATGAAGCCGCCTACGCCGAACTGGTCGAATACCTGCGTATGGGGGTACTGCTGTTTCGCGAAGAGCTGCGCCGACAGTACTCGAGCGCGGGTGACGGTGAGGTGCCGATACATTAGGACAGGGGCTAGGTACTAGGGGCTAGTATCTAGGCCGCTAACCCCTGGCAGTTGCCCGAAGGGCAGGTAAAATCGGATGTGGCAAATGTTTTCCCTAGCACCTAGTAACTAGAGACTAGAACCTGATCTTATGAATACACAGGAATTTACCAAACGTCGCAAGCATCTGATGGAACTGATGGGGCCGGATTCGGTGGCGATTCTGCCGGCGGCCCCGCAGCGTATGCGCAATCGCGATACCGAGTTTCATTATCGTCAGGACAGCGACTTCTATTATCTGACCGGTTTTCCCGAGCCGGAGGCGGTGGCGGTGCTGGTGCCGGGGCGCGAGCACGGTGAATATATTCTGTTCTGTCGCGAAAACGACCCCGATATGGAAGTCTGGAACGGGCCGCGTGCCGGCCAGGAAGGCGCGGTGGAACGCTATAAAGCGGATGATTCGTTTCCCATCGATGATATCGATGACATCCTGCCGGGGCTGCTGGAGAACAAGGAACGGGTGTTTTACACCATGGGCGCCAGCCCGGATTTCGATCAGCGCCTGATCGGCTGGGTCAATCGCCTGCGCAAACAGTCCCGTGCCGGGATTCATACACCGGGCGAGTTCGTCTCACTGGAGCATCATCTGCACGACATGCGCCTGTACAAGAGCAGCCAGGAACTCAAGGCGATGCGCAAGGCCGCCAAAATTTCCGCCCAGGCGCATATCCGTGCCATGCAAAGCTGCAAGCCCGGTATGTACGAATACCAGATCGAGGCCGAGCTGCTGCATACCTTCATGCAACAGGGGGCCCGCTTCCCGGCCTATCCCTCGATCGTCGGCGGGGGCGCCAACGGCTGTATCCTGCATTACATCGAAAACCAGGGCTCTTTGAACGACGGCGATCTGCTGCTGATCGATGCCGGGGCCGAGTATGACTATTACGCGGCGGACATCTCGCGTACCTTTCCCGTTAACGGCCAATACAGCAAGGCGCAACGCACCCTGTACGATATTGTTCTGGAGGCCCAGTACGCGGCGATCGAGCAGGTCAAACCGGGCAATCACTGGAACGATCCCCATGAGGCGGCGGTCAAGGTACTCACGCAGGGGCTCAAGGATGTGGGGATTCTCAAGGGCTCGCTGAACAAGTTGCTCGAGGACCAGGCCTACAAGCCGTATTACATGCATCGTACCGGTCACTGGCTGGGTATGGATGTGCACGATGTGGGCGACTACAAGGTGGATACCGAATGGCGCGTGCTGGAGCCGGGGATGACCCTGACCATTGAACCAGGGTTGTATATCTCGGCGCGGCACAGCGAGGTGGCCAAAAAATGGCACAACATCGGTATTCGCATCGAGGATGATGTGCTGGTGACCAAAGAAGGTTGCGAAGTACTGACCCGCGATGTTCCCAAGGATCCCGACGAGATCGAGGCATTGATGGCCGGATGAGCGCGCCGAACCCGAATGAATTCGATCTGATCATCGTCGGCGGCGGCCTGGTCGGCGCCAGCCTGGCCTGTGCACTGGCCGACACCGACCTGCGGATTGCCGTGGTCGAGGCGCATCCCTTCAATACGCAGCAGCATCCCGGGTTCGACACACGCACGGTAGCACTGGCCTACGGTTCGCAACAGATCTTTGCCGCCATGGGGTTGTGGTCCGCGATCGAGGCGCAGGGGGTGACACCGATTCGGGAGATTTATGTCTCCGATCGGGGGCATGCCGGTAGTGCGCATCTGGATGCCGGCGAACAGGGACTGGCGGCGATGGGCTATGTGGCCGAGATCCGCGTGCTGGGCCAGGCACTTTCCCGGCAGCTTGAACAGCAGGCCAATGTGACGCTGCTCTGCCCGGCCAGTGTCAAAGCCGTGCAGTTTGCGCCGGAACACGCCAGCGTGGTTTTAAAACAGGATGATGAACTGCGCGAGATCACCGCGGCGTTGGTGGTCGCGGCCGACGGCGGGGATTCGTTTATTCGTAACGACAGCGGGATCGCTACCTTCACGCTGGATTATCATCAGTCGGCGCTGATCAGCAACGTGGCCGTCGACCGTCCGCATCGCAACATTGCCTACGAACGGTTTACCGACAGCGGACCGATGGCCCTGTTGCCCATGCGTGATGAGCAGGGCAACGACAATGCCTTCGCCCTGGTCTGGACGCTCAAACCGGATCAGGTCGAGACGGTACAGGATTGGGACGAGGCCACCTTTTTGTCGCAACTGCAGGAACGTTTCGGTGAGCGGGCCGGCCGCTTTACCCGCGCCAGTCAACGGCATCTTTATCCGCTCAAGTTTTTGCAAACCCGCGAGCACGTGCGACCGCGCCTGGCGGTGATCGGTAATGCCGCCCACACCCTGCACCCGGTGGCCGGGCAGGGCTTTAACCTGGGCCTGCGCGATGTGGCGGTGTTATCCCAGGTCGTGGCCGAGGCGCTGACGCAAGACGAAGACATCGGCGAGCTGACTGTCCTGCGGCGTTACGCACAATGGCGCCGGCGGGATCATCTGCAGACCTCGCTGGCGACTGACGGCCTGGTACGCCTGTTTTCCAATAACTTCCTGCCGCTGGCGGTGGCACGCAATCTGGGGCTGACGTTGCTGGATATTCTGCCGCCGCTGAAAAAACAGCTGGTGCGCCATGCCATGGGTTATGTCGGCAAGCTGCCGCGCCTGGGCCGGGGATTGAAACTGTGAGCCGTGATTATGATCTGATCATCGTCGGCGGCAGCATGGTCGGCGCCAGTCTGGCCTGCGCCCTGGCCGATACCCCGTTGCGCATTGCGCTACTCGATGCGCAACGCTTCGAAGCCAACTGGACGGCCGACGGGTTCGATCTGCGGGTCAGTGCCATCACCCGCGCCAGCGAGGCATTTTTAAAACAGTTGAATGCCTGGCCCGGCGATCACGGTGAACGTGTCAGTCCGTTTCGCGAGATGCACGTCTGGGATGCCAGCGGCGATGGCGTGATTCACTTCGACAGCGCCGAACTGGGCGAGGCGACGCTCGGGCACATCGTCGAGAACCGGGTGCTGATACAAACCCTGCATCAGCAGATCGACGCGGCGAAGAATATCGATTACCTGGCGCCGCTGACGCCGACGGCGTTTGAGTTCGATGACAAACAGGTTCGCCTGACTCTCGAACAGGGTGAACCGTTGACGGCGAAACTGCTGGTCGGTGCCGACGGCGGCAATTCGTGGGTGCGTCGCCAGGCCGGTATCCGGGTGCGCGGCTGGGATTATGATCAGGCCGCGCTGGTGACGTATGTCAAGACCGAACAGTTTCACCGCGAGACGGCCTGGCAGCGTTTCATGCCCGACGGGCCGCTGGCGTTTTTGCC
>JAXHTI010000125.1:0-7230 GCA_034190045.1 Pseudomonadota bacterium
TACCGCCCATGCCCATGACAAAGGCGACCACCAGTTCCGTGGCCGAAGCCATAATTGCCGGGACACCCAGCACATACATCATGGCGGGAACACCGATGAAGCCGCCAACCGCGATCGAGGCAGCCAGCAGGCCGGTTGCGAAGCCCAGCGGAGCAATGAACAGGACGGAGACGCGTTTGCCGCCGATGGAACGGAAACTCATCATAGTGCCGGGAATGTTGACCGACTGGACCCATTTGGCCAGACGCGGCGTGATATGTTCGGCGCCTTCCTCATCGCCGCCCTCACGTTTGCATTTGAAGGCATCACGCAATACATAGCCGCCAACCAGGGCCAGTACCACGATAAACACGAGAGAGACATACAGATCGGTGCCGGTATTCCCGAAATTGTTGCGAATATTGGTCATGAACTCCTTGCCGACAAACACGCCTATCTCGGCAAATATACCCATGATGAGTCCCAGCTTGATGTCGACCTGGCCGTATTTGTTTCGCTTGATAGCGGCGACCAGCGCTTTGGGGAACTTGTGAGCCATGTTACTGGCCACGGCGACGACACCCGGCGCGCCCAGGCTCATCATGGCGGGGGTCAGGACAAAGGCGCCACCGGAGCCGATGAAGCCGCTGACCATGCCGCCGATGAAACCGACCATGAACAGCAGGAATACGGTTGTTGAATTGAGATCAAGAAAATTGACAGCTTCCACGAGATTAACCTCTTAAAAATTATTTCTTCTTGGCACTGATACCAAGCGCTTCCCAGAAATAACCGGTGAAGGCGCCGTGCACGATGGAAAAGATAAACGCGATGATAATAGGGACATAAAACAGGGACTTGTCACCGCGACTGGTCGCTTCGGCCATCTGGCGAATATCGTCATTGAACAGGAACAGCAGGAAATAGAGTCCCAGGCTGGCAATCCCGTACAGAATGGCGTAGTGGACCGGCTTCAGTTTCGCCTTGTGGGCGGGAGCCGAATTGTCTGCAGATTTGGTCATCGATGCACTCCATGGATGCTTGCGGGTGCTACCAGAGGACTAATATTGCCCTGTGGAATATCACCTCGAGTTAGTCTGTTCAGTCTGGTTGCCGGCGAACTGACCGGCTGACAGAAAACTACAGGAAATTAGTAAGATATGCTTACCGAGGGCGCGTATTATGCGACAGTGTTTCAGTATTTACTAATGAAATTCTTTATGTAAATATTCCTCTATGGAATATAACGATCTTCCCGATATCAATGGTTGGGCGACGCTGCGAGCGATCGTCGAGCAGGGCGGTGTCTCCTCGGCGGCGGCGGCGCTGAATATCGGTCAGCCGGCGGTAACCAAGCGGTTACGGGCCCTGGAAGCCAGCTACGGGATCCGGCTGATGGAGCGGGTCAGCGGCCGGCTGCGGCTGACGCCCGCGGGGGAAAAGGTGTATCTGCTGGCCGTTCAGACCCTGGATCGTCAGCGGGCCCTCCATGAAGAATTGCAGAGCCTGCACCTGGGCCAGAATACCCTGGCTCTCGAGGTGACGTTTTCCATTGGCGAGCACCTGCTGCCGGATCTGTTGTTCCAGTTTGCCGAACGCTATCCCGATTACAAAATCGACAGTCGCATGGCCTACGGCCGGGATATCCAGTCTCATCTGGTGACGGGGCGCACCGATCTGGCGTTGATGGAAAATGCGCCGGATCATGCCGATGTACTGGTGCAGAAATGGGCCGACGATGAGTTATGGCTGGTCTGCGGCGCCAACCATCCCCTGGCGGGAAGTGAATGGCTGGCCGTGGAGCAGCTGACCGAACTGCCCTATGTGCTGCGGGAAAAGCATGCTTCCAGCCGCGAAGAACTGGACCAGGCGTTAACCGGTATCGGGATTGAGAAACTGGACGTGGCGCTGGAGGTAGGCTCCACCGACACTATTGTCGAAATGCTGGGACGGGGCAAGCACGTCAGTTTTCTGCCGCGCTTTGCCGTCAAAGAGAAGGTGGCTGCCGGCGATCTCTATCACCTGAAAGTCACCGGTTTTCGGATTCAGCGAACCCTGTGGATTGCCCGCAATCGCTCGCGCCTGGATCATCCGGTGGCGGAGGCGTTCATCGATATGTTGTTACGCTCGCCGATCAGCTATGTCTGAACGCTTCAGTGTGACAGTACAAACGCCTGTTCTACGGTGAAGTTCCCCACGCCTTTGTAATTGGTCATGGTCCAGCCGTTGTCTTCCAGGTGTTCGCTCATGTCCTTGTTCATTTGCGGATTGCCACACAGCATGACCCGATCCTGCTCGGGATCGACTTTCGGCAGGCCCAGTTGTTCGGCAAGTTCCCCGGAGCGGAACAGATCCGCACCGCGCTCGGTGTTGGCAAATTCTTCCCGGGTGACGGTCGGCACATAGAGAAATTCATCGCCATGGCGGGCTTCCAGCTCATCCCGGTAAGCCAGTGCCGGGGCATGGCGCACGCTATGGACCAGGATGACACGCTCGAAATGCTCGAAGGCTTCACTGGAGCGAACCAGTGACATAAACGGGGCCAGGCCGGTGCCGGTCGCCAGCATGTACAGATGCCGTCCCGGCTGCACGTGGTTCAGAGTCAGTGACCCGGTACTTTTGGTATTGATCCAGATCGAACTGCCGGTATTGGCCTCGGCCAGGTGGCTGGTCAGCGGGCCGTCCGGTACCGCGATACTCAGAAATTCCAGCTGGTCGTCCTCATTGGTCGAGACGATCGAATAGGCACGGGGAATCAGCTTGCCTTCCGGGCGCAGGCCCAGGGTGACAAACTCACCGTTCTTGAATTCAAAGCCTTCCGGGCGGGTAGTGGTAAAGGTAAAGATGTTTTCCGACCAGGGGCGTTTGGACGTAATCGTCTGTTCTGAATAGGGCATACTGAAATCCGTTTAACCTGAATGATACCTATTATGTCAGGTCACATAGGGGGCGAATCAACCCCTGCCGGAAGGGGTTATGATTGAAGTTGGCAGTTGACAGTTGGCAGTCGGCAGTCGGAAATCCGAAATACTGCAGTGGTGACTGCCAGATATAGGCCAAATATAGCGAAGCGATATCCGGCAGGCGGACGACAAAGCAGGATTGTCATTGCCAGCTGTATAACAGGGCGATCTCGTGGGCCCAGTTATCGGGGTCGGGTGTCTCCAGCACCATGGGGATATCATCGAAGCGATTGTCCTGCATGATGTAGTGAAACACGGCCACTCCCAGTTTGCCTTTCTCCAGTGATTCATGGCGATCGACCCGATCGCCAAGATCGGGTTTGGAACCATTGAGGTGCATGCCGCGTAAATAGTCAAAGCCGACGATTTCAGCGAATTCGCCAAAGGTTTCTTCACAGGCTTCGGGCGTGCGCAGATCATAACCGGCGGTAAAGGTATGACAGGTATCGATGCAGACTCCGACGCGGGATTTATCTTCAACCTGTTCGATGATCTCGGCCAGATGCTCGAAACGGTAACCAAGATTGGTGCCCTGGCCGGCGGTGTTTTCGATCACGGCGGTGACGCCCCGGGTCTGTTCCAGTGCCTGGTTGATGGAGTCGGCCACGATGGCCAGGCTCTGTTGTTCGCTGATCTTGTTCAGATGTGAGCCGGGATGGAAATTCAGTAACGGCAGACCCAGTTGCTCACAGCGTTGCATCTCGTCGACAAACGCGTTGCGTGATTTTTCCAGTGCACTTTTTTCCGGGTGTCCGAGATTGATCAGGTAACTGTCGTGGGGCAGAACCTGTCCGGCATCAATACCAACCTGCTGTAAATTGGCTTTAAACGCCTCGATCGCCTCGGTGGTCAGCGGTTTGGCCTGCCACTGGCGCTGATTTTTGGTGAACAGGGCAAAGGCCCGCGCACCGATGGCCTGCGCATTGAGCGGGGCGTTCTGCACGCCGCCGGCGGCACTGACATGGGCGCCTATATATTTCATCCCTCTATTATATAGAGTATCGCAGGGCCGTCACCAGTTGCCCGATTAATGCATAAGTTACTGATTTTAGTAAAAATACTTGAAATTTCAGGCAATTTCCGGGATCATCGCCGCTTTATTGTCTAGCCCGGCCCATTTTGAGAGTTTGCCCATGTCCCAGGATATCCATTCGGATCGCGTCTTGATCCTCGATTTCGGTTCCCAGTACAGCCAGTTGATTGCCCGCCGGGTGCGCGAGGCCGGCGTCTATTGTGAATTGCATCCCTGGGATATGGCCGAGGCCGAGATTCGCGAGTATGCGCCCAATGGCATCATCCTCTCCGGTGGGCCGGAGAGCACGACCGCCGAGGATGCGCCCCTGGCCTGGCCGCTGATCTTTGAGCTGGGCGTGCCGGTGCTGGGGATTTGTTACGGCATGCAGACCATGGCCATGCAACTGGGTGGCAAGGTGGAAACCAGCGATCGGCATGAATATGGCTATGCGCAGGTGCGCGCCCACGGTCACACGCCGTTGCTCAAGGATATCGAGGATCATGCCAGTCCCGAAGGCTATGGGTTGCTGGATGTGTGGATGAGCCATGGTGATCGGGTGATCGAGCTGCCGTCGGGTTTCAAACTGATGGCCTCGACCGAGAGTGCGCCGATCGCCGGCATTGCCGATGTCGAGCGTCATTTTTATGGCCTGCAGTTTCATCCCGAGGTGACCCATACCAACCAGGGCCAGCGCATCATCGAACGTTTCGTGCACGAGATCTGCGGCTGTCGACGTCTGTGGACGCCGGAGAACATTATCGATCAGAGTATTGATGAAATTCGCGGGCAGATCGGTGAGGACGAAGTGGTACTCGGGCTTTCCGGTGGGGTGGATTCGTCGGTGGTGGCGGCGTTGCTGCACAAGGCCATCGGCGATCAGCTGACCTGCGTCTTTGTCGACAACGGCCTGTTGCGTCATCTGGAAGGTGAGCAGGTCATGGCGACCTTTGCCGAGCACATGGGGATTCGGGTGATCCGCGTGGATGCCGAGGATCTGTTCCTGGGCAAACTCCAGGGTGTCAGTGACCCGGAAGAGAAGCGCAAGATCATCGGTAACACGTTCATCGACGTGTTCGATGATGAAGCGAGCAAGCTGACCAATGCCACCTGGCTGGCCCAGGGCACCATCTATCCCGATGTCATCGAGTCGGCCGGCGCCAAAACCGGCAAGGCGCACCTGATCAAATCCCACCACAACGTGGGCGGCCTGCCGGAGAATATGAAACTCAAGCTGTGTGAACCCTTGCGTGAACTGTTTAAGGACGAGGTACGCAAGATCGGCGTGGAGCTCGGGCTGCCTTTCGATATGGTCTATCGTCATCCGTTTCCCGGACCGGGGCTCGGGGTGCGGATTCTCGGTGAGGTGAAAAAAGAGTATGCCGATCTGCTGCGCCTGGCCGATGCCATTTATATCGAGGAACTGCGCAAACATGAGCTGTACGACAAGGTGAGCCAGGCCTTTACCGTTTTTATGCCGGTCAAATCAGTCGGGGTGACCGGCGACGGTCGACGTTATCAATATGTGGTGGCGTTGCGCGCCGTGGAGACGATCGACTTTATGACCGCCCGCTGGGCGCACCTGCCCTATGAATTTCTGGATCATGTCTCGCGACGCATTGTGAATGAGATCGACGGAATCTCCCGCGTGGTCTACGACATCACTGGCAAGCCGCCCGGCACCATCGAGTGGGAATAACATGAGTGAAGTGATTCTGATTAATGTCACCGGTCGCGACCGGCCGGGGCTCACGGCCCGGTTGACCGGTGTACTGGCGGACTACGATATTCCGGTACTGGATATTGATCAGTCCGTGACTCATAACAGCCTGGCGCTGGGGTTGCTGATCGAAGCGCCGCAGGAAAACGAAAACTGTTCCCTGTTCAAGGATTTGCTTTTCAGTGCCCACGAGCTGGATCTGGATATCCGTTTTACCCCCATCAATGAACAGGATTACGAGCAGTGGGTGGCCCGCCAGGGACAGGCCCGGCATATCGTGACCCTGCTGGGGCGGCAGATTACGGCGCGACATATTGCCAGGGTCACCGAAGTGGTGGGGAAAAACGGGTTTAATATCGAAGATATTAGCCGGCTTTCCGGCAGACTCTCCCTGCATCGTGCCGAGAAACAGAGCGGGGCGGCGGCCGTGCAGTTGACCCTGACCGGAGAAGTTCAGGATATCCCGGGAATGCATGCCCAGTTTTTACAGATCGCCCAGGACATGCAGATCGACGTTGCCGTGCAGGAAGATAACCTCTATCGGCGCAGCCGCCGCCTGGTCTGTTTTGATATGGACTCAACCTTGATCCAGACCGAGGTGATCGACGAACTGGCCAGAGTGGCCGGGATCGGCGATCAGGTCGCCGCTATAACTGAATCGGCCATGCGCGGGGAGATCGATTTTTCCGAGAGTTTTCGGCAGCGCATGGCGTTGCTCGAAGGGTTCGAAGAATCGACTTTGCAACAGATTGCCGAGAATCTGCCGATTACCGAAGGCGCCGAACGGCTTATATCGACACTGCGGCACTTCGGTTACAAGGTCGCGATACTCTCCGGTGGCTTTACCTATTTCGCCAATCACCTGAAAGAGAAGCTGGGCGTCGATTATGTTTACGCCAACCAGCTTGACTTTGAAAACGGCAAACTGACCGGCAAGGTCAAAGGCGAGATCGTCGACGGGCAGATGAAAGCGAAGCTCCTGCAGCAACTGGCCGAACAGGAAGGGATCAGCACCGAACAGGTGATCGCCGTTGGCGACGGTGCCAATGATCTGCCCATGCTTTCCATTGCCGGGCTGGGAATTGCCTTTCATGCCAAGCCGCTGGTTCGCGAGCAGGCGCAACATTCCATCGCCACGCTGGGGCTGGACGCGATTCTGTACCTGTTGGGGATGCGCGATCGCGAACTCCAGTCACTGGGTGCTCAATAAGTTTGCACACTCTTTAAACGAGTAAAGTTATTAAGGATACAATGTGGTCCGCGAATAAACGCAAATTAACGCGAATGAATTTATCATTTGCGTTTATTTGCGTGTTTAGCGGACTGATGCTTTGTGTTCTCTATATAGAAGATTTGTTTCTGACGTTCCAACAACGATAAACGATGGACAACGAACTCGAACAACTTGAAACCGATGCGCTGGATGAGTTCTGGATGCAGCGGGCGCTGGAACTGGCGCGCCGGGCCGAGGCGGCCGGAGAGGTGCCGGTCGGGGCGGTGGTGGTTCTGGATGAACAGGCTATCGGTGAGGGCTGGAATCAGCCGATTGGCAGTCA
>JAXHTI010000126.1:0-6917 GCA_034190045.1 Pseudomonadota bacterium
GACCAGCGGTGTCAGCAGCAGGACGGCGAACCCCAGTCCCAGGCTCGCCAGTGGCACCAGTCCGATCTGTCGACTGGCCGTGATACTGAAGCGGGGAAACAGCAGGTAATAGATGATGCCGGTGAGCATCACGCTCAGGCTGACCATCAGCCCGGTCAGCAAGACCGCCTTCAGCATGCCCGCGTGTTCAACCTCGGGCATCGGAATGTGTTTAACATCGCCCAGGATCCGCGCGCCGTCGGCGATCTCGGGAGGGCGGGGACTCTGCACGCGTAACGAACCCTGGATCACGGCGCCGGGCAGGATCCGTACCCGCTCACCGGTGACCGCCACCGCGCCACCGATTTCCCCGCCAATGATCACCTCGTTCCCGGCGACCTTGAGCTGCTGATCGATTCGCCCCAGCACCTCGACCCGCTGGCCGGCCAGCCAGGCCCAGCCGCCGACCCTGGCGGCAGGCCCGATGCTGACGGTTTCGCCGGCGGCGACGATATGATCGCCCACTGCGCCGTTAATCTGCACCAGTCGACCGGCGGCACGGATATCATCCAGCACCTCGCCATTGATGGTCACGGTTTCCCCGGCAGCGATAATGTCCCCGCTCACCGGCCCGTCGATGGTCAGTCGCCGCCCGGCAAGAATCGCGTCGCCGGTAACCGGGCCGATTAAATGCACGCTCTGGCCGGCGGCGTAAAAATCATGATCAATGGGATCGCGTTTTATCAGCGTCTCCCCGGCTTCCTGGGCCCAAAGGCCCGGCATTGAAAAACCCAGGAGCAGCAGGATCAAACCAGAACGTTGCAGCAAACAATGTGGGCGCATGATTACATATCCTTGTCGAAAGGCGGATCGGCGATTGATTCTATGGATTCATAGCATAGACGAAAAACGGCCATATCTCAGGTTGCAAAACCCTTGCCCTCATCGGACACCGCCCGTAGTTCGCTCAACAGCGCATCAATCACCTTTATCACCTGTCACAGCATAGCCGACAATCGGCTCTCACGCTGGAAGCACAGGCATTGAAATCACCGCCGGTACCTTGTTCAAGTTTTCAAAAAATTGACAAACCCGCTTAGGGTTTATCATGCAGATTTGGCATAGTGGGCATAGCTCATCGAACCGGATACCATTTCACCTATGCCTGCGAAACACCGGCGTCAATGTTCACCTGTCATGCTCGTCATCAGCCTACTGATGCTCTCGGCGGTCCACGCCGGGGAAAAACCCCAGGCGCACCCTTTAAACGGAAAAATCCGGGATGTCACCCAACAACGCTTCATCGACCGGGTGGCGCTCACCCGGCAGCTGCAGGGGGTTGAATACCTGTTACTCGGGGAAAAACACGACAATCCGGAGCATCACCGGCACCAGGCCTGGTTTCTCGAACAGCTCGCCCGCTATCACGACAGGGTCAGCGTGGCCTTCGAGATGATCGACCAGCAACAGGGCGAGGCCTTGCGCGAGCGACGGTTCGATTCCGCTGACGAACTGATCCGGCTGCTCGATCAACATCCAAATGGCTGGAAATACACCACCTATTACCGTGACCTGTTTGTAACGGCTATCGATAACAACTTTGCGATCAGGGCCGCTAACATGAATCGTCGGCACCTGCGAGAAGTTATCCGTTCCGATGAACGCATCGACCCGGCCTATCAACGCCTGCTTGATACCACACCCTGGAGCAATGCACAAAACACAGCCTTGAAACATAATATCGAAGAGTCGCATTGCAATATGCTGGATACACAGACAGTCGATATGATGGTGCGTGCCCAGCGTCTGCGTGATGCAGTGATGGCCAGGGCCATGTTAAGCAGTGAACAACCGGTCAGGGTCCTGATTGCCGGCAATGGCCATGTACGTAATGATCGCGGCGTACCGGTTTATCTGGATCCGGGTAGCGCGATTCTCAGTGTCGGTTTCATCGAGGTGGATCCAGAACGCCAGCGTAGCGAAGAGTATTCGCTCCCTTTTGATATTGCCTGGTTTACCTCGCCCGTCGAACGCGAGGCTCCCTGCGAAGCCTTCCAACGCCAGCAACCAGCCGATAATTGAACTGCCGCATTGGGCCTGTGATGTTTCATACCCCCGGTGAATGACTGGCCCTGCCGGGCAAGATCTTTCCCGCTTTGCTTCAGATGATCGTGGTACCGTTGATCCTGGCCTCGATCGTACGCGGTATCACCGCCGCCAGCGACATCACGAAGAAGTGCAACTGCAGGAAGAAACCGGGCTGCAACGGTGTAAATCCGCGGCAAACGTCATCATCACATCATGATCAGCCTTGCAGGTAACCCTGCAACTCGTGACCGAAACTTTCCACTTCCTTGAGCAGGCCGGCTTTGTGATCGTCGCCACCAATCTCTGCGCGTAGCTGTTCGATCTCCTCGAAGAAGCCCTGGAAGGTCAGGTGCCCCGACTCACCTTTGATCAACCGGGCCTGGCAATGTTCCAGCCACTGGGCCTGCTCGTCGGCATTCAGGGTTTCGGGATAATTGCGCGCCCGGTAGCGAAACAGCATCTCGGGCAGACGCTTGTCGCCGAAGCTCCAGGTTTGCTCGCCCAGTTCTTCGGGTGAGGTGTCATGAATGCGTTGCATCAGGGCCTTGTCCTTGTCATCGAAAAACCCGCCGGCATAAATCATCAGGTCGGGGTCCTCGACAGGTTCGAACTGACGCGGCTCGAACATTTTGGCCAGTTTCTGCGAAATGGTTTTGCGCTGGTTGAGCAGGGTCTGGCGATGCTGCTTGCATTTCATGATATCGATATTAAGCCGCTTGGCGGCCTCGCCGGTCAGGGTCGAGGTCGGGGCAATCACCGGGCACTTGTTGATCAGCAACTGTTTTAATGCCGGGCGCTCCACGCCGTCGGGCAGATCATCGTTGGCGGTATACAGCCGTTCGACCAGGGTCTTGGCACTGTGATCCAGCAGCAACGATGGATCCTGCCCCAGATCGAACACGATGATACTGTTCTTGTTGGTCGGATGCGCGGCAATAGGCACGACCATGCGTGTATTACCATGATCACTGCCATACATCCCCGAGGTATGCAGGATCGGCGTCATATCCTTGAGATCGATATACTTGAGTACTTCCTGCTTGCGTCGCAGCTTGTAAAAGAAGTCGAACAGGTTTGGCTGGTTTTGCTTGATCAACCGTGCGATACCCAGCGTGGCATACACATCCGCCAGTGCGTCATGCGCCTGGCCATGCTCGATGCCGTTGGCCACACTCAACTCTTCAAGTTTATAACTGGGACGATCCGCATCTTCACGCTGTGGCCAGTTGATTCCTTCCGGACGCAGATCATGACAGGCGCGTACCACATCGATCAGATCCCAGCGCGAGTTACTGTTCTGCCATTCCCGGCCATAGGGATCGTACAGGTTGCGATACAGGGTATTGCGCGTGACCTCGTCGTCGAAACGAATCGAGTTATAGCCCACGCCACAGGTGCCCGGCTGCGACAGCTCCGCCAGAACCCGCCCGATAAACTCGGTCTCGGGCAGCCCCTGCTCCAGGGCCTCCTGTGGCGTAATCCCGGTGATCAGGGTCGACATGGGATGGGGCAGGCTGTCCGGCGTCGGCCGGGCCATGATATTCAGCGGCTCGCCGATAATATTCAGATCCTCGTCCGTGCGAACGCCGGCAAACTGCACCGGCCGATCCCGCTGCGGATCCGTGCCAAAGGTTTCGTAATCGTGCCAGTAGAGGGTATTGTCAGTCATGAAACCGCCCGGTTAAAACAGTGGCGAAACCCTACCATATTGCACGGCTCATTCACCACATAGTCAAATAAATGTCTGCGCACAATTCGAACGAGCCACTGCGTGATGTTATTCATCCCGATTGATCGGCCCCATCGCCTCAACGCGGGTTAACAGCTCCTGGGTGATTTGCGTCAATTCCTCGAGCAATTGCGGGGTAACATCGAGCTGCCCCTCATATTCGGCCAGGTTGCGCAGCTTGTGGCATTTATCCAGAACCCGCCATTTGGCATTATCCAGATCAATCGTATGCTGCAAACATTGAAAAACCAGATAACGATTATCCGACCGATATCCATGCCAGCGCAGCGCCGCCAGGGCCAACGCATGCGCAGCACCATACGTAAAAGTGAACTGACCCTCTTCAGATACCCCGGTAACCTTCGCATCCCTCGGGCGTCGTTTTGCGGCATTCAACATTCCGTCAAACTCACCTTGATCCGGCGCCTCGGTTTTGAGTTGTTTGATTTTTACCAGGTTATCCAGTGGTTCCAGGTTCATTGTCGCCTCCTTTCACCCATATCTTGGGTTGTTCCATCACCCGGGATACAAATGCGTTCTTTTTTTTCAGTTTGTCGTTGATTTGTGATTGTGAATAAATCGATGGATTGATCGGCCGGCCAAGCGACTGCTCTGCCTCGATCAACAATGTCATTAAATCCGCATACGCCAGGGAGTCGGTTATCACCATCAGGTCGATATCACTGGTTGCGGTCTCTTCGCCTTTGGCAATCGAACCATATATAAAAGCGAGATCGATCTGCTCATCTACGGCAGCCAGTGCGCTCCTGATCACGTCGGCGAGACCAAATGTTTTCCTGACAATCCCCAGCAGCTCGTCATAAACCGGGTTATCCGGGTTCGCCTGGTAATGGTGCTGATTGCCTTCCTGCCTGACTACCAGCAAGCCGGCCGCCACCAGTCGTTCCAGCTCGCGACGCACCGTGCCCCGGCCCATCTGTGCCCGGCGCATAATCTCATTGGTATAGAAACTACGCGAAGGATTACCGTAGAGCAAACCCAGAACCCGTTGCTGGGTTTTGGTAAACAGGGCATCCCCGATCGTTGTTGCAGTCATGACCGTCATCCTGAAAGACCCAAAATGGGTACTATAGACCCCATTTTGGGTCTTTTCAAGGAAGGCCGGGATTAGACGATGTCAGGCTCTGCATGCCAGGGAACAGAACGCACACAGGAATCCCGGCCGATATTCAACAGCCTTCCACACACTGTCCGTTGCGATCGAAAGCCATGCTGCGCCCGCTGAGCGGCAGATGGACCGGGACCTTGCTCGCCTCGATGAAGGTTGCCGTGCGCGTGCCGGGAATCACCTTGCCCTCCCGGGTAGCCGCCTCGTTGGCGTGGGAGGCAATCACCGCGCGGGGTTTGACCAGCTCGTTGACCACGTAGGCCGCCTCGGTGGGGCCGGTGGTATAGGTATCGCCGATATTCATCACCACCAGTTGCGCAGCGTAATGATCCCGGACCACGGTTTCCTGCTCGGCCGTGATACCGGTATCCCCGGACAGATACACCACCAGGCCATTGGAAAACGTCAGTACATAGCCGGTCGGTGGGCCGGCGTACGCCGTCAGTCCGGCGGCATCCAGCATCTCGCCCAGCTCCCCGCCGATCATCCCGCCGGCAATGCCATTGGAATGCACCGCCGGCACGGTCGTGATGCTCACCCCGTTGACCTTCGTTGAACCGCCGAAACGCACCAGTTGCGAGGCCGAGGGCTCCCCGCCCAGGGCTTTTAATTTACTGGCAAAGAATTTCGGCATCTCGCTGCCGGTGATGATGCGCGCCTTTTTGGCCAGCGCGATATTCACACTGTTGGTGTTGGGCAACACATTCACCGGGGTCTCGGGTTGCGCGCAGCTGCCGGCGTTGCGTTCGCTGATATGCTGGTTACCCACGTGATCGCCGTGCAGATGCGAAACCAGCACCACGTCAATTTCACCCAGGCGCTCATCCTTCGCCCCGGCAACCGTGCGCCCGGCGTCATACAACAAGCGGGTTCCGTCCGGGTCCTCGAAAATCAATGCCCGGTCCCGGCTGCAAAACTCCCCGTCGTGACTGCCCAGGGGTGTCACCTTCACGGTCTCCGACACAGCCCCATTGACCTGTGCCGACATCCCCATGGCAAAAAGTAACAAATAGAAAGGCAACCGGATTTTGTTATTCAGCATGACCTGCTCCATAGATGTCTCAGCGAATTCAAAGTCTAGTCGCAAAAGCGACCGGTTCAACTAACCGGCATCCGACGAGTCACGACGGCGGCTCATGCCGGATTAGCCACGAAGCGGATCGTCGAGCGGCAATTTCGACTTGCCGATTGCCTGCCGCAGGACTGCCTGGCTGCAACCTTACTGACCTGTTATCGTATCCCGACGCATTCAATACCGGGATAATCACCATGCAGACACTGTTCAGAACCTTCTCCCTGGCCATCCTGCCCTTGCTGATGCTGCTCTCCCCCACCGCCAGCGCTGATACCCTCAACGCCGAACAGGTCAAGGCCCTGTTCAGTGACAAAACCGTCGAATACCGGCATAAAAAACTGGGCTTCGAGTTCATCGTCTACCATGCACCCGACGGAACCCTGCGCGGCACCCGCGACGGCCATCCCATGGGCGAACTGCAGTGGTCAGTCAATGATCAGGGAGAGCTGTGCATCGCCTATAACCAAAAGCAAAGCTGCTATCCGATCATGCACGAGGATGGGAAGTACAAAAAATACACCCTCGACGACAACGGCAAGCGAAAAATCCTGCTCACCTACCGGCGCTTTATCGACGGCAATCCGAATGACTTCTGACGGCATCCAGTACTTTAAACGTCACTCGCTGTAGCCTGGGAACGGGCGCCTACCCCCTCTCCCCCTTCAGGAGGAGAGGGTAATCACAGCCTGACGAATTCTCTCCAGCACCGCCTCCGTCTCCTGCAACACCTCATTGTTCCAGAACCGCAATACAACGAACCCTTCCTGCTGTAACCACGCATCACGCTGTCGATCATATCCGGCCTGCTCAACATGCTGACCGCATGACCGCATGGCCATGAGCGCCCGCTCCTCGGAGCACATCGCGTTCGACACCGACTCCACTGCGTTCCGGATCATCTCGCGGCTCGATGGCCG
>JAXHTI010000127.1:0-6867 GCA_034190045.1 Pseudomonadota bacterium
CGATACATCGTAAAGCAACTGCAGGTCAGCCTGCGGCAGAACCCGTTGTACACTTTGCCGGGCGAGGTGAGTGAGAATCTGGCGATTCGCCAGGGCGCAATTGATCCCGGCGCGCATGGCGCCCAGATAGCGCTGTCCCAGTGCCGAGCGAATGGGTGCACAGGCCAGTTCGCGATCCGGCAGACGGATGCCATGGTGTTCGGCGGCCATCACCATCTCTTTAAGATAATCGGTGCCTATCTGATGGCCCAGACCGCGCGAACCACAATGAATGCTGATAACGATCTCATCGAGTGCGAGGCCGTAGCGGCTGGCGGTGGCACTGTCGTAAATGTCCGTGACCACCTGCACTTCCAGATAGTGGTTGCCGGAGCCCAGTGTCCCCATCTCATCCTGCTGACGTTGTTTGGCTTTATCGGAGACGGCCTCGGGTTGTGCCGCGGGCATGCAGCCCTGTTCCTCGATAAACGCCAGATCGGCGGGTTCCCCGAAACCCTGGTCCACTGCCCAGCTGGCGCCGCCCCGCAGCATGGCGTCCATTTGCGGCCGGTTCAGATGCACGGCGCCGCGGCTGCCCAGGCCGGCCGGAATATCGCGATAGAGCTGATCGGCCAGCTGGCTCTGGACTGCCAGGATATCGTTACGCCGTAACCCTGTGCGCAATGCGCGCACGCCGCAGGAAATATCAAACCCGACGCCACCCGCGGAGATGACACCTCCCTGGTCGGCATCAAACGCCGCCACACCGCCGATGGGAAAACCGTAACCCCAGTGGGCATCGGGCATGGCGTAGGCGGCTTCGACAATACCGGGCAGACTGGCGACATTGCACAGCTGCTGATAAACCTTGTCGTCCATGTCGCGGATCAGCGTTTCGGAGGCATAGAGAATCCCCGGTACCCGCATCGCCCCGTGAGGTTCGATACACCAGGTCTGCTCATCGTCACGCCGGAACAGGTTCAGGTCCATAAATTGAAAGCCAAAAAGTCCGCAAATACACGCGAATGTACGCAAATAAAATAAATGTGGAGTCCTGCCAATAAGCACCCGGACTCTAAATCGCACTGCCAAAGTACTTCACCAGCCTGAGTTCAGGGGAGAAACAAGTTTAGCCATATTTAGTTAGCGTTTATTAGCGGACTGATTATTTCTCCTGCTTGATAGTTAGACTACAAGCCTAGACGTCGACCACGGTCTGGGCCAGCCAGCTGCCATCGTTTTGTTGTTCCACTTTCAAAGCCGTGTAGGTGGCGCCTTTGATCTCTACCGTCGGTTGATGGCGTTCGCGTTCGAGGGATTCGCCGTACAGGGTGGCACGCAAGTGTTGCGCCTCAATCTTGATTTCAAAGTGTGAAAACAGCAATCGTTCGGTCGCCATCAAATAGATTATCTGATTGAGCCATTCCGCCAGTAACAGTTCGTCATCGGGTGCCTCGCACTCGACATGGCGGACTGCTTCGCCAGCGATCCTATCGGGATCGACAATGACCGCTGTCAGTGCCAGTGCCGCCTGTTCAAAGGCTGCCTCCCGCGTCGGACCGATGCCGCGAACGCCGATATCGGCCTGATGATCGAAATGTTCCCAGTACGCTGAATGCATTCTGCCGCCTGATGGGTTCAAGGCCGTTCCCGGGGTAAACCGGGCGGCGTGTTTGACTTGATAAACGTCTAACGATTGTGGTTCAATTCACCGTTTGGGGCCGTTAGCTCAGTTGGTAGAGCAGGAGACTCTTAATCTCTTGGTCGAAGGTTCGAGTCCTTCACGGCCCACCAGTTACCTGCCAATTGTCCCCGCTACGCGCACGGATTACACCTCCATCCACGGTCTTCTGTATAATCCCCCCTGATGAGCATTCGCGGAAGTGGTGAAATTGGTATACACGCAGGTTTTAGGTACCTGTGCCGCAAGGCGTGTGGGTTCGAGTCCCACCTTCCGCACCAGCTGTTGAAGAGTTTTAACTGCCTGAATTTAAAGAACTAAATGACGAGGTCAAACACATGCAAGTCTCTGTAGAAGCCACCGGGGGTCTGGAACGCCGGATGACAGTGAACGTCGACGAGGAGCGCATCGCCTCGGCGGTCGACGATCGGCTAAAAAACATGACCCAGACCGTCAAGCTCAAGGGCTTCCGCAAGGGCAAGGTGCCGTTTAAAGTGGTCAAGCAGCATTACGGCAAGCAGGTGCGTGATGAAGTGGTCGGCGAGGTCGTGCAATCCACCTTTTATGAAGCCGTCAGCCAGGAAAAGCTGCAGCCGGCCGGGAATCCGAATTTTGACGATTTGAAAAACGAGCCGGGTCAGGGGCTGGCCTATACCGCCACCTTTGAAATCTACCCCGAGGTCGAGCTGGCCCCGATGGCCGAGCAGACCGTGGAAAAACCGGTCGCCGAGATCGGCGAGGCGGATGTCGACAAGATGATCGAAACCATCCGCAAGCAGAATGTCAGCTGGCAGCCGGTGGAGCGTGAGGCCAAAGAGGGCGATCGGGTCAATCTCGATTTCAAAGGGATGATCGACGGCGAAGCCTTCGACGGCGGTAGCGGCGAGGGCATGCAGGTGGAGCTCGGCTCAGGTCGCATGATCCCCGGTTTTGAAGACGGACTGATGGGCGCCAAAGCCGGCGAAGACCGGACCCTGAACGTGACTTTCCCCGAGAATTATCACGTCGAGAGCCTGGCCGGCAAACCGGCGGTATTCGAGGCACATATAAATAGTGTCGAAGAAGCGGTCCTGCCCGAAGTCGATGCCGAGTTTGCGAAGCAACTGGGTGTGGCAAGCGGCGACCTGAGTGAAATGCGCGATGAAGTCCGGGCCAACATGCAACGTGAGCTGGACGAGCGTCTGCGCGCCAAGCTCAAGGAAGCGGTGATCGAGACCCTGCTGGCCGCCAACTCGATCGATGTACCCAAATCCCTGGTGGAAAACGAGGAACGGACCCTGTTACAACAAATGCTGCAGAACCTGGCCAGCCAGGGCATGCAACAGCAGGATCTGTCCGGTCTCAATCCGGAAATGTTCAAGGAGCAGGCCGAAAAACGCGTGACCCTGGGGCTGATTATGTCGGAGATCGTCAAGGCCAATGACCTCAAGGTGGAGCCGGAGCAGGTCAAGGCACGCATCCAGGAGATCGCCGCCCCTTACGAACAGCCCGAAGAAGTGGTCAAATGGTACCAGTCCGATCGCCAGCGCCTGAGCGAAATCGAGTCGCTGGTATTCGAGGACCAGGTCATCGACTGGGTGGTCGATCAGGCCAAAGTGGTTGAGAAACCGGTCTCATTTGATGAAATAATGACGACCGAAAACGCGAAATAACAAGCTAGCAGCTTAAAGGATAGGTAGTCGTGACCGATAATCATAGCAAGCACACCGATACCGTGGCCCAGCTGGTGCCCATGGTGGTTGAGCAGACCTCGCGCGGCGAACGCGCTTATGACATCTATTCACGTCTGCTCAAGGAGCGGGTGATCTTTGTGGTGGGGCAGGTCGAGGATCATATGGCCAACCTGATCGTGGCCCAGCTGTTGTTCCTCGAGTCCGAGAATCCGGACAAGGATATCCACCTTTATATCAACTCGCCCGGCGGTTCGGTAACGGCAGGGCTGTCAATTTATGACACCATGCAGTTTATCAAGCCCGATGTGAGCACCATGTGTATCGGGCAGGCAGCCAGCATGGGTGCGGTACTGCTGGCCGGCGGGGCGAAGAACAAGCGTTTTGGCCTGCCGCATTCGCGCACCATGATTCACCAGCCGCTGGGCGGGTTCCAGGGCCAGGCGTCGGATTTTGAGATTCACGCCAAGGAAATTCTGGATGTGCGCGAGCGGCTGAACCGGATTCTGGCCGAGCATACCGGCCAGCCGCTGGAACAGATTCAGAAGGATACCGACCGGGACTTCTTCATGAGCGCGTCACAGTCGGTCGAGTACGGGTTGATTGATGAGGTTATGACCAACCGGGACAGTGGCAAGGACGCATAGACCGGTTTTATGTCGGGACCTGGCGGTAAAAGCCTGCTTGCAATAGGGCATTTAAACCGTGAATCCGATACTTGAAAAATGCGCCAAATCGACGCATGGTATGAATACAGTCAGCACACATTTTGAGGTAGGGACATGAGTGACGACACAACCAATTCCGGTGATAACGGCAAGCTGTTGTACTGCTCTTTCTGCGGCAAGAGCCAGCACGAAGTACGCAAGCTTATCGCGGGTCCCTCCGTGTTTGTTTGTGACGAGTGTGTTGAGTTGTGCAATGACATCATTCGCGAGGAAGTCCAGGAGCAGAGCGGTGCAGTGACCGGCAGCAAGCTGCCCACCCCGCACGAAATCCGTGACAAGCTCGACGAATACGTCATCGGCCAGGAACGCGCCAAGCGGGTGCTGGCCGTGGCGGTGTACAACCATTACAAGCGTCTGGAGTCGGGGCAGAAAAAAGACGACGTGGAGCTGGCCAAGAGCAATATCCTGCTCATCGGGCCTACCGGCTGCGGCAAGACCCTGCTGGCCGAAACCCTGGCCCGGCTGCTGAACGTGCCGTTCACCATTGCCGATGCTACCACCCTGACCGAGGCCGGTTACGTCGGCGAGGATGTGGAAAACATCATCCAGAAGTTGCTGCAAAAATGCGACTACGACGTCGAGAAGGCCCAGACCGGGATTGTCTATATCGACGAAATCGACAAGATCTCCCGCAAGTCGGATAACCCCTCCATCACCCGCGACGTCTCCGGCGAAGGGGTGCAGCAGGCCCTGCTGAAACTCATCGAAGGAACCGTGGCTTCCGTGCCGCCCCAGGGCGGGCGCAAGCATCCGCAGCAGGAGTTCCTGCAGGTGGATACCGGCAATATCCTGTTTATCTGCGGCGGCGCCTTCTCCGGTCTGGACAAGATCATCCGCGATCGTTCCGAACGCGGCGGGATTGGCTTCGGTGCCGAGGTCAAGACCAAGCAGGAGAAGAAAAGCGCCAGCGAAGTGGTCAGCGAGGTCGAGCCCGAAGATCTGACCCGTTACGGGCTGATTCCCGAGTTTGTCGGTCGTCTGCCGGTCATCGCCACGCTCAACGAGCTGGACGAGGAAGCACTGGTCGAAATTCTGACCCAGCCCAAGAACGCCCTGACCAAGCAATATCAGAAGATGTTCGAGCTGGAAGGGGCCGAGCTGGAGTTCCGCGAATCCGCCCTCAAGGCCGTGGCGCACAAGGCCATGGAACGCAAGACCGGCGCACGTGGTCTGCGCTCGATACTGGAAGGTGTGCTGCTGGATACCATGTACGACCTGCCCTCGATGGAGGATTTGAACAAAGTGGTCATCGATGATTCGGTGATTCGCCAGGAAGGCGAGCCACTGTTCATTTACGAAAGCTCGGATTCCTCCAGAGCGGCATCGGCCGAAGACTGAAACGATTAAGGGGTATTTCGATACCCCTTAATTTTTATGGACATGGAAAAATGTCCGGCGACTGTTGAATTCCTGAGTGCAGAGCCCCAGATTAGCCTGTAACGGTCCCCGGGACCTCACGCAAACAAGAGATATCTGATTATGTCCGAAATGATTGAAGAACCGTTGACCGAAATTCCGGTCCTGCCCTTGCGGGACGTGGTGGTCTATCCCCACATGGTCATTCCACTGTTCGTCGGTCGTGAAAAATCGATTCAGGCGCTGGAAGCGGCCATGGAAGACAATAAACAGATTCTGCTGGTGGCGCAAAAGAGCGCTGCCGAGGATGATCCCAAGGCCGACGACATGTACCGCATCGGTACCGTCGCCAGCATCCTGCAACTGCTCAAACTGCCCGACGGCACCGTCAAGGTGCTGGTCGAAGGTGGCAAGCGGGCCAAGGTTCTCAACTTCAATGAAGCCGAGGATGAATACTTCACTGCCCAGGCCAAGGTGCATGAAGAAGAAACCGTCGATGATCGCGAAGCCGAAGTGCTGGTGCGGTCACTGACCACCCAGTTCGATCAGTACGTCAAACTGAACAAGAAGGTCCCGCCGGAGATTCTGACCTCGCTGTCCAGCATCGACGATCCCAGTCGCCTGGTCGATACCATTGCCGCGCACATGTCGCTGAAGATCGAGGAGAAACAGAAAATTCTCGAAAACTTCTCGCTGCGTGATCGCGTGGAACAGCTGATGGGCCTGATGGAATCGGAAATCGATCTGCTGCAGGTTGAAAAACGGATCCGCGGTCGCGTCAAGCGCCAGATGGAGAAGAGCCAGCGCGAGTACTATCTGAACGAACAGATGAAGGCGATCCAGAAGGAACTGGGCGAAATGGACGACGTGCCCAACGAGATCGAGGATCTGGAAAAGAAAATCGAAGAAGCCGGCATGTCCAAGGAAGCCAAGACCAAGGCCAAGGCCGAGCTGAACAAGCTGAAAATGATGTCGCCCATGTCGGCCGAAGCCACCGTGGTGCGCAACTACCTGGACTGGCTGGTCGGTGTGCCGTGGAAGAAACGGTCCAAGGTGCGTAACGATCTGGCCAAGGCCGAGCAGGTGCTGGAAGAAGACCACTACGGCCTGGAGAAGGTCAAGGAACGGATCCTCGAGTACCTGGCCGTGCAAAAGCGCATGAAGAAAATGAAAGGCCCGATCCTGTGCCTGGTTGGACCGCCCGGCGTGGGCAAGACCTCCATCGGCAAGTCACTGGCCCGCGCCACCAATCGCAAGTTCATTCGCATGGCGCTGGGCGGCGTGCGCGACGAAGCGGAAATCCGCGGTCATCGCCGCACCTATATCGGTTCCATGCCGGGCAAGGTGGTGCAGAACCTGTACAAGATCGAGACCCGCAACCCACTGTTTTTGCTCGACGAGATCGACAAGATGGCGATGGACTTTCGCGGCGATCCGGCTTCGGCCCTGCTCG
>JAXHTI010000128.1:0-6859 GCA_034190045.1 Pseudomonadota bacterium
TCGCCGCGCCTCTGACCGGGAGCTCGGGCGAGAGCAGCCAGGACTATGAAATCTCCGGCACGACCAGTGAAAGTTTGCAGGATTACCTGCGCTGGCAAATGGAACTGAGTCACTTCAGCGACACCGATCGCGCCATTGCCGAGGTCATTATCGACTCGATCGATGACGACGGCTATCTGGGCTGCAGCATCGAGGAGGTCCAGCAGGCACTGGGCGACGACGAGATCGAGCTCGATGAGGTCGAGGCCGTTTTACACCGCATCCAGTATTTTGATCCCCCGGGGGTGGCCGCGCGCGATCTGCGTGAAAACCTGACCCTGCAGCTCAAACAGTTTCCGCTGGAACATCCGCAACTGCAAAAAGCCCTGGAACTGGTGGAACACCATTTTGATCTGCTCGCGCAGCGGGATTACAGCCAGCTGCAGCGCAAGCTGAAAGTGAATGACAGCGAATTGCGGGAAGTGATTCAGCTGATCACCTCGCTGAACCCCCGTCCCGGCGGCCAGATCGCCACCGGCCAGCCGGAATACATTGTCCCCGATGTCATCGTCAACAAGGTCAAGGGACAATGGCGGGTGGAACTGAACCCCGATGCCGCGCCCAAACTGCGCATCAACCCCCATTACGCCAGCCTGATCAAGCAGGTCAAAAGCGACGAGGACAGCAGCACCCTGAAAAACCACCTGCAGGAAGCCCGCTGGTTTCTCAAGAGTCTGACCAGTCGTAACGAAACCCTGCTCAAGGTCGCCACCAGCATCGTCGAGCGTCAAAAAGACTTTCTGGAACATGGCGAGGAAGCCATGAAAGCCCTGGTGCTGCATGATATTGCCGAGGAGGTCGAAATGCACGAATCGACCATCTCGCGGGTCACCACCAAGAAATACATGCACACGCCACGCGGCATTTATGAATTGAAATATTTTTTCTCCAGCCACGTCTCTACTTCCAGCGGTGGAGAGGCGTCGGCCACGGCCATTCGGGCCCTGATCAAGAAGCTGATTGCCGCAGAAACACCGAGCAAACCCCTGAGCGACAGCAAAATCGCCAACATTCTGTCAGACCAGGGGATCAATGTTGCCCGGCGCACCGTCGCCAAGTACCGTGAAGCACTGGCGATACCACCATCCAATGAACGCAAACGTCTGGCTTAACCCGGGAGATAACCATGCAAGTCAACATCACAGGTCATCACGTCGACATCACCGAATCCATGCACGACTATGTCATCAGCAAGCTGGAACGGGTGGAACGACACTTTGACAATGTCACCAATGTACACGTGATTCTGAGTGTGGAAAAAAACCGTCAGAAAGCCGAGGCCACCGTACACATCAGCGGTGGGGAACTTTTCGCCAATGCCGAGAACGAAGATATGTATGCGGCCATTGATGCGATGGCTGACAAACTGGACCGTCAAATCAAAAAGCACAAGGAAAAGCTGACCGACCATCATCGTGCCGAGGGTGGCCTGAAAAAGCAGCCCATCGAATAAATACAGACAGGCCTGATCATGCAACTATCGGATTTTCTCAGCCCGGAACGCGTTATCTGCGGCTCGCAAGCCTCAAGCAAAAAGCGTGTTCTGGAATTGCTCAGCGAACTGCTGGCCACTGACCAGCAAGAGGCCAGCTCGACGGAGATCTTCGAAAGCCTGATATCCAGGGAACGCCTGGGGGGAACAGGCATCGGTTACGGTGTCGCGATTCCCCATGGCCGCCTGAAAAACTGTGATCATGCCACTGCCGCCTTCGTACAGCTCAAGCAACCTATCGATTTCGATGCGATAGACAAACAGCCGGTGGATTTGTTGTTTGCCCTGATCGTGCCCGAGGAGTCGAGCGAGGAGCACCTCAAACTGCTGGCTATGCTGGCCGGCATGTTTAATGATGATGAATTCCGGCAACAGGCACGACAGTGTCCGGATAACAAATCAATGCACCAGCTATTGAGCGAGCAGTCCCGGAACTGAGTTTATGACCGAGCCGGTTACCACCAACGATATTTTTCAGGCTCATCAAAAGCAACTGGGTCTGGAATGGGTGGCCGGACAGGAAGGCAACCGACAATTGAGCGAGGTGGATACCCGCTTCTCGGACAACAGCCTGATCGGCCATCTGAACCTGGTTCGCCCCAATTATATTCAGGTTCTGGCCAGTACTGAACTCGATTATCTTGACGGGCTGGGTAAAAACTCGTTGCAGGACACGCTGCAATGCCTGGCCGATTCCGGTCCCCTCATGGTCATTATCGCAGACAGTACCACCCCGCCGGCGGCGCTGGTCGAATTTGCCAAACGCACCGGGACTCCCCTGCTGACCTCCACAGAAAGCAGTCACAAGATCGTCGATCATCTGCAGTATTATCTGAGTAACCTGCTGACCGAAAAAACGGTTTTTCACGGCGTATTCATGGAGGTCTTCGGTATCGGTGTGCTGCTGACCGGCCCCAGCGGCGTCGGTAAAAGCGAACTGGCGCTGGAACTGCTCAGTCGCGGCCATCGGCTGGTGGCCGACGATGCCCCGGAATTCCGGCGCACCGCGCCTGATGCCATCACCGGCACCTGTCCCAGTCTGCTGACCGATTTTATCGAGGTACGCGGGCTGGGTGTTTTAAACATTCGTGCCATGTACGGCAACAATGTCATCCTGGATCATAAACGTCTGCGCCTGATCGTCCAGCTGGATACCGAACCCAATCCCGATGATGAGCCGATCGAACGACTGGATCATACCGGCCGTACACGTCGTATACTGGATGTGGATATCCCCGAAGTGTGCCTGCCGGTCGCACCCGGCCGTGACCTGGCCGTGATTATTGAGGCGGCCGTGCGAAATCATGTACTCTATCTGAACGGCTATAATGCCGCACAGGATTTCATCGAGCGCCAGCAGAACCTCATCAAACAAACCCGAACTTCATAATGAAGCTGCTCATCATCAGCGGGCTTTCCGGCTCGGGCAAGAGTGTCGCCCTGCACGTGCTGGAAGACCTGAACTATTACTGTATCGACAACCTGCCAATCGGGATGCTTCCCTCGCTGGCCGATGAGATCGTGCGTGCCAATCAGCATCATGAGCAGTGGTTTGCCGTCGGCATCGATGCACGTAACCTCTCCGGCGAACTGGTTTCCTTCCCCGAGGCGCTGCAGGCGCTGGACGATGCCGGCATCCAGTGCGAGATTTTTTTCCTGGAGGCGGACGAAGTCACACTGCTCAAGCGTTTCAGCGAAACCCGCCGCAAACATCCGCTCAGTAATGACGAAGTCCCCCTGAATGAAGCCATCCTGCAGGAACACCAGTTGCTGGAGCCGGTTTCCTCGCGTGCCGATTTGCGTATCGACACCAGTATGACTAACATTCACCAATTGCGGGACATCATTCGTAACCGGGTGGATAACGCAGCCAGGACCCAGCTGTCTATCCAGTTCCAGTCTTTCGGCTTCAAGCACGGAGTACCGGTGGATGCGGATTTTGTCTTCGATATTCGCTGCATTCCCAACCCGCACTGGGTGACGGAATTGCGCCACCTGACCGGACAGGATCGGGCCGTGGCCGATTATCTGGAACGGCATGATGCGGTACATGATATGTACAACGATATTCGCCAGTTTATTGAAAAATGGATCGGCTGTTTCGAAGCCGACAACCGCAGTTATATGACAGTCGCCATTGGCTGTACCGGTGGCCATCATCGTTCGGTCTATCTGGTGGAAAGACTGGCTGATTATTTTCGTCCACAGCGTGACGGCATTCTGGTTCGCCACCGGGAGCTGACATGAGCGTCGCCGTTTTGCTAATCACCCATGACAAGATTGGCCAGGCCATGCTGGACACGGCCGGCAAGATCATCGGCGATATGCCGCTGACCATCAAACGCATGGGGATCAGTATGAATGCCGGCCTGGAAGAAACGCTCGACAAGGCGCACGCGCAGATCGTTCAGCTTGATGAAGGCCAGGGTGTTCTGATCCTGACCGATCTGTTCGGTGCCACACCCAGCAATATCGCCCGGCAATTACATTCGGGTAATATTGCTGTCATCAGCGGTCTTAACCTTCCCATGCTGATCCGGGTTTTGAATTACCCCCGGCTAAGCCTGCCTGAAATGGTCGAAAAAGCGGTTTCCGGCGCACATGACGGGATTATTGTCATTCAATCCGCCGGAGACTGACGTTTGATCGAACAGACAATCGAAATCATCAACAAGCTTGGACTGCACGCCAGGGCGGCGGCCAAGTTCGTGACCCTGGCTTCACGGTTCGAGGCGGATATCCACCTTCGCCATAATGACACACGGGTTAATGGCAAAAGCATCATGGGTGTCATGATGCTGGCCGCGGCAAAAGGTTCCAGCGTGGTTCTTGAAATAGACGGTCCGGACGAGAAACAGGCCTGCCACGCACTTGAGGAACTGATTAACAACCGCTTCGATGAGTCCGAGTAACCATACCATCACATCCTGCCAATAAATATCAGCCCGGCAGTTCCCATTCAGCAATCGACCTTGTTACACTTTAAACACGGGTGGATACGGGAACGGTTCAATGGCCGAGGTTGAAGCAAAAGAAGAATATCGTGACGTTCTGCAGTCACTGCTCAATATTCTTCACTCGGAAGAGGAAGATCAGGAGCAGATAGAAGACTTTCTGGAGGAAATGCATCCCCAGGAAATCGCGCATCTGCTCGAATCCCTGCCCGCCAATGATCGCCAGATCGTCTGGGAACATGTCCCGGGCGACTCCGAGGGCGAAATCCTGGTCCACCTGGCCGATGATGTACGTAGCGCCATCATCGACAAGATGGACGCCGAACAGCTGGTCGCGGCCACCGAATCGCTGGATACCGACGATCTTGCCGACCTGCTGCCGGAAATGCCGCGCGATATCGTGCAGGAAATTCTGCTGTCGATGGAACAGCAGGAGCGCGAGCGCCTGCATTCGGTCCTCTCCTACTCGGAGGACTCCGCCGGCGGCCTGATGGACCTGGACATGGTCACCGTCCGGGCCGATACCAGCCTGGATGTGGTCCTGCGTTACCTGCGTCGCCGTGGCAGCATTCCGGAATCCACCGACAGTCTGTTCGTCGTGGATCGTGACGGCCGCTTTCAGGGCCTGTTACCGCTGACCGTCATCCTGACCAACGACGCGGAGATGAGCGTCTCGGAAGTCATGGAACACGACGTGATCGGCATCCCGGTCGACATGCCGGCCCGCGAGGTCGCCAACCTGTTCGAACGCCGCGATTTGATTACCGCCCCGGTCATCGCCGAGGACGGCCAGTTGCTCGGTCGTATCACCATCGACGACGTGGTTGATGTCATTCGCGAGGAAGCCGACCACTCCCTGATGAGCATGGCCGGTCTGAACGAGGAAGAGGACATGTTCGCGCCGATCCTCACCAGTACCCGCCGGCGCAGCATCTGGCTCGCGATCAACCTGCTCACCGCCCTGCTGGCAGCCTGGGTCATCGGCCTGTTCGAGGGGACTATCGAAAAACTGGTGGCACTGGCGGTGCTGATGCCGGTGGTCGCCAGTATGGGCGGCATTGCCGGCAGTCAGACCCTGACCCTGGTCATTCGCGGTATGGCACTGGGCAAGATCAATCCCAGCAACGCCCGAACCATCTTTCGCAAGGAACTCGGCGTGGGAATCTGGAACGGCCTGATCTGGGCCATCGTCATCGCCGGCGTGGCCGGGTTGTGGTTCGACAGCTTCTCCCTGAGCCTCGTCATCGCCAGCGCGATCGTCGTCAACCTGATCATCGCCGCCATCTCCGGCGCCGTGATCCCGCTGATCCTCAAACGCTTCGGCATCGACCCGGCACTGTCCGGCTCGGTCATCCTCACCACCGTCACCGACGTCGTCGGCTTCTTCGCCTTCCTCGGCCTGGCAACGCTGTTCCTGATCTGACTCTCTTCTCGAATTCTCTGGTAATAAACGCGGAGTTCGCGGAGCCGCAGAGACGCGGAGAAAAGAATTTTTTAACCCCTGGACATGAAGTGCCGTCGTATTATTGGTACGACACAGCCAGCGCACTCGATCACAAATACCAAACTCTGCGCCTCCGCGACTCCGCGTCCTCTGCGTTATATACACCTGCCTCTGAAAGGAGTCAGTCCCCGGCGACGGTCAGGTTATCGATGAGCCAGGAGCCGGTGATGATGTTGCCGCGGGCGTCAATGTCGTTGCCGACGGCCTGCAATCCCTGGTACATGTCCTGCAGGCGCCCGCCCAGGGTGACTTCATCGACCGGGTACTGAATCTCGCCGTTTTCCACCCAGAAGCCGGCGGCGCCGCGGGAGTAGTCGCCGGTGACGGTATTGACGCCCTGCCCCATCACGTCGGTGACCAGCAGGCCGCGATCCATGTTTTTCAACAGCTGTTCGCGTTCCAGGTCGTCGTGGTTGATATACAGGTTATGCACCCCGCCGGCATTGCCGGTGGTCGGCAGGCCGAGCCGGCAGCCGCTGTAACTATCCAGTACATAGCCCTGCAGGACACCCGCCTCGATGAGGGTCCGGGGCGCGGTGGCCACGCCTTCGTTATCGAATGGCGCACTGCCCAAGGCACCGGGCAGATGGGGGCGTTCATCGATGTGCACCCGCTCGGGGAACAGTTGCTGGCCTTTGGCGTCCACCAGGAAACTGGCATTGCGATACAGGGCGCTGCCGCTGATGGCGCGTACCAGGTGGCCGAGCAGCCCGCGTGCCACATCGGCCTCGAACATCACCGGCACCTGGCAGGTATCGATCTTGCGCGCCCCAAGGCGGGCCACGGTGCGCTCGGCCGCCCGCACCCCGACCGACTCGGCGTTGTCGAGCTGTTGCGGATCCCGCGCCAGGGTGTACCAGTAATCCCGTT
>JAXHTI010000129.1:0-6584 GCA_034190045.1 Pseudomonadota bacterium
CAGGCCGCCACCCAACTGGAGGGGCTGCGTTATATGCGCGATCCTACCCGTGGCGGGCTGGCGACAGTCCTGCACGAGATCCAGCGCGCCACCGGACTGGGGGTACGGGTGCAAGAATCCTCTATCCCGGTACGCGAACCGGTCCGCTCGGTCTGCGACATACTCGGTTACGATCCCTATTATCTGGCCTGTGAAGGTCGCATCGTGGCCGTCATCGCCAACGAGCAGGCTCAGGCTTTGCTGGATGCCTGGCGGCAGCTTCCCGCGGGCGAAGGGGCCGCGATCATCGGCCAGCTGAATCGCGACGACCCCTGCGTGGTACTGGAAACCGAACTGGGCGGCGAACGCGCACTGGAAGAACTCGAAGACGATCCCCTGCCCCGTATCTGCTAACGCCTCGCCCGCCTCGGTCGGGAACATTCTGGTGCAAAATTTCTCTATTTTTTCCTGCCCACTGCATCATACTGGTATTACCAGTATGGCTATGCAGCTGAATTATTTTTTTATTGCCAAACCCGGCATGCCTGCTAATCTTTGTGAAGATGTTTTCGGTCATAATCTTGTCATAACCGAAACGTAGAACCGAAAGCGTTACAACAGGATGGTTGCATGAATAACAATAAAACCCTGTCATTTTTCTCAAGCATGATTTTCGGGGTCGGCTTTTTCGCCATTAACAGTTCAGTCTATGCCAGTGACGGTGCCGATTTATTTCAACAACACTGCGCGCGCTGCCATCAATCGGCCAGCCGAATCAAGGCTGCACCGGAACAGGTAAAGGAACTACTCAATGGCAACACGATACGCCAGCACCGTTTCAACCTCGATGAGCCCACTGTCCGGGCGATTGTCGATTACATCAAACAACAAAAATCATAAACAGCATATGCAGACACTCATTCTCGGCATAGGGAATACTTTGCTCAGTGATGAAGGCGTCGGCGTGCACGCCATTCATTATCTTCAGGAACATTACCCGGATCTTACCGATGTCCGGCTGATCGACGGCGGCACCCTGAGTTTCACCCTGGCTACGGATATCGAAGAAGCCGATAACCTGATCGTCATCGATGCAGCCCAGCTGCATGCCGATCCCGGTACTGTAAAAGCCTTTGTTAATGACGAGATGGATCAGTTCCTCGGTAAAGGTAACAAGCGCAGCGTCCACGAGGTGGGCTTGCTGGATCTGATGCACATCAGCCGCCTGAGCGGCAGCTTTCCAAACCGGCGTGCCCTGATCGGCATCCAGCCACAAAAACTGGACTGGGGCGAGGCACCGACCGACGCGGTCTCCGCCGCCATTCCCCTCGCCTGTGAACAGGTTGTTGAACAGATTCGGAGCTGGCAATCATGAGTAAACTGGACGAGATCAGTGTCAGTGTCGAACCGGGCGGGTCGCCCAGCCAGGTCATGGCCATACTCAATGAACTGCTGGCCAAATTAACCGCCCTGTCAGAGCAGGGTATCAATGACTCCATCGATCTGCGCAGTCTGCCGATGTTCCCCGGCGACTATGAACAACTCAAAGAGACACTGGGCTATGGTGAAATCCACGTTTCGATCGATGCCATGGGGCCGACGGAGATTTATGAAACTGCCATTCCCGGACTCTGGTGGGTGAGCCATTTCAACAGCGCCGATGAAAACATCGCCGAATTTATCGAAATCACCGCCTTGCCAGCGATATTGAAAACCGACGAACAGGATCTTCGTGAGGCCGGGCAACAACTTCAGCAACTGATCGACCGTTCCAGTCACAACCTCAACAGCTAACGGGGAGAAAGTGATGAAGCAGGATGAAACACTCGCCGAATATCTCCAGGGTCAGGGCATCAGCCGTCGCGGCTTTCTCAAGTTTTGTGCCGCCACCGCCTCGATGCTGGCTTTGTCACCCGGCATGGCCGGCGCCATTGCCGACGCCCTGGGCAAGGCCCGACGCCCGTCGGTCATCTGGTTGTCGTTCCAGGAATGCACCGGCTGTACCGAGTCACTGACCCGCTCCCACAACCCTTCTGTGGAGAGCCTGATTCTCAACGCAATTTCGCTGGATTATCACCATACACTGCAAGCCGCTTCCGGGGACGCCGCCGAGCAGGCCCGGGAACAGGCGATGCATGATAACAAGGGCGAATACCTGTTGATCGTCGACGGTTCAATACCCACCGGTGCCGGTGGCGCCTATTCGACCATCGCCGGCATGACCAATCTGCAAATGCTGGAAGAGACCGCCAAGGATGCCGCTGCCATCGTGTCAGTCGGCACCTGCGCGGCGTTTGGCGGAATCCCCTATGCCAATCCCAACCCCACCGGGGCGGAATCGGTCATGAACCTGATCCAGGACAAGCCGATCGTCAATGTCCCGGGTTGTCCACCGATCCCGATCGTTATCACCGGCGTGCTCTCCCATTACCTGACCTTCGGTACCCTGCCGGAGCTGGATAACCTGAAACGGCCGCTTTCCTTCTTCGGCGACACCATCCATGACCGCTGCTATCGCCGGCCGTTTTACGACCAGGGCAAGTTTGCCAAGAGTTTCGATGACGAAGGCGCCCGCAACGGCTGGTGTCTGTATGAGGTAGGCTGCAAGGGACCGACAACCCATAACGCCTGCGCGACCGCCAAATGGAATAACGGTGTCAGCTTCCCGATCGAATCGGGTCATGGCTGTATCGGCTGCTCGGAACCCGACTTCTGGGATGCCGGCAGTTTCTACCAGGCCCTCTCCTCGTCGCCCGAGGATCTGAGTCGCGCGGCCACCGGTGCCATCATCGCCGGCGCCGCGGCCGGTGCCGGCGTCGGGCTGTATAACAAGTACAAACAATCCAAAGCGAAGGAAAAACATTACACCGTCACCACCAAAGATATGGAGGACTCATAATCATGACCTCCCTGGAACTGCTTACCTGGGCACGGGGCCCGGGCTTACAGGCGGCACTGGTGATATTCATCATCGGTATGCTTATCCGGGTTCTGGAAATCCTGCTGCTGGGCAGAAAAACCGATCTCTCCGCCGCCAGGGCAGGCAAGATGGGCCCCGGCCTGCGGACTATCCTGAGTCGCAGTCTGCCCGTCGGCGGCAACTGGAAACAGCATCTGTCCGGTTACCTGTGGCATATCGGGTTTATCGTGGTGCTGCTGTTTTATGCACCGCATATCCAGCTGTTCAAGGAGGGGTTCAATATCGCCTGGCCGGCCCTGCCCACCTCGCTGATCGACATCATTACCATCGTTACCATGGCGGCACTGGTTTTCTCCCTGTTCCTGCGTTTCACCGATCCGGTACGTCGCATGCTGTCGACCGCGGGGGATTATTTTGCCTGGCTGGTTACATTTATCCCGGTCGCCACCGGTTACATGGCCTTTCATAATGTCGGCCCCGATTACACGGCGGTACTTGCACTGCATATTATGAGTGTGAACCTGCTACTGGTGGTGTTTCCCTTTACCAAACTCAGTCACGCCGTCACTTTCCTGTTTTCCCGCTGGTATAACGGCGCCAATGCCGGGCGTAAAGGAGTACGAGTATGAGCGAATCCGTCGACCGGGCAGTCAATGCCATGAAAGAACAGATCGATGCGCCCATCGCATCGTACTTTTCCAGTTGCGTGCATTGCGGCATTTGCGCCGATGCCTGTCTGTTTTACACGGAAACCGGCGACCCGCAATACACACCCATTCATAAACTCGATTTGATGAAACGGGTCTGGGAACGGGAATACACCGTCTCCGGCCGGGTCCGCAAATGGCTGGGACTGAATAAATCGATTACCGAGGACGATCTGAGCAAATGGGAGACGCTGGTATATGACAGCTGTACCATGTGCGGCCGCTGCTCGCTCTATTGCCCGGTCGGGAACGACATTGTTTATATGGTACGCAAAATGCGCGAGGCCATGGTCGCTTCCGGTCACGCACCGGAAGGGTTGCAACACGCCTCCAAGCGTTCAGTCGAGGTCGGCAGCCCGATGGGTATTACCACCAAGACCCTGGAAGCACAGATCAAACACGCCGAAAAAGAAGCCGGCATGGAAGTACCACTGGACAAGGAAGGCGTGGATTACCTGATGTTACTGTCCTCCGCCGAGATCGCCCAGTTTCATGAAATTATCCCGGCAGTCACCCGTATCTTTCACGAGGCCGGAGTTTCCTGGACACTGAGTTCCGAAACTTTTGAGGGGACCAACAGCGGCATTCAGATCGGTTCGAGCGATATCGCCCGGGAGCTGGTACAGCGGATTGTCGACGGGGCCCAGAAACTCAAGGTTAAATACGTCATCAGCCCCGAATGCGGGCACGCCTACACCGCCCTGCGCTGGGAAGGCCCGAACCTGATTGGCAAGCCCTATCCCTTCGAGGTCGTTCACATCATCGAATTGCTGGATCAACTGCGAGCCGAGGGTCGACTCAAGACCGAAGGCAAGGACGACACTCGACAAACCTTCCATGATCCCTGCCAGATGGTGCGCCGTGGCGGCGTCATGGAACAGCCCCGCAACCTGATGAACATGGTCGCCACCGATTTTGTGGAAATGACTGATCACAGCCTGATGGGCTGGTGTTGTGGCGGGGGCGGCGGTGTCAGCGCTAATGAACGTGCCGAACCCTTACGCCGCAAGGTATTCAGCAAAAAACGAAAACAGCTGGAAGAAATCGGTGTCGACCGTATCGTCACGGCCTGTTCCAACTGTCGCAACATGCTCGAAGAAGGACTGGAAGATAACAATATGGACGAGATCGAAGTGGTCGGACTCAGCGAATGGCTGGCTGAATACCTCGTTACCTCGTCACCCAAGGCTGCAGGAGATGACTCATGAGTGAACGCGTTGTTGTTGATCCGATCACCCGTATCGAAGGCCATCTGCGCATCGAGGCGCAGACCAGCGGTGATACCATAACCGAGGCCTATTCCTCCGGCACCATGGTGCGGGGTATCGAGATTATTTTACGCGGCCGGGATCCGCGCGACGCCTGGGCCTTCGCCCAGCGCATTTGCGGCGTCTGTACCCTGGTGCATGGCATCGCCTCGGTACGCGCGGTGGAAGACGCACTGAACTACGAGATTCCCCCCAATGCCCAGCTGATACGCAACCTGATGATCGCCGCGCAGTATGTGCACGACCATGTCATGCACTTTTATCACCTGCACGCTCTGGACTGGGTCGACGTGGTCTCCGCCCTGGATGCCGATCCCAAGGCCACCTCACAACTGGCCCAGCAGGTCAGCCCGGCGAATCCGAAAAGCTCACCGGGCTACTTCGCGGATACCAAAAAGCGTCTGAAGGAGTTTGTCGAAAGCGGTCAGCTTGGCATCTTTGCCAACGGCTACTGGGGACACCCGGCCTACAAGCTGCCGCCCGAAGCCAACCTGATGGCCGTATCGCACTATCTTGAGGCGCTGGCCTGGCAACGTAACGTGGTTCAACTGCACACCATCCTCGGTGGCAAGAACCCGCACCCCAACTTCCTGGTCGGCGGTGCACCGTCGGCCATCAGTATCGATCCGGGTCATCAGGGACAGGGCAAGGGACCGCGCTATCGCGGCGGCGTGGGCGCTACCGCCCTGAACCAGAACGGCCTGTCCAAGATCAAGGACATCATCGAAGAGATGCAACGCTTCGTCGATCAGGTCTATCTGCCTGACACCCTGGCCATCGCCGGCTTTTACAAGGACTGGGCCAAACAGGGTGAAGGGGTTGGAAACTTCATGAGTTACGGCGATTTCCCCACCGACGGCATGAGCAGCATCGATTCTTTTCTGGTACCGCGAGGCGCGATCCTCAACCGGGATCTGTCCACCGTGTATGACGTGGATCTCAACGATGAAAAACAGATCAAGGAATACATCTCGCACTCCTGGTACAACTACAGCGGCGGCAAGGATCAGGGCCTGCATCCCTATGACGGGGAGACCGAACTGAACTACGACGGTCCCCAACCGCCCTATCAGCACCTCAACGTCGATCAGTCCTATTCCTGGATGAAATCCCCGCGCTGGAACGGTCACGCCATGGAAGTCGGTCCACTGGCCCGGGTGCTGTTACTCTATGCCAAAGGCCACGAACAGACCAAAGAGCTGGCCAGCAAAGCCCTGCGTCAGCTCGATCTGCCGCTGGAAGCGATGTACTCCACTCTCGGGCGCACCGCGGCCCGTACCCTGGAAACCAAGATCTTTGCCGACGGCATGATGGGCTGGTACGACCAGCTGGTTAATAACATCCGCAACGGCGATGTCAAAACCCATAACGAAAAGCTCTGGGATCCCTCGACCTGGCCCAAAGAGGCCCGCGGCGTCGGCTATACCGAAGCCCCGCGCGGTGCCCTGGCCCACTGGATCGTGATCAAGGATGGCAAGATCGACAACTACCAGGCGGTGGTACCGAGTACCTGGAATGCCGGGCCCCGTGATGCCGAGGGCAAGTCCGGGCCTTACGAAGCGGCGCTGCAGGGTCACAAACTGCACGACCCCAAACAACCCATCGAAATCCTGCGTACCATTCACAGCTTCGATCCGTGTATTGCCTGTGCCGTGCATGTGACCGATACTGAGGGTGAAGAGCTGATGAACGTCAAGGTAGTCTGAGAAG
>JAXHTI010000013.1:0-27500 GCA_034190045.1 Pseudomonadota bacterium
CCGACGGTCCGACCGCCTTCGCGAATCGCGAAGCGCAGGCCTTCTTCCATCGCAATCGGGGCGATCAGGCTCACGGTCATCTGCACGTTGTCACCCGGCATGACCATCTCCACCCCTTCGGGCAGGTCACACGCACCGGTTACGTCGGTGGTCCGGAAGTAGAACTGCGGACGATAGCCGTTGAAGAACGGGGTATGACGCCCGCCTTCGTCTTTGCTCAGGACATACACTTCGCACTCGAATTTGGTGTGCGGGGTGATGGAGCCCGGCTTGGCCAGGACCTGGCCACGCTCGACGTCGTCACGCTTGGTGCCGCGCAGCAGAACGCCCACGTTGTCGCCCGCCTGACCCTGGTCCAGCAGTTTGCGGAACATTTCCACGCCGGTGACGGTGGTCTTGGTGGTGTCTTTCATGCCCACGATTTCCACGTCGTCGCCCACGTTCACGATGCCGCGTTCGATACGCCCGGTCACCACGGTGCCGCGACCGGAGATGGAGAACACGTCTTCGATCGGCATCAGGAAGGTGCCGTCAATGGCCCGTTCCGGTGCCGGGATGTAACCGTCCATTTCCGCGACCAGTTTCTCGATGGAGGGCACGCCAATTTCGGAGCTGTCGCCTTCCAGCGCCTTGAGCGCGGAACCGGTCACAACCGGGACGTCGTCGCCGGGGAAATCATAAGAAGAGAGCAGTTCGCGCACTTCCATTTCAACCAGTTCCAGCAGTTCGGCGTCGTCCACCATGTCGGCCTTGTTCAGGTAGACGACAATGCTCGGCACGCCAACCTGGCGGCTCAGCAGGATGTGTTCGCGGGTCTGCGGCATCGGGCCGTCGGCAGCGGACACAACCAGAATGGCCCCGTCCATCTGCGCCGCACCGGTGATCATGTTCTTGACGTAGTCCGCATGGCCGGGGCAGTCCACGTGGGCGTAGTGACGGTTGTCCGACTCGTATTCCACGTGCGCGGTGGCAATGGTGATGCCGCGCGCTTTTTCTTCCGGCGCGCTGTCAATCTGGTCGTACGCCCGGCTTTCGCCGCCGAACTTCTCGCCCATCACTTTGGTGATCGCCGCCGTCAAGGTCGTCTTGCCGTGGTCTACGTGACCAATGGTCCCGACATTCACATGCGGCTTCGTACGTTCAAATTTTTCCTTGGACACCGTCTTACCCTCTAATTCTGTTTATGTATTGAATCAGGATGCTTTTTTAATCACTTCGTCTGCGACACTCGCAGGCGCTTCACTGTAGTTGGCGAACTCCATACTGTAGCTCGCACGCCCCTGGGTCGCGGAGCGCAGATCGGTCGCATAACCGAACATTTCTGCCAGCGGAACCTCCGCATGTATCAGCTTGCCGGTCGGGCCGTCTTCCATGCCCTGCACGACACCGCGTCGGCGGTTCAGGTCGCCCATGACATCCCCCATGTACTCTTCCGGGGTAACCACTTCCACTTTCATCATGGGTTCCAGCAATACCGGATTTGCCTTCCTGGCGCCTTCCTTGAAGCCCATGGACCCGGCGATCTTGAAGGCCATTTCCGACGAATCCACATCATGGTAAGAGCCGTCGAACAAAGTGACCTTGACGTCCACCATCGGAAAACCCGCGATAACGCCGTTGTCCATCTGTTCCTGAATCCCTTTGTCCACCGACGGGATGTATTCCTTGGGAATCACACCACCGACGATTTCGTTCACAAACTCATAGCCGGCACCCTGTTCCTGCGGCTCGATCCGCAGCCAGACGTGACCGAACTGACCGCGACCGCCGGACTGGCGCACAAACTTGCCTTCCTGCTCGACCTTCTTGCGCAGGGTCTCGCGGTAGGCTACCTGCGGCGCACCGACATTGGCATCGACCTTGAACTCGCGCTTCATGCGGTCGACGATAATGTCCAGGTGCAGCTCGCCCATGCCGGAAATAATCGTCTGGCCGGACTCCTCGTCGGTATGTACCCGGAACGAGGGGTCTTCCTGGGCCAGCTTCGACAGGGCAATCCCCATCTTCTCCTGGTCGGCCTTGGTCTTCGGCTCGATCGCCACCGAAATGACCGGCTCGGGAAACTCCATTCGCTCGAGCGTAATTACGTGGTTCGGGTCACACAGGGTTTCACCCGTGGTGACATCCTTGAGTCCGACGGCCGCGGCAATATCGCCAGCGCGAACTTCTTTCAATTCTTCGCGCGAATTGGAGTGCATCTGCACCAGGCGTCCAATTCGCTCTTTTTTGCCCTTGATCGGGTTGTAAACCGTATCGCCGGTATTCACGACACCGGAATACACCCGGAAAAAGGTCAAAGTGCCGACAAACGGGTCGGTGGCAATCTTGAAAGCCAGCGCCGCGAACGGTTCGTCGTCATCCGACTTGCGCAGCGCTTCAGTTTCCTTGCCATCGTCCAGCACGCCCTTGATTGCTTTAACCTCAATCGGTGAGGGCATGTAGTCGATCACCGCATCCAGCATTGCCTGGACGCCCTTGTTCTTGAAGGCCGAGCCGCACAACACCGGCACAATTTCGTTTGCCAGGGTGCGGGCTCGCAGGCCCTGTTTTATCTCGTCGGCGCTCAGGTCGCCGTTTTCGAGATAAGACTCCATCAATTCTTCGCTGGCCTCGGCAGCGGCTTCCACCATCTGCTCGCGCAGCTCCTGCGCTTTGGCCTGGAGCTCTTCGGGAATCTCCCGCTGCTCGTACGTGGCCCCGAAATCGGCCTCGTTCCAGTAAATCGCCTTCATCCGAATCAGGTCGACGATGCCCTGGAAGTTATCCTCGGCACCGACATTCAACTGAATCGGCACGGCGTTCGCGCCGAGACGCTTCTTAATCTGCTCGACGACGCGCAAAAAGTCTGCGCCGGCACGGTCCATCTTGTTGACGAACGCCATACGCGGCACAGCGTATTTGTTCGCCTGGCGCCAGACCGTTTCGGACTGGGGCTCGACCCCGCCTACGGCGCAGAACACGGCGCAGGCGCCGTCCAGGACTCGCAGCGAGCGCTCCACCTCGATGGTGAAGTCCACATGCCCCGGAGTATCAATAATATTGATCCGGTGCTGCGGATACTGCTGGTCCATGCCCTGCCAGAAGCAGGTTGTCGCGGCGGACGTAATCGTAATGCCGCGTTCCTGTTCCTGCTCCATCCAGTCCATGACAGCTGCGCCGTCATGAACTTCGCCAATCTTGTGTGAAATACCGGTGTAAAAGAGGATCCGCTCGGTCGTTGTCGTTTTGCCGGCATCAATATGCGCCATGATGCCGATATTGCGATAACGTTCGATTGATGTTTTGCGGGCCACTCTCTTTAACTCGGTATCAAATTACCAACGGTAGTGGGCAAACGCCTTGTTCGCCTCTGCCATCCGATGGGTGTCTTCGCGTTTCTTGACCGCCGAACCGCGACTTTCACCGGCTTCGAGCAATTCGCCGGCCAGGCGTGCACCCATGCCTTTTTCACTCCGCTTGCGCGCCGCCTCAACCAGCCAGCGCATGGCCAGGGCATTACGCCGTGCCGGACGCACTTCGACCGGCACCTGGTAGGTCGCACCACCGACACGCCGGGATTTGACCTCGACCATCGGGCGAACATTGTCCAGCGCTTTTTCCAGCGCTTCGATCGCATCGGAGCGGGTTTTACTCGAAACGGTTTCGAGCGCGCCGTACACGACCTTCTCGGCAACCGATTTCTTGCCGTCGAGCATCAACATGTTGATAAACTTGGCAATCAGTTCGGATTTGTATTTCGGATCCGGAAGAATTGCCCGTTTTTCTGCTTGTCGCCTTCTTGCCATCGTCTGTTCCGCGTTGTCAGTGAATCAGCCTGTCAGGCTGTTTATTAAACTTATGATTTGGGCCGCTTGGCACCGTACTTCGAACGACCCTGTCTGCGATCGTTGACGCCGGCGGTATCCAGCGAACCGCGTACTGTGTGATAGCGCACACCCGGCAGGTCCTTAACACGGCCGCCGCGAATCAGCACGACCGAGTGTTCCTGCAGGTTGTGGCCCTCGCCGCCGATGTAGCTGGCGACTTCGTAGCCGTTGGTCAGGCGCACACGCGCCACTTTACGCAACGCCGAGTTCGGTTTTTTCGGCGTGGTGGTGTAAACGCGCGTACAGACCCCGCGACGTTGCGGGCACGCTTCCAGTGCCGGGACGTTGCTCTTCTGGGGCCGGCGTTTGCGCGGCTTACGTACTAACTGGTTAATGGTTGCCATAAGTCTTTGTCTTTCTTGGTCCAGAAAATAAACGACAGGCCGGCGTACCGACCTGTCGTGAGGCGCGAGATTTTATGGGGATGCGGG
The DNA here is from genome assembly GCA_034190045.1 of Pseudomonadota bacterium. Classification (GTDB taxonomy): domain Bacteria; phylum Pseudomonadota; class Gammaproteobacteria; order UBA6429; family Thiohalophilaceae; genus Thiohalophilus. The sequence continues at coordinate 4,298 of JAXHTI010000013.1, forward strand.
GTTCCTGTCAACAGGATCCCCGCCCCAATCGCGAATTTTTGGGGTTTTTCGCCCCCGGCCCGGGGATCGTTCCCGGTATCCGCCCGTTTCGGGGTAACCGCGACGGCCGGGCCATAAACCCGGCTATCTATGCGGTTATCACCCGATCAGGCCCGAATCAGCTCTGCGAATCGGCCGATTCGGCATCGCCGGAAGCCTGCTCGACCTCGGCCGCCGCCGCGGCCAGGGCCGCTTCGGCCGATTCGGCCTGCTTGCGCTGACGCCGGCGTTCCTGATGGAAGGCCATGCCGGTACCGGCCGGAATCAGCCGGCCGACGATGACGTTCTCCTTCAGTCCCCGCAGATCGTCGATCTTGCCGGTGACGGCCGCTTCGGTCAGCACGCGGGTGGTCTCCTGGAAGGAGGCCGCGGAAATGAACGACTCGGTCGCCAGCGAGGCCTTGGTAATGCCCAGCAGAACCGGCTCGTACAGGGCCGGCTGTTTTTCGCCGGCCAGCATCCGCTCGTTCTCTTCCAGCAGACGGGATTTTTCCACCTGCTCGCCCTTGAGGAAGCCGGTATCGCCCGGCGAGGTGATGTCCACCTTGCGCAGCATCTGGCGCACGATGACCTCGATGTGCTTGTCGTTGATCTTCACACCCTGCAGGCGATAAACGTCCTGCACCTCGTTGACGATGTAGCGAGCCAGCTCCTCGACCCCCAGCAGACGCAGGATGTCGTGCGGATTGGGTTCGCCCTCGGCGATGACCTCTCCCTTCTCCACGTGCTCACCTTCGAACACCGTGACGTGGCGCCACTTGGGAATCAGCTCCTCATAGGCATCACCCTCATTGGGGGTAATAACCAGACGCTGTTTGCCCTTGGTTTCCTTGCCGAAGCTGACCGTGCCGGAGATTTCCGCCAGGATGGAGGACTCTTTCGGCTTGCGCGCTTCGAACAGATCGGCCACACGCGGCAGACCACCGGTGATATCGCGGGTCTTGGAGGATTCCTGCGGAATCCGCGCAATCGCATCGCCCACACTGACGGCATCAGCGTCCTTGAGCGCGATGATTGCCCCTGAGGGCAGGTAGTAATGCGCGGGCAGATCGGTACCGGCGATATTCATGTCGTTGCCGGATTCGTCGATCAGCTTGACCATCGGCCGCAGATCCTTGGCCTGGCTGCCGCGCTGCTTGGGATCCATGACCACCAGGCGGGACAGACCGGTGACCTCGTCCACTTCGGCCTGCACAGTCACACCTTCGATGATATCCATGAATTTCACCCGGCCCTCGACCTCGGTCACGATCGGGTGAGTATGCGGATCCCAGTTGGCCACGATCTGGCCGGCTTCGACCGCCGCCCCGTCAGTGACGGAGATCACCGCACCGTAAGGCACCTTGTAACGCTCACGCTCGCGCTTGTTCTCATCCAGCACGGTGATTTCCCCGGAGCGGGAAACCGCCACCTGGTTACCACTGGCGTGCTGGATCGTCTTGATATTGTGCAGACGGACCGTGCCCTTGGTCTTGATTTCGATATTGCTGATGGCCGCCGAACGACTGGCCGCCCCCCCGATATGGAAGGTCCGCATGGTCAGCTGGGTACCCGGCTCACCGATGGACTGAGCGGCGATAACACCCACCGACTCGCCCTGGTTGACCAGGTGCCCGCGGGCCAGGTCGCGGCCGTAGCAGACGGCACAGACGCCGTGGAGGTTGTCACAGGTAATCGGCGAACGGACCAGGATATGGTCGATACCCATCGTCTCCAGGGTGGCCACACCCTGTTCATCCAGCAGGGTGCCGTTGGGAATAATGACAGTGCCATTGGCATCTTTCACATCTTCCGCCGTTACCCGGCCCAGTACCCGCTCGGGCAAAGGCTCGACCACGTCGCCGCCTTCGATCAGCGAGGAGATCAGCATGCCGTTGCCGGTGCCGCAATCATCACCGGCCACGACCAGATCCTGCGAAACATCCACCAGACGCCGGGTCAGATAACCGGAGTTCGCAGTCTTCAGTGCCGTATCGGCCAGACCCTTACGGGCACCATGGGTCGAAATAAAGTACTGCAGGACCGACAGGCCTTCGCGGAAGTTGGCCGTAATCGGCGTTTCGATGATGGAGCCGTCCGGCTTGGCCATCAGGCCACGCATACCGGCCAGCTGACGAATCTGCGCCGCGCTACCACGCGCGCCGGAATCGGCCATCATAAAGATCGAGTTGAACGACGGCTGACGAACCACGTTGCCATCCTTGTCGGTGACCTCATCGACACCCAGTTTGTCCATCATCGCCTTGGCGATCTGATCATTGGTATGTGACCAGATATCCACCACCTTGTTATAACGCTCGCCGTTGGTCACCAGACCGGAGGTGTACTGACCCTCGATCTCCTTGACCTCTTCTTCGGCGGCACCCAGGATTTGCGCCTTCTCTTCGGGGATCTCCATGTCATCAGCACCGAAGGAAATCCCGGCCCGGGTGGAATAGGCAAAACCGGTATACATGATCTGGTCAGCAAACACGACGGTCGCCTTCAGCCCCAGCTTGCGATAGCAGGCGTCGATCAACCCGGAGATGGCTTTCTTTTTCATCTCCTTGTTGAACAGGCTGAATTCCATTCCCTGCGGCGCGATTTCATACAGCAGGGCACGGCCCACGGTCGTTTCCTGAATGGACTTCTTTTCAGTGGTATTGCCGTCGTCGTCGTAGCCGAGCTCACGGATGCGCACCTTGACCCGGGCCTGCAGATCGACCACACCGTTGTGATAGGCGCGATCCACTTCCTTCACGTCGGAGAAGACCATGCCCTCGCCCTTGCCGTTGACCCGCTCACGGGTCATCCAGTACAGCCCCAGCACCACGTCCTGGGAAGGTACGATGATCGGCTCGCCGTTGGCCGGCGACAGGATGTTATTGGACGACATCATCAGCGCGCGCGCTTCGAGCTGGGCTTCCAGCGACAGCGGCACGTGCACGGCCATCTGGTCACCGTCGAAGTCGGCGTTGAAAGCGGTACAGACCAGCGGATGCAGCTGGATGGCCTTGCCTTCGATCAGGACCGGCTCAAAGGCCTGAATGCCCAGTCGATGCAGGGTCGGCGCACGGTTAAGCATCACCGGGTGTTCGCGGATGACCTCTTCGAGGATATCCCAAACTTCCGGGCCCTCGCGCTCGACCATTTTCTTTGCCGCCTTGATGGTGGTGGCCAGGCCGCGACGTTCCAGCTTCGAGAAAATAAACGGTTTGAACAGCTCCAGCGCCATCTTCTTGGGCAAACCACACTGGTGCAGACGCAGCGCCGGACCGACCACGATAACCGAACGGCCGGAGTAGTCGACGCGTTTGCCCAGCAGGTTCTGACGGAAGCGACCCTGCTTGCCCTTGATCATATCGGCCAGGGACTTGAGCGGACGCTTGTTGGAGCCGGTGATGGCCCGGCCGCGACGGCCGTTGTCCAGCAGCGCATCGACCGATTCCTGCAGCATGCGTTTTTCGTTGCGCACGATGATGTCCGGCGCATTGAGATCCAGCAGGCGTTTCAGACGATTGTTACGATTAATGACCCGGCGATACAGATCGTTCAGATCGGAGGTGGCGAAGCGGCCGCCTTCCAGCGGCACCAGCGGACGCAGTTCCGGCGGCAGCACCGGCAGCACGGTCATGACCATCCACTCCGGCTTGTTACCGGAATCGATAAAGGCTTCGATGAGCTTCAGGCGCTTGCCGAGTTTCTTGAGCTTGGTTTCGGACTTGGTGGCGCCCATGTCTTCGCGCACCTTGTCGGCTTCCTGCTCCAGATTGATATTGCCCAGCAATGACTGGACCGCTTCGGCGCCCATGCGGGCATCGAATTCATCACCAAACTCTTCAATGGCTTCCAGGTAGGCTTCGTCGGTCAGCAGCTGGCCACGTTCCAGGGTGGTCATGCCCGGCTCGACCACGACAAAAGCCTCGAAATAGAGCACGCGTTCAATATCACGCAGGGTCATATCCAGCAGCAGGCCCATGCGTGAAGGCAGGGACTTCAGGAACCAGATGTGCGCGACCGGCGAGGCCAGCTCGATATGGCCCATGCGCTCACGGCGAACCTTGGCCAGGGTGACTTCGATGCCGCATTTTTCACAAATGACACCACGATGTTTGAGACGCTTGTACTTACCGCACAGGCATTCGTAGTCCTTGATCGGCCCGAAAATCTTGGCACAGAACAGGCCATCACGCTCCGGCTTGAAGGTCCGGTAGTTGATGGTCTCCGGCTTTTTGACCTCACCATAGGACCAGGAACGGATTTTCTGCGGCGACGCCAACCCGATGCGGATCGCATCGAAGTCTTCGGTCTGGCCCTGCTGTTTCAGAATCTTGAGTAGGTCTTTCACGTTGCCACTCCTAAAATAGGTGCTAGTTACTAGCTGCTAGTAACTAGGATGGGAAATTAAATCCCGGGTCTTTTCTTTCCTAGTCACTAGCCCCTAGGACCCAGTCACTGTCTATCAGTCCTGTTGTTCCAGTTCGATGTCGATACCGAGTGAACGGATTTCCTTCAGCAGTACGTTGAAGGATTCCGGCATGCCCGGTTCCATACGGTGATCGCCGTCGACGATGTTCTTGTACATCTTGGTCCGGCCGTTGACGTCGTCGGACTTGACGGTGAGCATTTCCTGCAGGGTATAGGCCGCGCCATAGGCTTCCAGCGCCCAGACCTCCATCTCACCGAATCGCTGACCACCGAACTGGGCCTTGCCGCCCAGCGGCTGCTGGGTCACCAGACTGTACGGACCGGTCGAACGGGCGTGCATCTTGTCGTCGACCAGGTGGTTCAGCTTCAGGATGTACATGTAACCGACCGTCACGGGGCGATCGAATTTCTCACCGGTACGGCCATCATACAGTTCGGCCTGGCCGCTTTCGGGCAGATCCGCCAGGCGCAGCAGGCGCTTGATTTCCGCCTCGTTGACACCGTCGAAGACCGGTGTCGCCATCGGTACGCCGGACTTCAGATTGCCGGCCAGACGCAGCACCTCTTCATCGCTGAGCGATTTGAGATCCTCTTTTTGACCTTCACTCTTGTTATAGATGTCTTCCAGCAGCTTGCGAATCTCGGCGACCTTGCTCTGAGCCTGCAGCATGTTACCCAGTTTCTTGCCCAGGCCCTTGGCGGCCCAGCCCAGATGGGTTTCCAGTACCTGCCCGACGTTCATGCGCGAGGGAACACCCAGCGGGCTGAGGACCACATCGACCGGCGTACCGTCGGCACTGAAAGGCATATCCTCGACCGGACGAATCATGGAGATAACACCCTTGTTACCGTGACGGCCGGCGACCTTGTCACCCGGCTGCATGCGACGTTTGACCGCCAGATGCACCTTGACCATCTTCAGCACGCCCGGCGCCAGATCGTCGCCGGTGGTCAGCTTGCGTTTTTTCTCTTCGAATTTTTCATCGAAGTCCTTGCGCAGCTGTTTGATCTGCGCGGCAATCGCTTCCAGCTGGGCATTGGCGTCGTCGTTGCGCAGACGGATTTCGAACCACTTCTCACGCGGCACTTCTTCCAGGTAGGCCTTGGTCAGCTTGCTGCCGCTCTTGAGCTTGTTCGGTCCGCCATCGGCCACCTTGCCGATCAGCATGTTCTCGACACGGCTATAGGCATCGTCTTCCATGATGCGGCGCTGATCGTTGAAGTCCTTGCGGATGCGTTCCAGCTCGGAGTCCTCGATGGCGATGGCGCGGGAGTCTTTCTCCAGGCCATCGCGGGTAAAGACCTGCACGTCGATGACGGTGCCAACGATTCCGGAAGGAACACGCAGCGAGGTGTCCTTCACGTCAGACGCTTTTTCACCGAAGATGGCACGCAGCAGTTTTTCTTCCGGGGTCAGCTGGGTTTCGCCCTTGGGCGTCACCTTGCCAACCAGGATATCGCCGGGTTTGACCTCGGCACCGATGTACACGATGCCGGCCTCGTCCAGCTTGGCCAGGGCGGATTCACCGACGTTGGGGATATCGCCGGTGATCTCTTCGGAACCAAGCTTGGTGTCACGTGCGACACAGGTCAGCTCTTCGATATGAATGGTGGTATAGCGATCTTCCTGCACCACCCGTTCGGAGATCAGGATCGAGTCCTCGAAGTTGTAACCGTTCCAGGGCATGAACGCGACCAGCATGTTCTGGCCCAGCGCCAGCTCGCCCAGATCGGTCGAGGGACCGTCGGCCAGCACGTCACCGCAGGCGATTTCATCGCCGACGTTAACCAGCGGCCGCTGGTTGATACAGGTGTTCTGGTTGGAACGGGTGTACTTGGTCAGGTTGTAGATATCCACGCCGGATTCGCCGGCCACGGTTTCCTCGTCATTGACCCGGACCACGACACGAGCGGCGTCCACGGAATCGACAATCCCGCCGCGCCGGGCGACCACGGCCACGCCTGAATCGACCGCCACGGTGCGCTCGATGCCGGTTCCCACCAGCGGTTTTTCAGCACGCAGGGTCGGCACGGCCTGACGCTGCATGTTCGCACCCATCAGGGCGCGGTTGGCGTCGTCATGTTCGAGGAACGGTACCAGCGCCGCTGCCACGGAAACGATCTGCTTGGGCGAGATATCCATGTAGTCGACCTTGTCCGGGGTCGACATGGCAAATTCATTCAGATGCCGGCAGGAAACCAGGTCATCGCTCAGGCTCCCCTTGGCGTCCACGCCGGCATTGGCCTGGGCAATCACGTATTCGCCTTCATCGATGGCCGACAAGAAGTCGATCTCGTCGGTGACCTTGCCGTTCTTGACCCGGCGATACGGGGTTTCCAGAAAACCGTACTGGTTGGTACGGGCATAGACGGCCAGTGAGTTGATCAGACCGATATTCGGCCCTTCCGGGGTTTCGATCGGGCAGACACGGCCGTAATGGGTCGGATGCACGTCGCGTACCTCGAAGCCGGCACGCTCGCGGGTCAGACCGCCCGGGCCCAGCGCGGAGATACGCCGCTTGTGGGTCACTTCCGACAGCGGGTTGTTCTGATCCATGAACTGGGACAGCTGGGAGGAACCGAAGAATTCCTTGATCGCTGCGGAGACCGGCTTGGCGTTGATCATCTCCTGCGGCATCAGGTTTTCCGACTCGGCCAGGGAGAGGCGTTCCTTGACCGCGCGCTCGACGCGCACCAGACCGACACGGAACTGGTTCTCGGCCATTTCACCCACGGAACGAATACGGCGGTTACCCAGGTGATCGATATCGTCGACGTTCCCCTTGCCGTCACGAATGCTGATCAGGGTCTGGATGACGGCCAGGATATCTTCCTTGGACAGGGTACCTTCGCCGGTAACTTCCTTGCGGCCGATACGGCGGTTGAATTTCATGCGTCCGACCGCAGAGAGATCGTAACGATCCTCGCTGAAGAACAGGTTGTTGAACAGGTTCTCGGCCGCTTCCTTGGTCGGCGGCTCGCCCGGACGCATCATGCGATAGATTTCCACCTGCGCTTCAAGCTGGGTAGTGGTGGTATCGATTTCCAGGGTCTTGGAGATGTACGGGCCGTGATCCAGATCGTTGGTAAAGATGGTCTGGAATTCGGTAATATTAGCCTCGCGCAACTGGTCCAGACGCTCGGGGATCAGCGTGTCATTGGCCTTGGCCACGATCTCGCCGGTGTCCTTGTTAATCACGTCATGCGCGAGCACCTTGTCGTGCATGTACTCTTCGGGGACATCGAGCTTCTTGAGACCCGCCTTTTCCATCTCACGGATGTGGCGCGGGGTAATACGACGGCCTTCCTCGACCAGTACCTTGTTCTTGATCTTGATGTCGAAGGTCGCTGTTTCACCGCGCAGACGGTCGGGGACCAGGTCCAGCTCGAAGCCGCCTTCTTTGGTAATGCGATAGGTGTTCTTCTCGAAGAACATATCCAGCATTTCTTCGGTGCTGTAACCCAGGGCGCGCAACAGCACGGTCACCGGCAGTTTGCGGCGACGGTCAATACGGGTAAACAGACAATCCTTGGGATCGAATTCAAAGTCGAGCCAGGAACCGCGGTACGGAATCACCCGGGCGTTGAACAGCAGCTTGCCGGATGAATGGGTCTTGCCCTTGTCGTGATCGAAGAACACGCCAGGCGAACGGTGCAACTGGGAAACGATAACCCGTTCTGTACCATTAATAACAAAGGTTCCGGTCTCGGTCATGAGCGGAATTTCGCCCATGTAGACTTCCTGCTCGCGGATATCCTTGACCGTGGGATTCTTGGCTTCCTTGTCATAGATGATCAGGCGCACCTTGACCCGCAGCGGCGCCGCGTAGGTCACACCACGCATCTGACACTCTTTCACATCAAAAGCCGGGGTTCCCAGCCGGTAGCTGACATACTCCAGTGCCGCATTGCCAGAATAGCTGACAATCGGGAAAACCGATTTGAACGCCGCATGCAATCCCTTGTCGTCGCGCTGATCTTCGGCTTTTTCAGCCTGCAGAAATTCCTTATAGGAATCGGTCTGCATGGCCAGAAGATAGGGGACTTCCAGGATAGTAGGACGACGACCAAAGTTTTTACGAATCCGTTTCTTATCAGTGAAGGAGTATGCCATTGGTCACCTTGCTCGTAGCAGTTAGTCGCGAAACTGGCATTCCCGGCGATCCGTTGTTAACGATATTCTGGCCGTTAAACAACGAATACACAGCAGGCCAGTGGCCTGTTGGCCACCAGCCCGCTGCGGGAATGGTTATACCATTTTGTGACTGCGGGCCCCTGGCCCGCAATCTTTTCATGAAGCAAGCCGCTTTTATTTCAGCTCGACCTGTGCGCCGGCTTCTTCAAGCGTCTTCTTCATTTCTTCGGCGTCGTCCTTGGAAGCCGCTTCCTTCACAGTGGCAGGCGCGCCTTCCACCATTTCCTTGGCTTCTTTCAGACCCAGGCCGGTAATACCACGGACTGCCTTGATAACGGCAACCTTGTTATCACCGAAGCTGGTCATAACGACGTCGAATTCGTCTTTCTCTTCAGCAGCAGCGGCTTCACCACCACCAGCAGCAGCCGGGGCAGCAGCAACAGCGGCTGCAGCGGAAACGCCGAACTTCTCTTCCATTGCTTCGATCAGATCGACGACTTCCATAACGGTCATATTGGAAATCGTTTCCAGGATTTCATCTTTAGAAACTGCCATTTTACCTTCTCCTAATCACTAAAATTATCAAGAGGCCTGTTTTGCGTCACGAACAGCCGCGACGGTACGGACCATTTTGCCAGGCACTTCGTTAAGGGTACGCGCCAGTTTGGTAACCGGAGCCTGCATAACAGACATCAGCAAGCTGATAGCCTGATCCTTGGTGGGCAGGTTGGCCAGCCGGTCCAGATCCGAGGCGGGCAACAGTTGACCGCTAACGGAAAGGCCCTTGACGACCAGTTTGTCATTACCTTTGGCGAACTCTTTCAAAACACGCGCCGCTGCACCCGGGTCTTCCTGGGAAAATGCCAGGATCATCGGGCCGACGAGCGTTTCGTTCATGCAGGCAAAGTCCGTCCCTTCCAATGCACGCTTGGCCAGCGTATTTTTAACGACACGCAGATAAACACCACCGGTACGCGCCTGAGCGCGCAGGTTGTTCATGTCGTTAGACGCCAGTCCAATATATTCCGCAACAACAGCGGAATGCGCATTCGCAGCGACTTCAGCGACTTCGGCCACTATGGCTTTCTTTTCTTTCAGACTGAGAGCCACGCGAACATACCTCCGTTTCTGACAGGCCAGACATCACGCCTGTCGTTGGACGAACAAGGAACATTGTTAAAACAACGTTCCACCTTTAGTGACCCAAGGCAGAAATAAATCTGTTCGGGCACACCATCTGCGTAGGCCGGAGCGAACTCCATTAAGCGGCAACGTTACAGCGATTGCCACACCCACGGTCTTTGATGGACGTTGTGCGGGGGACAGAATTGAATTCTGTCCCCAACCACAACGGCCACAAAGCCGGTTTACGATCAGATCGCCAGCGACGCCTGATCGACGGAAAGCCCGGGGCCCATGGTCGTGGAGACAGAGACCTTTTTCAGGTACTGTCCCTTGGCGGAAGAAGGCTTGGCCTTTTTCAAATCCGCCAGCAAGGCTTCCAGGTTTTCCTTCAAATTGTTGCTATCAAAATCCACGTTGCCGATGGCGCAGTGGATAATGCCGCCCTTGTCAGTCCGGTAACGGACCTGACCGGCCTTGGCATTTTTAACCGCGCCTTCCACATCAGGTGTCACGGTGCCGACTTTCGGGTTCGGCATCAGGCCGCGCGGGCCCAGGATCTGGCCCAGCTGGCCGACGACACGCATGGCGTCCGGGGTGGCGATCACCACGTCGAAATCCATGTTGCCCTGTTTGACTTCTTCGGCCAGGTCCTCGAAGCCGACGATGTCGGCACCGGCGGCTTTCGCCTTGTCGGCGTTATCGCCCTGGGCGAAGACGGCAACCCGGACGGTCTTGCCGGTACCGTGCGGCAATACGGTGGCGCCACGGACGACCTGGTCGGATTTACGCGGGTCCACGCCGAGGTTAATGGCAACCTCGACGGACTCGACAAATTTGGCGCGCGGCAGGTCTTTCAACAGGCCGAAGGCTTCGTCGATCGTATAGGTTTTGGTGGAATCAACCTTTTCACGAATCGCTTTTTGACGTTTGCTTAACTTGGCCATTTACACACCCTCCACATCGATGCCCATGCTGCGCGCGCTACCGGCAATGGTGCGCACCGCGGCGTCCATATCAGCAGCGGTCAGATCGGGATCTTTGCTGCGGGCGATCTCTTCGAGCTGCTCGCGGGTTACCGTACCGACTTTGGTACGATTGGGCTCGCCGGAACCACTTTGAATACCGACCGCCTTTTTCAGCAGGATCGACGCCGGCGGCGTCTTCATGATGAAGGTGAAGCTGCGATCGTTATACACGGTGATGACCACCGGGATCGGCAGACCTTTTTCGGTTTCCTGGGTCTGGGCGTTGAACGCCTTGCAGAATTCCATGATGTTGACACCATGCTGACCCAGCGCGGGACCAACCGGCGGCGACGGATTGGCTTCCTGGGCCGGCACCTGCAGCTTGATATATGCTTCGACTTTCTTGGCCATGTTTTACCTCACTTTGGGTCCAAACGCCGTTTCCCTTGCGGTACTCGGGCTCCCCGATTTTCAGTTTCCAGGTACTAGGGGCTAGTTGCTAGAAAAATCAGTGTGCGGCTGCGCCGCACTCTTTATTCCTAGCCCCTAGTACCTAGCACCTAGCGCCTGACTTCAGTCAGGAGGAAAAGAGCCCTAGCTCTTTTCCACCTGACTGAAGTCCAGATCGACTGGTGTGGAACGGCCAAAAATGGACACTTCCACACGCAGACGGTTCTTTTCATAATCCACTTCTTCAACGACCCCGTTGAAATCGTTGAACGGTCCGTCGTTGATCCGGACCACTTCGCCCGCCTCGAACAGCACCTTGGGACGCGGACGTTCGGCGCCTTCCTGTACCCGTTCCAGGATCGACTGGGCTTCCTTTTCGCTGATCGGCGCCGGCTTGTCACTGGTGCCGCCGATAAAGCCCATCACCCGCGGTGTATCCTTGACCAGATGCCAGGTGGCGTCGTCCATTTCCATCTGCACCAGCACATAGCCGGGGAAGAATTTGCGATCGCTTTTGCGCTTTTGACCATCGCGCATTTCGATCACTTCCTCGGTCGGCACCAGGATCTCTCCGAACTTGTCTTCCATGCCCTTGAGCTTGATACGCTCTTCCAGCGAGCGCTTGACCTGCGCTTCAAAGCCGGAATAGGCGTGGACGACGTACCAGCGTAATGCCATCTACTCAGCCTCCCTGACCGGTGATGAGTTTCACCGCCCACAGCAAAAACATGTCAAACAACCACAGCACGATCCCGATCAGGGCGACCATGACGATCACCATCAACGTGGTCTGCGTGGTCTCACGCCGTGAAGGCCAGACAGACTTGCGTGCTTCCAGCACCGCACTGCGACCAAAATTCCAGGCATTGATACCCGGTTGCGAGGTCGCCGCCATTGCCACGGCGACACCCACGACCGCCAACAAGCCGAGTACGCGATACAACAGCGCTTCATCCGCAAAATGGTAAAAACCGGCAATGCCCGCAATTACCAATAATACGGCGAGTGTCAGCTTGATCTTGTCTGCCATTGTTGTCCTGTTAACTTCGGTAAACCGCCCGCAGGCAAGTTACCGCGTGTTTGGCAGGCCAGGAGGGAATCGAACCCCCAACCTGCGGTTTTGGAGACCGCCGCTCTGCCAATTGAGCTACTGGCCTAAACTTCGGGACGAGTAACGAGGGACGAGTGACAAGGTAAACAAAACCGTGAGCGCACATCGGGTGCGCTCAGCGGTTTCCTCGTCACTCGGCCCTCGGCCCTTTGTTGTCCCTTTTATTCAATAATCTTCGATACCACACCGGCACCGACGGTCCGACCGCCTTCGCGAATCGCGAAGCGCAGGCCTTCTTCCATCGCAATCGGGGCGATCAGGCTCACGGTCATCTGCACGTTGTCACCCGGCATGACCATCTCCACCCCTTCGGGCAGGTCACACGCACCGGTTACGTCGGTGGTCCGGAAGTAGAACTGCGGACGATAGCCGTTGAAGAACGGGGTATGACGCCCGCCTTCGTCTTTGCTCAGGACATACACTTCGCACTCGAATTTGGTGTGCGGGGTGATGGAGCCCGGCTTGGCCAGGACCTGGCCACGCTCGACGTCGTCACGCTTGGTGCCGCGCAGCAGAACGCCCACGTTGTCGCCCGCCTGACCCTGGTCCAGCAGTTTGCGGAACATTTCCACGCCGGTGACGGTGGTCTTGGTGGTGTCTTTCATGCCCACGATTTCCACGTCGTCGCCCACGTTCACGATGCCGCGTTCGATACGCCCGGTCACCACGGTGCCGCGACCGGAGATGGAGAACACGTCTTCGATCGGCATCAGGAAGGTGCCGTCAATGGCCCGTTCCGGTGCCGGGATGTAACCGTCCATTTCCGCGACCAGTTTCTCGATGGAGGGCACGCCAATTTCGGAGCTGTCGCCTTCCAGCGCCTTGAGCGCGGAACCGGTCACAACCGGGACGTCGTCGCCGGGGAAATCATAAGAAGAGAGCAGTTCGCGCACTTCCATTTCAACCAGTTCCAGCAGTTCGGCGTCGTCCACCATGTCGGCCTTGTTCAGGTAGACGACAATGCTCGGCACGCCAACCTGGCGGCTCAGCAGGATGTGTTCGCGGGTCTGCGGCATCGGGCCGTCGGCAGCGGACACAACCAGAATGGCCCCGTCCATCTGCGCCGCACCGGTGATCATGTTCTTGACGTAGTCCGCATGGCCGGGGCAGTCCACGTGGGCGTAGTGACGGTTGTCCGACTCGTATTCCACGTGCGCGGTGGCAATGGTGATGCCGCGCGCTTTTTCTTCCGGCGCGCTGTCAATCTGGTCGTACGCCCGGCTTTCGCCGCCGAACTTCTCGCCCATCACTTTGGTGATCGCCGCCGTCAAGGTCGTCTTGCCGTGGTCTACGTGACCAATGGTCCCGACATTCACATGCGGCTTCGTACGTTCAAATTTTTCCTTGGACACCGTCAGGCCTCCCCTGTTGCGAATTTAACCAAAAACCCATTACCACTATTTATATATACAACCTGGAGCCCATGGGCGGATTTGAACCGCCGGCCTCACCCTTACCAAGGGTGTGCTCTACCCCTGAGCTACATGGGCTATAACAGTTACTAGGTGCTAGGGGCTAGCTGCTGGAAATAACTGCGCCCGTCGCGTCCCCGATACCGATAAATGTTACCGTTCCGGTTTTCCTCGCCCCTAGAACCTAGTATCTAGAGACTGTATTTGGAGCGGGTGATGGGAATCGAACCCACATAGTCAGCTTGGAAGGCTGAAGTTCTACCATTGAACTACACCCGCAAATTCAGATCCTAGGGGCTAGTCTCTAGGTCCTAGAAAGCCTAAATTCGCGGTGCGCTGCTCTAGCACTACCGTGCCAAAACCCGACTCTCTGATTTCCTAGCCCCTGATCCCCAGGACCTAGTCACTACATTGGTGGAGGGGGGAGGATTCGAACCTCCGAAGGCTGAGCCGTCAGATTTACAGTCTGATCCCTTTGGCCACTCGGGAACCCCTCCGCGCGCACGAAGCTGCGTATTTTCGTCGAGCAATAGGGCAGTGTCAACCGGGAAGCGGGAAAATACCTTGCATTTCCGCCACCTGCGGCCGATTTTTAGTCCCTGCCGACAAAATGGCCCGGATTTTTGTCCGGGCCCCTGGAAAATCTGGAGCTGGCGAGAGGAGTCGAACCCCCGACCGGCTGATTACAAGTCAGCTGCTCTACCAACTGAGCTACGCCAGCATAAGACGGGTCGGCAAGCGCCGACCCGAACCAGGCGCGCATTCTAAGAAATTGTCCGGGTAAAGGCAATTTCAGTTTTAATGGCGGGGTTTTGGACTGAATTGTCCGCGCACTCTACTTCGGTGGCTGGCAGGCGCGCTCGACTTTTTTCAGATCCGGGTAATCCTGGCGTAACCGGGCCAGCTGTTCGGCGGAGAGGTCGCCGCTGTCACGCCGCCAGTCGAACCAGTATTCCTCGACCGGCAGTTTCACGTCTTCCCAGATCGCGTCGAAGCCCAGTTCGGCCAGTTGATTGATGCGCCGGTGCGCCGCCTCGAAACTGGAAAAAACCCCCAGCGAGACGCCGTTGGCTTTATCGCCGGTGGCGATCAGAAAATAATCCTCGATATTTTTAGCCTTGAGTTGTTCCACCGCGGCGCGGGCCTCGCTGCGCGACGGCCGCGGCGGCAAAATCACCCAGTACCCCTTGCGTCCAGCCTCCTGGCTCTTGCGCTGCCAGCCACTGATCCCCCATTGTTGCAGGCGCTGCGCCAATGCCTCGACCTGGCCCGTCTCTTTCAGCGACCCCAGGCTATAACACCATACCGGCTCCTCGTCCTCACCCGGCTCCCGTTGTTCGCGTAGCAACACCAGGCGCTGCACATCCGCCGGTAAGGCCTCACCCGCTGACGGGTTACCACTGTCGGCCCGGTAATGCCAGGCAAACAGGCTGAGATTCAGCAGGATCAATACATAGATCAGCCATTTCATATCATTACTATCCTTATTAATCGGCGCTCATTCTTCGCCCTGCGCCACGCAGGCCAGTCCCTGAAGGACCAGGTCCGGTACGGCACGGCAGGCCTGCTCCAGATAGGGCTGTATATGCGGCGCATCACCGCCGGTGATCAACCACTCGAAAGGCGGTTCACCGGCAGCCGGCAGATCGCGCATGAGGCGATCCAGCAATGCCGTCACACTGCGCAGGGCACCATGGCTGATACAGCTGGCGCTCGAATCGCCCGGTGTCAGTTGTTCGGGCAGGCGGGGGGGCTCGGCGATCCGACCGGTGCGCTCCTGCAGGCATTGTTGCATCATCCACAATCCGGGCACGATATAGCCTCCCTGATGAACGCCATCGGCTGCCAGTAAATCAACGGTAACTGCACTGCCGCAATCGATCACGGCAACATTCCCCGTGACAAGATGATGGGCGCCGATCAGTGCCGCCCAGCGATCACTGCCCAGTGTCGCCGGTTCGGCATAGGCATTGGTGACGCCCTGCTGGCGGGCGGTGGCGCACAGGAATGTCACCGGCTGTTGCCAGTGCTGGCGACACCAGTGTTCCAGTCGCTGCTGACAATCCGCGGTCGCCACACTGGCGCACCAGATCGCCCCGGGCGAAGACCATTCCCCCCACCAGCGTTCGAACAGGCTCTCCAGTTGCGCTTCGCTGTAGACGGCCCCGGCCCCGAACTGCAGTGCCCCGCCCTGGTATGTCGCCCATTTGATCCGGGTATTGCCGAAATCAATCAGTAATTGCATGGTCCTGTTCCGTATCCAGCCGCAGCGAAATCTCGCCGCTGCTATAGGTTTCCTGTCGACCGGCATGCTCGATCAACAGATTTCCCTGCCCATCGATGCCGATGGCCCACCCCTGGATCGTGCGTTGCGGCAATAACAATTGCACAGACTTGCCGGCGATGGCATCCCAGCGTTGCCAGTCCGGCAGAAACGGCTGCAAGCCTTCCTGCTCATAGCGGACCAGGGCGGGTAACAGTTCATCCAGCAGGGCGATCAATAACCGCTGACGCGAGGGCCGCCGGCCCGTGATGCGCTGCAGATCCGTCCAGGGCTGCTCGATGTCCTGCGCAACCTCTTGCGGCATGCTGACATTCAGGCCGATGCCGCACACCACCCGGCAGGGCCCGCCCGCCTCACCCTGCATCTCCAGCAAAATTCCACACAGCTTTTTGCCCTGCCACTGAATATCATTCGGCCACTTGAGCCCCAGTCCCTCGACACCCAGCGCGTCCAGAGCACGCACCACGCTCACCGCCAGCGCCAGGCTCAGGCCCGCCAGATTGGAGGGCGCCCCCTGAAAACAGCCTGACAGGGAAAAAGTGAGATTGGCCGCAAACGGCGATACCCAGTCCCGCCCCCGGCGCCCGCGCCCGCGGCTCTGGTGCTCGGCCACCACTACCGAACCGCAGGGCAGATCCGCCCTTTCCATCAGCCACTGATTGGTCGACGCCAGCGACCATTCGACCTGCAAGCGCCCCAACGAGGCGCGCGCCGCAGGCGAAAGTTCGGCAATAACGGCCCCGGCATCCAGTAATTCCAGCGGCCGGGGCAGGCGATAACCGCGCCCCTGTACCGCCTGAACCGGAATATTGTATTGTTCTGACAGACGCTGGATTTGTTTCCAGACTGCCGAGCGACTGATTCCCAGTCGGGAAGCCAGCGCCGTACCGGAATGAAAGCGGCCGTCGGCCAGCAGGGACAGGATATTACGCAAATTCTGCATTAATCGGATTCACACTGCCTCATGGCCACCCCAGACGAACCGGTCGCCCACTATTTTCCGCTGTCCTCGGGACAGTACGTGATCAAGCCCGGATTTTACAGGCTCGGGCATGACTTTGGTAATGGCGCGGCCGACCGGCGCCTGTTTCAGCTGGATCGACAGTTCGCCGACTATCGCCGGGTCAAACAACAGGCCCGCTGCGAAGATCTGGATAAATACCTCTGTGTCACGCCCGAGGCTGACACGCTGGCCCCCCTACTCAACCAGTTTCTTATCGATCGCCTGTGCCACGAATATCCCGACCGTTTTCAGCGAGTTGATACGTCGAAAGGGCAACGGCTGGATTGCCGGCTCACTGGCGAGTCGTTGCACTTTACCCACGAGGGGAGCTATCTCGATTGTCACCCTGCCCATCAAGCCGACACCCCGGCCTATCGCAACGGCCTCGATGCCCTGGCTTTACAGATCCAGGAGGATCTGGCACTGGTCGATCTGCGTGGTGGGCAAGACCGGTTGTGTGCCATTCATCTGTGTCAGCCCAACCACTGGGATCCGCGCGAGAAGATCGGTGGCGATTTTGCCGGGATCCATCAACCGGTGCCGGACATGGCACGCATCAATGCCCGGGCAGCGCAATTATTACAGGCCTGCTTGCAACAGGGCCCCTTCGTTCGTTTTGCCTGGGGAATCGCCACTGACGAGCGGCTCAATCACCATCCAGAGCCTGCACCGGGAACCGATCACCAACAGTGGCAGGGGCGGGCCTTCGATACGGCCCGGCCAGCGGCCTGGCTGCGGGTTGAACGACAGGTGTTGCACGGACTGCCACAGACCCATGCCGTTTTATTTACCATCCGAACCTATCACATTCCGCTGAGCGACTTGTCGGTAGCCGAGCAGCAGTTACTCTATCAGGCCATCGCCGGGATGGAAGAATCCCATCGTGACTACAAAGGACTGGCTGATCCGACGCCACTACTGGACTGGCTAGAGACGTTATATACCTCAACCTGATTCGGTCGGTGTAATACGCACCGCCAGGACGTCACAGGGGGTCCCGTGCAAAACGGCATTGGCCGTAGAACCCAGCAGCAGACCTACACCGTGACGCCCGTGCGTGCCGACCATAATCAGGTCTGCCTTGATTTCCTCGGCGACCCGCAATATTTCGGATTTCACCGAACCGGCCTCGACCCGCACGCGGGCCTTGTTCAGATGAAAATCATCGCGTTTGCGCTGTAAAAAAACCTCTGCCTGTTGATAAAGGCTCTCTTCAAAATCGGCCGGCAGGGTTGTGATCAGATCGTAACTGTTTTCGGTCACGACCGGCTCCACGACATGCAACAGGGTCAGCTCAACTGTCGCCTGATCGATTAACTCACCGGCCCGCTCAAGTACCTGATCCGCTTCATCCGAAAGATCCAGGGCCAGCAAAATAGTTGGATAAAAAGGCATTTGCCGCCTTTCCTGTTGACTGTGTAATCAAGAGTATAGAAAAGCCGCTATCGACTGCAAACAATCTCCCCCTGGCTGTCCTCACTGCCGGTAACATCGGACTCTGGACTCCTTTCCCGCCAGCGATTAATCTGCACTGAATACGAACGACACTCCTGCACAAAAAATCGACAGCCTGAAAGGATCCTGCCGATGCTGATTGCCACCATCTGGCTGAGCTTCGCCTTTGGCGCCGGCCTGTTAATGCGCCTGATTGGTCTCCCGCCCCTGGTCGGTTATCTGGCCGCCGGTTTTTTACTCAGTGCCAACGGCCATGAAACCAATACGCTCATCGAGGCGGTCGCCCATGCCGGGGTGTTGTTGCTGCTGTTCAGCGTCGGACTGAAATTACGCCTGAAAAGTCTGATCCGCAGTGAAGTTCTGGCCGGTTCCCTGCTACACATGGGACTGACCATCGTGCTGCTCTGGGTCATTTTGAGCCAGTTCGGCAATCTCCCCTTTGAAGCCGCCGTGGTAATCGCCATTGCCCTGTCGTTTTCCAGTACCGTGGTCGCCGCCAAGGTCCTGGAAAGCAAGAAAGAATTACGCGCTTTCCATGGCCGGGTCGCGATCGGAATCCTGATCATGCAGGATCTGGTCGCGGTTGCCATACTCAGTCTGGCCGGCGGCGTAACGCCTTCCCCCTGGTCTTTTCTGTTACTCGGTTTCTTTTTGCTCCGCCCGTTGCTTCACTGGTTGCTGGATATCTGCGGGCATGGCGAACTGGTCATTCTGTACGGACTGCTACTGGCACTGGTGGTCGGTGGCGGCAGCTTCGAGGAGTTCGGGCTCAGTTCGGAACTTGGCGCCCTGTTACTGGGTATCATTCTGTCCGATCACAAGCGAGCCACCGAGCTGTCCAATGCCCTGTGGGGGCTGAAGGAAATATTACTGGTTGGCTTCTTTTTGCAAATCGGCCTGTCAGGCCATCCGACACTACTCACTTTTGAATATGCGCTGTTTCTCAATCTGCTGTTGCCGCTCAAGGCGCTGCTGTTTTTCTTTATCCTGCTAATGTTCCGTCTGCGCTCGCGCAGTGCCTTTCTTGCCGGCCTGAGCCTGGCCAGTTTCAGTGAGTTCGGCCTGATCGTCGCCAGTGTCGCCGAAGCCCAGGGCTGGATCAGTACCGACTGGCTGGTCCTGCTGGCGGTCACCGTCGCTGTATCCTTTGCCATTACGGCCCCTTTGAACCGTTATTCCCACGAGCTGTATCAACTGGTCGGCAAAGGCCTCAAACGGTTTGAAAGTCGACATCGCCACCCGGATGACGAACCTATCAATGTCGGTAGTGCCCATATTCTGGTCGTCGGCATGGGGCGAGTCGGCACCGGCGTCTATGACACCCTCCGTGACAGCCATCTGCGGGTAGTGGGCCTCGACTCGGATCCAGGCAAGGTGGAAAATCACCGCCGACTAGGACGGCGGGTACTCTATGCCGATGCCGAAGACCCGGGTTTGTGGGCGGGACTCTCGCTCCAGGGCGTGCGCATCATCATGCTCTGTATGCCGGAACTCTCCGCCAAGTTGATGGCGATTCAGCAACTGCGCGAGCGGGGTTTTGATGGACAGATCAATGCCACGGCGCTGTTCAGCGAAGAAGTCGAACAACTTAAGAGTAAGGGCGCCGATCTGGTTTACAACTACTATGACGGCATCGGGGTCAGCTTTGCCGACAAAACCCTGCAAACCCTCCCCAAAGAACTCTCCCCCCAGGCATTTCGCCGTTGACCCGGCGGCGAAAGCAGAAGCCTTCCTGCAGAGAAGCACAGGGCCTGCGTGATATTTGTCAGATAGTCTTCGCCTGCGACAATCACGCATAAAAAAAGCCCCGTCCTCTTTCGAGAACGGGGCTTTGGTATTAAAGCCTGGCGGTGACCTACTTTCACATGGGGAGACCCCACACTATCATCGGCGCTGAGCAGTTTCACTTCTGAGTTCGGGATGGTATCAGGTGGTTCCCGCTCGCCATTGCCGCCAGGCAAACTGGCTAGATCAAGTGTGATACAACGACACTCGATCTGAATTCTGGATTAGGTAGAAGATAATGCTTTATTGATTGTAGTGCTTGTTGGTGACCTTATCTTACCCAAAAAATTTGGGTGTTATATGGTCAAGCCTCACGGGCAATTAGT
This sequence comes from Pseudomonadota bacterium, assembly GCA_034190045.1. Taxonomy (GTDB): domain Bacteria; phylum Pseudomonadota; class Gammaproteobacteria; order UBA6429; family Thiohalophilaceae; genus Thiohalophilus. The sequence goes on from JAXHTI010000013.1 coordinate 24,795, forward strand.
ACTGGTTAGCTTCATACGTTACCGCACTTCCACACCCAGCCTATCAACGTTGTAGTCTTCAACGGCCCTTTAGAGTGATCAAGTCACTGGTGAGACCTCATCTTGAGGGGGGCTTCCCGCTTAGATGCTTTCAGCGGTTATCCCGTCCGTTCTTAGCTACCCGGCAGTGCCACTGGCGTGACAACCGGAACACCAGAGGAACGTCCACTCCGGTCCTCTCGTACTAGGAGCAGCTCCTCTCAAGTCTCAAACGCCCACGGCAGATAGGGACCGAACTGTCTCACGACGTTCTAAACCCAGCTCGCGTACCACTTTAAATGGCGAACAGCCATACCCTTGGGACCGGCTACAGCCCCAGGATGTGATGAGCCGACATCGAGGTGCCAAACTCTCCCGTCGATGTGAACTCTTGGGGAGAATCAGCCTGTTATCCCCGGAGTACCTTTTATCCGTTGAGCGATGGCCCTACCACGAAGAGCCACCGGATCACTAAGACCTACTTTCGTACCTGCTCGACATGTCTGTCTCGCAGTCAAGCACCCTTATGCCTTTGCACTCAATGCACGATGTCCGACCGTGCTGAGGGTACCTTCGTGCTCCTCCGTTACCTTTTGGGAGGAGACCGCCCCAGTCAAACTACCCACCACACACTGTCCCCGACCCGGATAACGGGCCTGGGTTAGAACCTCAAACATACCAGGCTGGTATTTCAAGGATGGCTCCACTGCAACTGGCGTCGCAGTTTCAAAGCCTCCCAGCTATCCTACACAAGTAGGCTCAAAGTTCAGTGTGAAGCTATAGTAAAGGTTCACGGGGTCTTTCCGTCTAGCCGCGGGTACGCTGCATCTTAACAGCGAATTCAATTTCACTGAGTCTCGGGTGGAGACAGCGTGGCCATCGTTACGCCATTCGTGCAGGTCGGAACTTACCCGACAAGGAATTTCGCTACCTTAGGACCGTTATAGTTACGGCCGCCGTTTACCGGGGCTTCGATCAAGAGCTTCGTCCGAGGACTAACCCCATCAATTAACCTTCCGGCACCGGGCAGGCGTCACACCCTATACGTCCACTTTCGTGTTAGCAGAGTGCTATGTTTTTAGTAAACAGTCGCAGCCACCTGGTCACTGCAACCCCCTTCAGCTCCACGAGCAAGTCGCTTCACCTACCAGGGGCACACCTTCTCCCGAAGTTACGGTGCTATTTTGCCTAGTTCCTTCACCCGAGTTCTCTCAAGCGCCTTAGGATTCTCTCCTCACCCACCTGTGTCGGTTTGGGGTACGGTCGCGTGTAACCTGAAGCTTAGAGGATTTTCCTGGAAGTATGGCATCAACCACTTCGCCCAAAAGAGGGCTCGTACTCGCATCTCAGTAATAACCCCCGGATTTGCCTAAAGGGTCTACCTACTTGCTTAAACCGGGATATCCAACACCCGGCTGGCCTAGCCTTCTCCGTCCCCCCATCGCAGTTACAAGCGGTACAGGAATATTAACCTGTTTCCCATCGACTACGCATTTCTGCCTCGTCTTAGGGGCCGACTCACCCTACGCCGATTAACGTTGCGTAGGAAACCTTGGGTTTTCGGCGTGCGGGTTTTTCACCCGCATTATCGTTACTCATGTCAGCATTCGCACTTCTGATACCTCCAGCATGCCTTACAGCACACCTTCGCAGGCTTACAGAACGCTCCCCTACCATGCAAGCAAGCTTGCATCCGCAGCTTCGGTGTATAGCTTGAGCCCCGTTAAATCTTCCGCGCAGGCCGACTCGACCAGTGAGCTATTACGCTTTCTTTAAAGGATGGCTGCTTCTAAGCCAACCTCCTGGCTGTCTCTGCCTTCCCACATCGTTTCCCACTGAGCTATAACTTTGGGACCTTAGCTGGCGGTCTGGGTTGTTTCCCTCTTCACGACGGACGTTAGCACCCGCCGTGTGTCTCCCATGATTGCACTTCCTGGTATTCGGAGTTTGCATCGGGTTGGTAAGCCGGGATGGCCCCCTAGCCGAAACAGTGCTCTACCCCCAGGAGTGAGACATGAGGCGCTACCTAAATAGCTTTCGGGGAGAACCAGCTATCTCCGGGCTTGATTAGCCTTTCACTCCGATCCACAGCTCATCCCCTCATTTTTCAACATAAGTGGGTTCGGGCCTCCAGAGAGTGTTACCTCTCCTTCACCCTGGCCATGGATAGATCGCCCGGTTTCGGGTCTACTCCCAGCGACTGATTCGCCCTATTAAGACTCGGTTTCCCTACGGCTCCCCTAAACGGTTAACCTTGCCACTGAGAAGTAAGTCGCTGACCCATTATACAAAAGGTACGCAGTCACAGAACAAGTCTGCTCCCACTGCTTGTACGCATACGGTTTCAGGTTCTATTTCACTCCCCTCACCGGGGTTCTTTTAACCTTTCCCTCACGGTACTAGTTCACTATCGGTCGGTAGGGAGTATTTAGCCTTGGAGGGTGGGCCCCCCATATTCAGACAAGATAACACGTGTCCCGTCCTACTCGTTTAATACCTATAGTTCTTTCGTGTACGGGGCTATCACCCGCTATGGCCAGACTTTCCAGACTGTTCCACTAGAACTATAAGCACTTTAGGGCTGGTCCCCGTTCGCTCGCCGCTACTAAGGGAATCTCTGTTGATTTCTTTTCCTCCGGGTACTTAGATGTTTCAGTTCCCCGGGTTCGCCTCGCACAGCTATGAATT
>JAXHTI010000013.1:30000-39793 GCA_034190045.1 Pseudomonadota bacterium
AATCCTTGATATGCCGGGCGTTTCCGCCGTAGTTGCCGTCTCAAGAGGCGCGCATTATACGTAGCTTTGCCCCCCGGTCAACACCCTTTTGACCAAATGTGTAAAAAAAATTACAGACCGCTGTCAGGGAATCAATTTTCGGTCGAAATCGGCTGATTTCAACCCGGGATGGCAGGCACCCTGTCGTGCAAAAAAGCCTCCAGCGCCTCGGCCGGCATGGGGCGGGCATAGTAATAGCCCTGGCCTTCGCTGCAGCCCAGGGCAGCCAGCAGCTTGAGCTGTTTCTCGCTTTCCACCCCCTCGGCGATGACCTGCAGGTTAAGGGCCTGGGCCATGGCCAGGATGGTCCGCACAATGGCGGCGTCATCGTCATCCACGGTAATGTCGCGGACAAAGGAACGGTCGATTTTCAGCAGGTCGATGGGAAAGCGCTTGAGATAGGCCAGCGAGGAGTAGCCGGTACCGAAATCATCGATCGCCACGGAGACCCCTAACCCCTTGAAAGCATTGAGAGTTTGAACGGCCTGCTCGGGATCCTGCATGATCCCGCTTTCGGTGATCTCCAGCTCCAGGGTGTGGGCGGAGGCCGGATCGCCTTCCAGGCACTGCTGCAGAATGTCATGGGTCTGGGTATGGAACAGCTGCCGGGCCGAGAGATTGATCGCCAGGCGCCCCACCTCCAGCCCCATGCCGCGCCAGCGACGCAGGTCCGCCAGGGCCTGCTGAATGACCCACCCGCCGAGAGAAATAATCAGGCCGGTCTCCTCGGCGACAGGGATAAATTTGTCCGGCGGCACCAGCCCGCGCTGCGGATGGCGCCAGCGTACCAGCGCCTCGAGCCCGGTCACCGCCTCGCTGCGCAGGGAAAACTGGGGCTGGTAATAGAGCACCAGTTGCGATGTCTTGATCGCCTCGCGCAGCTCGTTTTCGATCACAAAACGCGTGGCGGTGGCTTCCTGGATCCCGCTGGTACAGAACTGGAAATTATTCCGTCCCTGCTCCTTGGCGTAGTACATGGCGGCCTCGGCATTTTTCAGCAGATTGTCCGCATCACGACCGTTTTCCGGATACATGGCGATCCCGATACTGGCGTCCACATAGACATTCTGGCCCGACAGGACAAACGGGGTCTGGAACAGTTTGAGCAAGGCATCCGCCTTGTCGCTGGCGTGCTCCGGCTTGCCCACATCGGGCAATAGCAACACAAAGTCATCGCCCCCGAGACGGGCAATCGTGTCCCACGGGGTCACTGCCGCTTTGAGCCGCTCGGCCACGGCCCGCAGCAGGTGATCGCCGGCAATGTGGCCCATGGTGTCATTGAGATTTTTAAAACGATCCAGATCGAGGAACATCACTGCCAGCGAATGGCTTTCCCGGTGCGCATAGGCAAATGCCTGCTCGATGCGATCCCGTAACAGCCAGCGATTGGGCAGGCCGGTCAGCAGATCGTGATAGGCCTGGTGGCGCAGGGTCTGTTCCGCGGCCCGTCGCGCGCGCCGTTCATCCGCATCAGTCAGTTCGCGCTGGATCGCCGGCAACAGGCGGGTCAGGTTGTCCTTCATCAGATAATCCTGCGCACCCTTGCGCATCGCCTCGACGGCCACCTCCTCACCGATGGTGCCGGAGATGACAATAAAGGGAATATCCGGGTTATGTTCCTTGACGAGTTTCAGTGCCGCCAGCCCGTTGAAATGCGGCATGGCATAATCGGACAGCACCAGTTCCCAGTCCGCTTCGCGCAATTGCCGGGTTAAATCCGGGGCATTGTCCACCCGGGTGTAGTCGACCTGATAGCCCCCCTTGCGCAGGGCGCGCAATACCAGTTCGGCATCGTCCGGATTGTCCTCCACCAGCAACAGGCGCAGGGTGACCTTTTTCTCCGCGGAGTCAGGCATAGGGACTCTGGTTGAGTTTGAGCCAGTAATTGCCCAGCTGCGTTACGGTCGAGGTGAGCTGACCGGAGTCGACGGGCTTGCGGATATAACTGTTCGCTCCCAGCTCGTAACTTTTACGGATATCCTCTTCTTCGGATGAGGAGGTCATCACCACCACGGGCAGATGACGGGTACGGCTGTCGGCGCGCAATTGACGCAACACATCATGACCGTCAAGACGCGGCAATTTGATGTCCAGCAACATCACCGTCGGTAGCGTATCGTCGGAACGGCCGTGATATTTGCCTTCGCCAAACAGATATTCCAGTGCCTCCACTCCGTCATCGACTACAGTCACCTCTGAATCTATATGGTTTTTCTTCAGCGCCCGTAGCACCAGCACCTGATCATCGGGATTATCTTCGACAAGTAAAATACGCCCGGCTGTCATTGTCCCGCTCCACGCGTCATAACTCAGATTCACTGTATCTCCCGCGATTTGGTTGTTGCGCCATAATTGATAACACTCTAATTGACTATAGCGAAAAACCCGGCAGCCTCAATCCTCACAGTACAAAATAAAATACCGCTCCGTTGTCCGGACTCCCTTCCGCCCAGATGCGCCCGCCATGACGGTGAATAATACGTTGTACCGTTGCCAACCCGATTCCCAGCCCTTCAAATTCATCATTGCCATGCAGGCGCTGGAAAGCGCCAAACAACTTGTCCACATAACGCATATCGAAACCCGCTCCGTTGTCGGCAACATAAAACACGGTTCGAGAGCTATCCCCGGCACGACTGCCGATTTCAATTCTCGGCTGTGAATTGCCTTGCGAATACTTGAACGCGTTGTTAACAAGGTTTGTCAGCATGACACGCAACATCTGTAAATCCCCATAGACAACCAGTCCCGGCTTGATCACCACCTCGATCGAAGGAGCCTCCCAGAGTTGCTTCTGCTCTTCGCTGACATCCCGGGCCAGCTGGCTCAGGTCGACCTTCTCGCGCTGAAATTTACTGCGTGTCAGGCGGGAGAGTTTTAACAGGCTGTCGATCAGATGCGACATGTTTTCAGCCGCACGTTGTATACGGTTCAGATAATCCAGGCCGGTTTCATCGAGAACCTGCTGATAATCCTCATATAAAGCCTGACTGAACCCGTCGATCGCGCGGAGCGGGGCACGCAGGTCATGTGAAACAGAATAGCTGAAAGATTCCAGCTCCTGGTTGATGCGCTGTAATTCACCGGTACGCTCCTCCACCAGTTCTTCCAGATGGAATTTATGACGCAGCAATTCCTGCTCGGTCTGTTTTTGTTCGGTAATATCCAGCGTGGTACCGATGAATTCTGCCGGCTCACCCTGCTCATCAAAACTGACCCGCCCCTGCTCGAGCACATGTAACACGACACCATCCGGATGACTGACCCGATGCTCGATTTCAAAAATACCATCCGTCGTGCCTGCTGCCCGCTGCATGGCCTCCTCGACTGTTTCGGCATCCTCAGGATGCACGCGTGCCCTGAAGTTATCGAGCGAGGGCTCGACTTCGCCGACACGATAACCCAGTAACCTGAACTCTTCGTCAGACCAGACGGCCTTGAGCGTTTCCATATCCAGCTGCCAGCTTCCCAGATGGGCAATACGCTGCGCCTCGGCCAGCTGGGCCTCGCTGGAACGTAACGCCTCCTCCGCTTTTTTAACTTCGGTCAGGTCAGTACTGATTCCGAGCATGCCAATGACGTTGTTTTGTTCGTCATAGCGCAGCCGGGCCTGGCTGTAGACCCAGCGCACTTCGCCATCCGCCCGTACAATGCGGTTTTCTATTTTGAAGGGTTTACGGTTTTTGACCGCGGTATCAACAGCGGCGGTAATTTTGTCGAGATCGCCCGGATAGACCTGCCTGGCGAAGTCCTCGAAATGGCCTTTGAAGGTCCCTGTCTCAAGCCCGTACATATGCTCGAGGCTGGATGACCATTCGACCGTGCCGGCACGCATATCCCAGTCCCATATCCCGACCTGTCCGGTCTCCAGGGCCAGCTCAAGTTTTTGCTGCTGATTTTCCAGCTGCTGGCGCGCCTTGATTTGTTCGGTAATATTGACAGCGACGCCAATACAACCACTCAGCTGGCCCTGCTCATCATAAGTTGGCGAGTGATGGATTTCGAAGTAGATATCATCAATTCGCCGCTCGACCTGAAAGGCTTCACCACTGAGGACACGCTGAATATCTTCGATTATCTCGGGGTTATCGCGGTACAGGTCAAACACCGACTGGCCAACCACTTCACCGCCTTTTAGCCCCAGCACACTGAGCGCTTGCCCTTCAGATAAGGTAAAGCGCCCCCGGGCATCCATCGCAAACAACACCACCGGGGCACTGTTTACCACGGTCTGTAATCTTTCCCGACTTTCCTGCAACCGGGACTGCATTTTCTTACGCTCGGTGACATCGGTGATACTGCCCCGGACCAGTTTCCGGTCTTCTGTAGGCAACCGAACCAGGCGGACTTCACAATCGACCAGATTGCCCCGCGAGTCTCTGTGTATCCATTCAAATGCCGGTGTCTCACCCGCCAGTGCCCGGGAAATATACTGACGGGCCAGCCTGTCCGAAGGCTGCCCATCAGGCTGGCAGGGTGGACTGAGTTCAGCGGGGCTCGCTTGCAACAGTTGTTCACGCTTTAACGCGAACAATCGTTCACCATTTTTATTAACATCGACGAACTTCCCGCTATCGACATCCAGGATTGTTATCGCTTCGGGGGCATGATCAATACTGGTTCTGAAACGCTTTTCACTTTCCTGCAGTTTCAGATAAGTCTGGCGCTGGTCTGTTACATCCTGGGCAATGCCGGCAATCCGGATCAAACGTCCCTGTTGATCAAAAACCGGGTAAATTCGGGCAGATACCCAGCGCAGGTTCCCCCACTTGTCGATCAGGCGATATTCCGGAAAGGTATATTCCGACTCGAGCAGATTATGCTTATCCTGCATGATCTCACGCAGCCAGCCCTGATCCTCTGGATGAATGCGCTCGAACCAGGCACGAGGGTTGTTGTACAGGATCTCAGGGTCGTCGCCCCAGATCTTTTTATAGCCCGGACTGATATACAGAAACCGCTCCCAGTCCGGCGTGGTCATCCAGAACACCGCATCGACCGCTTCGGCCAGCTGCCGAAAACGGGCTTCCGCCTCCTCCAGCTCGCGGGTGCGGGATCGGACCTGATTTTGCAGCAGATAACCATATAGCCAGCTGAGTAACAAAATCGTGGCAATAATACCGACGGCCGGCCACAACCAGTCCGGCACCATGGGTTCGCTCTGTTCTTTTTGCAGCCATTTTTTGAGGCTTTCGTAGTAGCGGGAGTTGCTTTGGTTTTTTGCTTGCACCAGATAGGCATCAATGGCCGGAAGAAACGGTGAGTCGACCTTTCCCGGTGCGGCAAACCGGACCTGTACCGGATTGAACAGAATACTGGTGGGTTTCACCCCGTATCGGCCTTCATTCAGCAGGCTGTATATCCGGTTTATTACTCCCGCATCCGCCCGGCCCTGTTCCAGCTCACTCAGCACATCGCCATAATGGGGCACCAGTTGCGGTGTATAGTCAAAGCCGAATCGCTTCATCAACTCATCGAATCGCCGGCTATGTATGCTCTGTTCCATCAGCGCAATCCGTTTTCCGGCCAGATCGGACAACGAGCTGAGATTGCTGCCACTGGGCTGATAGACCACTCCCCAGTTATTCACCAGGGTCTGCGAGGTAAATTGAAAACGTTCTGCACGTTTGTCACTGTAGGCAATGCCGACCAGAATATCGATTTGTCCGGCTTCCAGCTGCTGCAGAAGGTCGTTCCACGGAGCATATTCGTATTTCAGTTGCCAGTTTTGCTGGCGGGCAACCTCCTGGAGGATATCGATGGCGATCCCGGTAATCCGACCGGTTTCGTCCTCAAATACGACAGGACGATTATCAAATACGCCAACCCGAACAGTCTGTTCGGCCTGAACAACGCTTCCCCACAAGACGAGAGGAAAGAACAGCAGCCAGTAGCACAAAGCGGTTAATCTCGGGCGCATCGCATTCCTCGGGTCGACCAGCGTTGTGGTAAGTGACCGGTGCAGGGGCTAGAGGCACGGTATTATCGCCCTACCCTTTCCTTTGTCATCCAGCCTGGCAGGCCCAACCACGAAGAATTGCGCCATGCCTGTATCCGCTATCGGACAGGCTCATCCACAACTGAAGCCCGCCTCGCTATCTGTCAGTATGGTCAAAGGATGAATATCTGAAAAGGCGGTATGTCCCTATAGTAAAAGGGCCGAGTACCGAGGGACGAGGAAATGCTTCACCACGAAGACACCAGGACACAAAGGGGCACGAAATACTTCGTGTCTTCGAGACTTCGTGGTAATAAAACTCAGGTGAACCGTCCCCTACGATAAAGGGACGAGGGGAGAACGTCGGCGCCTCCTGTCAGGTGATGGTGATCCGGGCGAAGCGCCGTTTGCCGACCTGAATCACCTGACTGCTCCCGCTAGATAGCACGAAAGCCGGATCACTGACGCGTTCGCCATCGATCCGCACGGCGCCCTGTTCCACCATACGCCGGGCATCGGACGTGCTCTTGGTCAGTCCTGCTTCCTTGAGAACCAGGGATATCTGCATACTGCCATCTGCCGACTGCAAACTTTTCTCCGGCATATCCTCGGGCATGGCGCCTTTCTGGAAACGGGCGATGAAATTCTCCTGCGCCTTTTTCGCGGCTTCGGCACTATGAAAGCGGGTCACGATCTCCTCACCAAGCAGGAACTTGATATCGCGAGGATTCTTGCCCGCGGCGATCTGCTCGCGGAACTGCGCGATCTCCTCCAGCGGCCGGAAGCTGAGCAATTCGAAATAACGCCACATCAGCTCATCGGAGATGGACATGATCTTGCCGAACATGTCATCGGCCGGTTCGTTGATACCAATATAGTTGTTCAGGGACTTGGACATTTTCTGTACGCCATCCAGCCCCTCGAGAATCGGCATAGTCAGCACGATCTGCGGTGGCTGACCGTATTGCTTTTGCAATTCGCGCCCGACCAGCAGATTGAACTTCTGATCCGTGCCGCCCAGCTCCACATCCGCCTTCATCGCCACCGAATCATAGCCCTGGATCAGGGGATAGAGAAATTCGTGAATCGCGATCGCCTGGCCATCGTGGTAACGCTTGTGAAAATCATCTCGCTCCAGCATGCGGGCCACGGTATGTCTGGCCGCCAGCTGAATCAGATCCACGGCACTCATCTCGCCCATCCAGCTGGAGTTGAACATCACCAGGGTTTTTTCGGGATCGAGGATTTTGAAAATCTGCTGCTCGTAGGTGCGGGCGTTTTCGATCACGTCATCCCGGCTCAGTGGCGGACGCGTCGCGCTCTTGCCGGTGGGATCGCCGATCATGCCGGTGAAGTCGCCAATCAGGAACAGCACTTCATGGCCCAGGTCCTGAAACTGGCGCAGTTTATTGATCAGCACGGTATGCCCCAGATGCAAATCCGGGGCGGTGGGGTCAAACCCGGCCTTGATCCGCAGGGGGCGGCCACTCTTGAGTCGCTCGATCAGCTCCGACTCGATCAAAATCTCGTCGGCCCCGCGTTTGATCTGTTCCAGCATCTTGTCGATCGAGCTCATCGGTCACTTTAATCCTGTGCGAAAAAGGCTGCGTAGATTACCATATTGCCCCATGCCCCTCATCTCTAACGGGCGGCGCCGGGGCCCGGGCGATTCAAATTCTGTGGACTGGGTAATTGACGCTACCCGGGAATCAGGCTATCTTAAGAAACGACTATAAAAAATTAAGATAATTCCGTGGATTACAACACATTCTTAACAAAAGATTACAAGACTCTCGGTCAGCCGATGCGCCGCCGGGAGCCCCGCTGGTCACATTTGCACACGGTCGTGGTGCTGGTTGTTTTGAGCACCGTCGGTACCCTGCTGGCCTTTTTGTCCACGGACGTGGCCGCGTCGCGCAATAACCTGCCGGACAGCGCACTGAACCGCGCCCTGCCCGCCGCGCAGATCACGATCCCGCTGGAGCTTGCCCAACCCGCCAGCGGGGCCAGCCCATCAGCGACCCGCGCCCGTTTTGATCGCAATCCGCTGGCCCCGGAACACTCCGCAGAACAGCCGTCCGATCAACCAGCCGTGGCCCGCCCCGATGAGAGCTGGCTGAGCATCACCGTGCGTCGTGGAGACAGTCTGGCCGCCATTTTCAAGCGCCACGACATTCCGGCCCGCGAGCTGCACCAGATCATGCAGCTGGGCCGCATTACCCGCAATCTCAATGCGCTGCATCCCGGCGACACCGTCCGCTTCAAGCTGGATGAACAGCAGCGAATCCAGCAGATGGTCTTTGATGTCACCCGGCTCAAATCCCTGCAGATTAGCCGGCAGGCTGATGACCAGTTTGCCGCGCAGATGATCGAGCATGAGCTCGATCGACGCCTGACCCAGAGCAGTGGCGTGATCGAAACCTCCCTGTATGAAGCGGGCAAGGACGCCGGGCTGGATGACGGACTGATCATGCAAATGACCGCTATCTTCGGCTGGGATATCGACTTTGTGCTGGATATCCGCCGTGGCGATAACTTCACGCTGATCTATGAAGAACAGTATCTCGACGGTGAGAAAGTCCAGGACGGCCCGATCATTGCCGCCGAATTCGTCAACCAGGGTCGCCAGGTCCATGCCATTCGCTATACCGATAAAGAAGGTCGCAGCGATTACTATTCGCCCGAGGGCTATTCCATGCGCAAGGCATTTTTGCGCACGCCGGTCGATTTTCGCCGCATCAGCTCACGCTTTGGCAAACGCCATCATCCGGTACTGAACCGGATGCGCATGCACAAGGGCGTCGATTACGCGGCCCGCTCCGGTACGCCGATTCAGGCCGCCGGTGACGGTAAAATTGTCTATCGTGGCTGGAAAGGGGGTTACGGGCGGGTCATCATCCTGCAACACGGCGGCCGTTACAGCACCCTGTATGCCCACATGTCCGGCTTCAAGGGCGGGTTGCGGGTCGGCAGCCGGGTCAAGCAGGGCCAGACCATCGGCTTTGTCGGCAGCTCCGGACGCGCCACCGGTCCGCACCTGCATTACGAATTCCGGGTTAACGGAGCTCACCGGGATCCGCTCACCGTCAAGTTGCCCGAGGCCGAACCGATCAAACCGGCCTACAAGACCGACTTCAAGCAGCTGGCCCAGCGGCGCCTGGCCCAGCTCGACGCTGCCCGCCCGGCCATGCTGGCGCTGAATCAGTAATTCCGCGCCGATCCGGATTTGGACTGATTCAAACAAAAACCTTGACGTTCGCGAGGTTATTGCCAACAATTAAATTACGAATTGTATGGTAATTGAACCGCCCGGAGGCGCCATGTCGGTATCCAGCGAGCACGTCAATAACGGCAAGGAATGCATCATCCGCATTGGCCACAAGCTGGTCTATCGACTCTACCGCGAATTTCGCCAGGCCTACACCGACTGTGAACCGGCCACCGAACTCATCACTGTCGATCTCCAGAACACCCGTTACATTGACAGCTCGGCCCTGGGCATGATGTTACTGTTGAAGAAACATGCCCGGGACAACCAGCGTCAGGTCCGCATGGTCAACGTCAGTGACACCATTTTGCGGGCCTTTGAGATGGTGCAACTGGATACGGAATTCGATATCTCGTCCTCCCCCGAAAAGCGCCGGCACGCCAACTGACGGAAACTCTCCGACAGCGCCGGCCTTTTGGACTCACGCTGCTTCAGAATTTGCCGGCCAGCACCGTTTTGCATAGCATGAGCGCATGACAACTTATTATCTTGGCCTGATCTCGGGAACCAGCATGGACGCGATCGATGCCGCCTTGCTGGCCTTTGAC
>JAXHTI010000130.1:0-6544 GCA_034190045.1 Pseudomonadota bacterium
ATATCGGCTTCGTCCGGCCTGGGCAATCCGTCAAAGTCAAGTTGCTCAGCTATGAATTTCAGAAATATGGAATGATTGATGCCACGGTAGAGTCAGTCAGTGCGGATGTATCCAATCCGAAAAAACAGGCTAACCGGGTTGAGCAACAGAATGCTAACGGTTACAAGACGCTGGTCAGCCTTGATGATCAGCACCTGGAGCGAAATGGTCAGCAGTTTGATCTGCGTCCGGGCATGCAAGTTACCGCCGAAATCAAACTCGGGACGCGCTCGGTATTCGATTATATCGTTTCGCCTATTACCGGGGCCCTGAGCGAAGCGGCAACCGAGCGATAGCATGTATTACCAGGTGGAGGTTACAACGAAGTGTAATCTTGCCTGTTTCTACTGCGCTGGGCGTGCGATGACACAGAAACACATGCAGTTTGATGTTTACAAGAAAATACTGGACTCGGCACCCTCGGATCTTGAATATATCAGCCTGCAGGGGGAAGGTGAGCCGATTATCAGTAAATCCATATGGGTAATGGCGAAATTGGCGAAATACCGTTCGATTCCGACCTATACTATTACTAATGCGGCGTATCGCCTGACAGAAACGTTGGCGGGTAAAATTGATTCTCACTTTGACCGAATCGGGATATCCCTGGATACGATCAATGTAAATTTCGCACAAAGAATCGGTCGGGTTAATCTCCCAAGAACTTTAAATACTTTCGAAAGCCTCGTAGAAAAACTGGGTCCCCAACGGATCGATGTCTATACTGTGGCACTTTCAAGAAAAAGTGTTGATGAGGTCAGGCGATATGTAGCTGGTTTTCCCGGCGTAGGCCATATTATTCAGCCACTTCAGAGTAAGGATGATTATCAAATAAATTACAGAATTCATAAAAGCAATGCCGGACCTGAATACCGTTGCCGTTTTATGGAACGAGATATCATGCGCTTTTTTAATATCGATGGCATCCCGATGCCGTGTTGTTACATAAAGAACACGGAAAAATTTCAGTCTATCGAGCATGTGGAGAGTGAGTTATCAGCTGATAAGGTACCTAATTGTTGTGTCGGTTGCAGGGAGTTGTTTTGATAGTTTTTCGGACTTGATGTCCAACTATCTTTTTTCTGCTGCTCATGTCTGGTCTATTCAACTTGCCGGGCAAGGAGCTGTCCGGTTGAGATAGTTCTTTGGTTTCGTGGCCCGGTTGCGTCTTTCAACCGGACCCTCGTTTGGGAACTGTCATGGTCAAACTGATCATTGCCCAGCCGGCGAATAGAAAGTCGACGCCCACCAGGATGCCGATCAGCCAGAATGCGGCTTGCGGGAGTTGGGTAATAACCAGAACCCCCAGAATCAGTGCCAAGATGCCGCTGGCCAGTATCCAGCCCCAGGCATCGTGCGGCTTGAGCTGAAACGCCAGGATCGTGCGAAATACGCCCGATACCAGGAACATGGCGGTAATCAACAGGGTGACTGTCATGATGCCGTGCATGGGAAATACGAGCAGCAGTGCGCCAACAATGACAGTGAGAACGGCGGTTAGCAGGGATAACCAGAATCCTTTCCAGGGTCTGACCCGAAAGGCATGGACCGTACCGAATATGCCGGCAACCAGTAAAACCACCCCCAGGGTGAGCTCACCGGCCAGTGTTGCGGCAAATGGAAACAGCAGGGCAGCAAGACCCAGTAATACCATCAGTCCGCCGAGAAAGATAAACCAGCCAAGATGCTGTTGGACTTCCGTGCTGTTGACGAATAAATGACTTTCGATAACTTCTCCATCTGCGGTCATGTTAGGCTCCTTCGTCGTTTTTGCGCTGATGTTTTTTGTCGCTTTGTTCATTGAGCGGGATCTCGGCGTCATGACGATAGCGTTGCCTGGCGCCCGGACGATAGACGTAGGCGACGATCGCAATAAAGATCAGTGGTATACCGATCAACCATAGATATTCGAGCCAGCCAGTCACGGGTCTCTTTTCCTTTCGTCTGCACAGTTTATGAACTGATGTACTGTTTCAAAGTCTGGCAGGTATTTCCCGGTTTTACGTTGACAAATCTCAATGTCAGAACGTTGAAATTCACCAATGCTATGCAGCAGAGATCAATTTATGGAGTTATTAAGTGATACATCCAGAGTTATTGCGGGATAAGGGGATTGTTATTGTCAGCCCGGTAGGGGAGCTGCAGGAGACGGATTTCGAGCAGCTGCGTCATCTCGTTGACCCGTATATTGAACAGTATGGCGGACTCAATGGCGTTATGATCCTGGCCAGTGATTTTGCCGGCTGGGCGGATTTTGCCGCGCTGGTCTCGCATATCCGTTTTGTCGACGAGCACCAGGCCCGGGTAAAGCGGGTGGCGGTGGTCACCGATGACGATATGTTGTCCCTGTTGCCAAAACTGGCTGAGCACTTTGTTGACGCCGATGTGCGCCATTTCCCGTTTGCGCAACGCGAGCAGGCTATGTCCTGGCTGGAAGCGTCAGCAAATTAAGTCGGCTTGACTTCGAGCCAGACTTTGCCATACCTGATGACAGGTATATTCACACTTGCCAAAGACAGGGAGAGCGAAATGAAACTATTTAAATACCTGAACATTACAGGGGTTGTTGCCCTGTTACTGATGGCCAGTCCGCTCGTTTCGGCGCACGGTGGCTCCGGGATGGGGATGATGGGACACATGGATGACGATGATTACCGGGGACACATGCAGGGCCGCGGCATGATGGGCGGTATGGGCATGATGCAAGGTCAGGGAATGATGGGTGGTATGATGAACGGCATGGGCATGATGGGCGGTATGGGGCCCATGATGATGCTCGATCTGGATGACAAACAACGTCAGCAAATGCGTGACATGCAGCGCAAGATGCAGAAAAAGAACTGGGAGCGCATGGGCGAGATGATGGAGCTACGCCATCAGCTGCAGGATATCATGGCGGCAGATAAGCCGGACACGACTGCTGCCAGCCGGATTTACGACAAGATGGCCAATCTACGCAAACAGATGTTCCAGGACCGGCTCGAGGCCCGCAATCGGATGATGGAGCAACTCAGCGACGAGCAGCGGGAACAGCTGCGTGAGATGGGCCGTCAGTATGGCGGCGGGATGATGGGCGGTCCGGGCATGATGATGGAGTAAGCCGCTTCAGGCCGCTTCGGCGGCCTTTATTTTGTGTAACTATATATGCTTGACAATATATACGATATTTCGTATATATAGACCATGTCGATACTCACAGATGATTTTTTTGCCGCGCTGGCCCACCCGCTGCGTTTGCGCATGCTGATGCTGCTGCAGCAGGAAGGGGAGCTGTGCGTCTGCGAGCTGACCCACACGCTGGAGGTCTCCCAGCCGATGGTGTCCCGGCACCTGGCACAGTTACGGGAAGCGGGGCTGGTTGCCGACCGCCGGCAGGGGCTGTGGATCTATTACCGCCTGCATCCGGAGTTGCCTGAATGGGCGAGCCAGGTCCTGAGCGAGACCGCCCGCGGGGTCGGCCAGCAGGCCCCGTTTGCCGAGGATCGCAAACTCCTGCAACACATGCCCAATCGCCCCGATGGACGCTGCTGCGCCTGAACGGGTTTATTGAATTCCGAATCAATCCCCGGAGGATTTGCCATGAGTCGTTTACATGTCCATATCGCGGTCGAGCAGCTCGACACCAATATTGCGTTTTATTCGGCGCTGTTCGGTTGCGAACCGACGGTGACGAAGCCGGATTATGCCAAGTGGGATCTGGCCGATCCGGCGGTCAACTTTGCCATTTCCACCCGGGGCAGCAAGCCGGGGCTGGATCATGTCGGCATCCAGGCCGATGACGGGGATGAGTTGCAGGCGATTCGCCAGCGCCTGGAGCAGGCGGATATCAAAGGTATGGCACAGGAAGGGACGACCTGTTGTTATGCCCGCTCCGATAAATACTGGACGACCGATCCACAGGGCATTGCCTGGGAAAGTTTCCACACTCTGGAAAGTGCGGCCATCTTTGGCGAACGCCCCGATGCGGAGCAAAACAGCGGCGCCTGCTGTACACCCGACCTGTCCCGTTGCTGTTAACCGGTTGAGCAAACAATGTATTTACTCTTTTTGTGCACGGGCAATGCCTGTCGCTCGCAAATGGCCGAAGGCTGGGCACGACAGCTGGCGCCCGCCTGGTTGAATGTGGCCTCCGCCGGGATCGAACAACATGGCAAGAATCCCCGTGCGATCGCGGTGATGGCCGAGGCGGACGTCGATATTACTGATCAGGAATCCACCCGGGTGACCGACGAGATGCTGGGCCGGGCGGATTACGTGGTTACTGTCTGCGGCCACGCCGATGAACATTGCCCGGCGTTACCGGCAACGGTGAAAAAGGAACACTGGCCACTGAGTGATCCCGCCAAAGCGGAAGGGGATGAACAGCAGGTTATGCAGGTATTTCGCGAAACCCGGGATGAAGTGCGCGAGCGGGTGCAGGATCTGCTTGAGCGACTGACGACAGCCCATATACAAGCGGGAGAGCCGAAATGAGTGTGCAGTGTGAAACCACGGCAAAACGATCCGCCGGAGCCGAAATGGGGCTGTTTGAACGTTATCTGAGCCTGTGGGTTGCCCTGTGTATTGTTGCCGGGATTAGCCTGGGACACTTTTTCTCGCCGGCTTTCGAGTCGATTGGCGCGCTTGAAATCGCGCAGGTGAATCTGCCGGTGGCCGTGCTGGTATGGATTATGATCATCCCCATGCTGCTCAAGATCGATTTACATGCCTTGAAGCATGTTTCCCGACACTGGCGCGGCGTGGGGGTCACGTTATTCGTCAACTGGGCGGTCAAGCCGTTTTCCATGGCGCTGCTGGGCTGGTTGTTCATCGGTTATCTGTTTGTTGACTGGTTGCCGGCGGAGCAGATCGACTCTTACATCGCCGGGCTGATTATCCTGGCGGCCGCGCCGTGTACCGCGATGGTGTTTGTCTGGAGTCATCTCACCCGGGGCGAGCCGCACTTCACCCTTGCCCAGGTGGCATTGAATGACACCATTATGGTGTTTGCCTTCGCTCCGATCGTCGGCCTGTTGCTCGGGCTGTCCGCGATTACTGTGCCGTGGGATACCCTGTTGTTGTCGGTGGTGGTTTACATCGTGATCCCGCTGATCATTGCCAACCTGTGGCGCCGCTGGCTGTTAAGCCGGGAACACGGTGTTGCCAAACTGGATAAGACACTCAAACGCCTGCATCCGCTGTCGCTGTCGGCCCTGTTACTGACGCTGATCCTGCTGTTCGGGTTTCAGGGCGAGCAGATCATCGCCCAACCATTGATCATCGTACTGCTGGCGGTGCCGATTTTGATCCAGGTCTTTTTCAATTCCGGTTTGGCCTATCTGCTCAATCGCTGGGTGCGTTCCCCGCATTGTGTGGCCGGGCCCTCGGCACTGATCGGGGCGAGTAACTTCTTCGAGCTGGCGGTGGCGACGGCCATCGCCCTGTTCGGGTTCCAGTCCGGCGCGGCGCTGGCTACAGTGGTGGGCGTATTGATCGAGGTGCCGGTGATGCTGGCGGCGGTTAATGTGGTCAATCGGACGCGGGGCTGGTATGAACGTCGTGAAGGCGTTGCCAGTTATGCCGAATGTTGCCCGGAAAGTTGAATAAGAAGGATAGGGGGCGAATTACGCTCGATTTCTTCTTTGTATGGTAACGGTGGAATCGGGCTTTCAGGTAACAGGTTCTAGTACCTAGTATCTAGTACCTGATAGTCAGGCAGCCGGTTTGCGGACGTTGCTCCACCAGATGCGGCAGGCGCCTTCGTCGGAGACCATGCAGGGGCCGATGGGATTGCGCGGGGTGCAGGCTGCGCCGTAGAGCTTGCACTCGGTGGGGTAGATCTTGCCCAGCACCACCCGGGCGCAGTCGCAGCCCGGTGGCATCTCGCCAGCCCGTTTGCGGGCATCGTCCTGATAGCCGGTGTACTTTTCGCGTGCATCATGCAGCCGGTATTCCTTTTTCAAGCCAAACCCCGAGGCCGGAATCGTGCCGATTCCGCGCCAGGTGGCGTCGGTGACTTCCATGACCTTGTACAAGTGGGCTTTCGCATGGGCGTTGCCCTGTTCGGTGACCAGCTCCGGATAGCAGTTATCCAGAAACGGCCTGTTCTCCAGTAACTGGCGCAAACTGGAATAGAAGGCGGCGAGTAGGCTTTCATTGTTGAAGCCGGCCACGGCGGCGGGCAGGCCGTGATCCTCGACGACGAAGCGCCATTCATCCGATCCCATGACCGTGGCCACATGTCCCGGCGCCACCAGCGCATCGAAGCCGGCATCTTCGGATTCGAGCAGCATGGCGACCGCCGGCCAGGTGAGCCGTCCGGAGAGCAGCAGTAACAGATTTTCCGGTGCGCCTTCGGCCAGCATGGCCGCGACCGGCGCGGTGGTGGTTTCAAAGCCGGCGGCGAAGAACACCACGTCTTTATCGGGATTATCGCGGGCAATCTGTGCCGCCTCGATCGGCGAGGCGATGGGGCGGATGTCGGCACCCCGTGCCCTGGCCTGTTCCAGCGAGCGGGCTTCGCTCT
>JAXHTI010000131.1:0-6520 GCA_034190045.1 Pseudomonadota bacterium
CCGCGCGGCAGAACCTTGATCTCGCCATGCGGGGTCAGCACGTAAACCTCGTCGGGGAACAGATCGATCTTGACGTGTTCGAGAAATTCGATGGAGTTGCCGGCGTTCTGCTGCATCTCCAGCAGCTCATGCAGCCATTGGCGGGCCCGCATCTGGGCATTGTTGCTGATGTTTTCGTTGGTTTTGTACAGCCAGTGGGCGGCAATGCCGGCTTCGGACACCTTGTGCATATCCCCGGTACGAATCTGCACTTCAATGGCCACACCATAGGGACTCATCAATACGGTATGCAGGGATTGATAGCCGTTGGCCTTGGGAATGGCAATGTAATCCTTGAAACGGCCGGGTACCGGCGTATAGAGATTATGAATCGCCCCCAGTACCCGGTAACAGGCATCGACGCTGTCGACGATAATGCGAAACGCATAGACATCCATCACTTCACTGAAGGCCAGATGCTTGTCACGCATTTTTTTATAAATACTGTACAGATGTTTCTCGCGACCGATCACCTGACCGTTCAACCCTTCCTGCTGCAGCCGGGTTTTGATGGTCTCTTCCATCTTGGTGACGATCTCTTTGCGATTACCGCGTGCCTTGCGCAGGCCTTCATCGAGGATCCGGCTGCGCCACGGATACATGGCGGTAAAACCGAGATCCTCCAGTTCCAGACGGACATTGTTCATGCCCAGGCGGTTGGCAATGGGCGCGTAGATATCCAGGGTCTCGCGGGCAATGCGCCGGCGCTTGTCCGGGCGCATCACGCCCAGGGTGCGCATGTTGTGCAGCCGATCGGCCAGCTTGATCAGAATCACCCGGATATCCCGGGTCATGGCCAGCATCATCTTGCGGAAGTTTTCCGCCTGCGCTTCGGCCTTGTTTTCGAAATGGATGTGGGTCAGCTTGGAGACGCCGTCGACCAGTTCGGCCACGTCCTTGCCGAAGCGCTTTTCGACGCGCTCTTTGGGTATCTCGGTGTCTTCGATCACATCATGCAGGATGGCCGCCATGATGCTGAGGTGATCCACGTGCAGCTCCGCCAGGATGCGGGCCACCGCGATGGGGTGGGTGATATAGGGTTCGCCGCTCAGGCGGTGCTGGCCGTCGTGCGCCTCGGCCCCGAACAGGTAGGCCTGATAGACTTCGGCGACCTGTTCGGGCTCAAGATACTCATCGAGCATCTCGCACAGATGTCTGATGCGAAATGTCTCGTGCCGGGGAGATAAAACCTCTGAAATCGGGCGGGCGATTACTCGCTATCCTCTTCTGAATCAGAGGCCGCTTCGCCGGAGGCCTGACCGGCAGTATCATCTTCACTGCCACTGTCACTGTCACCACCCAGCTCGGCACCCAGCGCCGCCTTGATCGCGGCAGCCACATCCACCTCTTCGTCATCGGGGGTTTCGGGCTGATCGGGCGTGGTGCTGCCGGCTTCCAGATCGGCGGCCGCTTCCAGTTCGGCGGCGGCCTGTTCATCGGTCAGCTCGGCGAAGTGGTCCACCACTTCCGGCGCCTCATCCAGAATGGAGGCATCGACCAGGCCTTCGGAAATCTCGCGCAGAGCGATGACCGTCGGCTTGTCGTTTTCCGGCTCCACCATCGTCTCGCGGCCATTGGCAATCTGGCGCGCCCGGCGGGCGGAAACCAGTACCAGCTCGAAACGGTTTTCGAGGTTTTCCAGACAATCTTCTACGGTAACTCGTGCCATTATTCACTCCGGGGATTCAGGCCGCGCCCCTGCTGGCACGGCCGGCAATTCGGTCAGGGACCGACCATTATAGTCATCCGGACACGGTGGTGCCAGAGATAAAAACAGGGGCCAGGAGCCACGAGGGTGGGAGGCAGCCCCGGCAAACCCTCTAGCAGCTAGAACCTAGTAACCAGCCCCTCCCTCAAGCAGTTGCTTGAGGGACTTATCAGGCAGGCGTTCAGCCCCGCTGGCAAGCTGGGCGAAGAATTTGTCCGGCATCTGGCGGGCCGCCTTGATCGCCTGTGAGATATCCCCCGGCCGATCGCGAAACAGCACTTCCAGCAGCAATTCCGCTTGCTTGAGATCCTTGCGAACCTTGGTTTGTTGCGCGGCGGGACGCCGAGCCGCAGTGACCAGTTTATGCAGGGCAAAACGGGCCGGTGCGGGCACATTCACTATGATACCGGCGCGCGCCACCACGACTGCCGGCTGAGCGGATTCCATCAGGTAATCGAGAAACCGTACCGGTTCGGCATAGGTCTTCAACGCCGGGATCAACACCGGTTTGCCGGTGGGTTTACCGACCAGCGGGGTCAGCAGATCAACGCTCAGCTGCTTACCCTGGATACGGAAAACGGTGGAGGGCGATTTGCGATTCAGCGCCGGCACCTCGACCACTCCCATACCCGAATCCAGTAGCGCCTGACGCAGATTTGTCTTCTGGTCTTCGAATCCTACCGTCACCCGTTCATCACCGGCAATATCAATGTCGTGCGTTTCGAGAGTACGGATCGGCCATTCGACGCCGAGCATGTTGCCGTAGATCGAGAACGCGTGCGAACCGACCAGTACACCGCCCAGCAAAAATACGCCCGCCCGCTCCAGCACCTCCAGCAGACGAGCCTCCGCTGCACTGACGGTCAGTGCGCCCCCGCTGATCAACATGGAAACCAGCTGTTCCCGGGCTGCGCGATCGGGTTCGGCTTCTTTCCAGAGCTGTTTTTCGTTTTCGATGAGGGTATGAACTTCAGGGGTATCCGGCCCGACATAATGCTGGGTTTTACGGCTGCCGATCGTCAGCTGCAAATACCAGTGTCGGCCGCCTTTAATCAGTTTGCTGACAAAGGAGAGCCCCCGGCTGGCAGGCGAGCTCGCCTGCAGGCATTGGCTCAGCAGCTGGGTATATAAAAGTTGGGTGCTCTGCGGTAGTTCGCGCATCTTTTGGTCTCCCCACCAGTTATACGCAGTTTATAAAAAAACAGCGTATAACGCCAGAACGCGCTCCCCCTCATCAGGGGCTAGGGGCTAGGGGCTAGGGGCTAGGGGCTAGGGGCTAGGGGCGAGGGGCCACGAGGATAGGGTGATAGAAAATCAGCCCCGGCAAAAACCTAGAACCTAGCCCCTAGGACCTAGTTACCAGCCTCAAGCAGTTGCTTGAGGCTGTCCGCGTGGCGCCGGGACTGGGCGGCGAAGCGCAGGCGCCGGGCCAGGACGATGTTTTGCAGGTCGGCCAGGGCGGTTTCGAAATCGTCGTTGATGACCAGGTAGTCGAATTCGGCGTAGTGGGACATCTCGTTGACCGCGTCGCGCATGCGCCGGGCGATGACCTCGTCCGGGTCCTGGCCGCGGCCGCGCAGCCGTTCTTCCAGCGCCTCGCGGGAGGGCGGCAGGATGAAAATGCCGACGCAGTCGGGCACCTGCTTGCGCACCTGCGCCGCGCCCTGCCAGTCGATTTCCAGGATCACGTCGCGCCCGGCCTCCAGTTCCTGTTCGATATTGGCCATGGCCGTGCCGTAATAATTGTCGAACACCCTGGCGTGTTCCAGAAAACGGCCCTCGCCGATCATCCGCTCGAAGGTCGGGATATCGGTGAAATAATAGTGAATACCGTCCTGCTCACCGGGGCGCATGGGCCGGGTGGTGTGCGAAACGGACACGTCGATATCGGGCGTGCTCTCGACCAGCGCCGCCACCAGCGAGGTCTTGCCGGCCCCGGAGGGCGCGGCGATGACATACAGGGTGCCCAGGGTGGAATGTTCGTCTGTCAGTGCCATAGGTTGTTATCCGGGTTGGTTATTCGATGTTCTGGACCTGTTCGCGCATCTGCTCGATCAGCACTTTCAAATCGACCGAGGCCCGGGTCATCTGTTTGTCCACCGATTTGGAGCCCAGCGTGTTGGCCTCGCGATGCAGCTCCTGCATCAGAAAATCGAGCCGCCGGCCGGCCGCCTCATCGCCCGCCAGCACCTCGCGAATTTCTCCCAGGTGCATGCGCAGGCGATCCAGCTCTTCAGCCACGTCGGCCTTTTGCGCCAGTAATACCAGCTCCTGCTCCAGCCGGTCCTCATCGACCTCGTCGCGCAACTCGGCCAGCCGCGCACGCAGTTTGTCGCGCCACCCCTGGTGAATCCCGGGCAGTGCCGATTGCAGATTGGCCACGATCGTCTCGATGCCCTCGCAACGCTGCAGCAACACGTCGCGCAGTTTCTCCCCCTCGCGCCGGCGCATGGCCTGCAGATCTTCCAGGGCACTGTCCAGCAACTCACCGAGGGCCTTGCGCAATTGGGCCTCATCGGCGGGCGCGCTGCGTATCACGCCCGGCCAGCGCATGAGCTCCAGGGAACTGACCGGCGCCGGGTTATAGATATATTTGTCCACCGCATGGCTGGCTTTGGCCAGCTGCTCGACCAGCGCCAGGTCCAGGTCCAGCTCCTGGGCCGCCAGCGTCGGCTGAAAGCGCAGGTTGATATCCAGCTTGCCACGCGCCAGTCGCTCGCTCACCTGCTCGCGAATCAACGGCTCGAAGGCGCGCAGATCCTCGGGCAGCCGCAGGTTCAAATCAAGATAACGATGATTGACGGAACGGATTTCAAGACTGAATTCGCCCGGTTCGCCCGACCAGCGCTGGCGGGCAAAGGCGGTCATGCTGTAGACCATGTGCGTTATCTTTCTTTATATATTGGTGGTGGATGCCGATAGTTATAGCGTACAGCAAGCCGCCGGGGTTGACCATCCATCCGGACCAGGAGTGTGGTAATCTTGCCGGGCTGATAAGGGCAACAAAACGCTATGGCCAAAATCACCCACGAACTTCCCAATGGCACCCGCCTTGACGGGTACACCATCCAGCGCGTCATCGGCGGTGGCGGCTTCAGTATCGTCTATCTGGCCACCGACGACAGCGGCAACAAGGCGGTGATCAAGGAGTACATGCCCAGCAAGCTGGCGGTACGCGACGAGCAACTGGACGTGGTGGCCTCGCAGGATCATTTCGTCGAGCGTTTTGCCCATGGCCGGCGCCTGTTCTTTCAGGAAGCCGGGACCCTGTCGGCCATCAAGCACCCCAACATCGTCAACGTGATCAACTTCTTCCGCCAGCACGGCACGGTTTACATGGTGATGGAATTCGAGGAAGGGGTGAACCTGCAGGGCTATATCCTCAAACACAAGGGCAAGATGAGTGAGGCCTTCATCCTGACCGTGTTCAACGGCCTGCTCGACGGGCTACAACATATTCACAGCAAGGGGCTGCTGCACCTGGACATCAAGCCCGGCAATATCCATCTGCGTCCCGGCGGCCGGCCGCTGCTGCTCGATTTCGGCGCGGTGCACGAGATGATGCATACCCGCCAGTTCCAGCCCAACCAGGTGGTCACGCCCGGCTACTCGCCCATCGAACAGCTGGATCCCGGCGGTTACGTGGGGCCCTGGACCGACATTTATGCCATCGGCGCCACCATGCGCACCTGCATGAGCGGCCAGCCGCCCATGTCCGCCACCAAGCGCCGCGAACGGGACAGCATGCGCCCGGCGGTCTATGCCTTTAAAAAGGGCTATTCCCAGCGCCTGCTCACCGCCGTGGACCGCGCCATGGAAGTCGATCCGATGCTGCGCCCCCAGTCGGTGGATGAATTGCAGTCCC
The DNA here is from genome assembly GCA_034190045.1 of Pseudomonadota bacterium. GTDB lineage: Bacteria > Pseudomonadota > Gammaproteobacteria > UBA6429 > Thiohalophilaceae > Thiohalophilus. The sequence continues at coordinate 5,613 of JAXHTI010000131.1, forward strand.
TGCTGGCAAATGGCGAGCCCGACAGCGCGGTGGAAGAAGGAGGCTGAATCGTGCAGGTGGAGATCGGTCGTACCAGCCGCCTCGGCAACCGCGAGATCAACCAGGATCGCCTCGGCGCCTTTGTCAGTGAACAGGGGACGCTGCTGGTGCTGGGCGACGGACTGGGCGGCCGCCCTGGCGGCGATCTGGCCGCGCAGGCGCTGGTGGACACCATCGAGACCGAGCTGGGACTGCATCCCCTGCCCGCCGAGGATCCACCGCGCTTTTTGCGCGAGCTGCTGCGCCGGGCCCATCGTGCCGTGCTGTTGAGCGGCCAGGAGCAGGATCCGCCCCTGGCACCCGGTACCACCGCCGTGTTGTGTCTGATCCAGGAAGGCAAGGCCTGGTGGGCGCATGTCGGCGACAGCCGCTTTTACCTGTTCCGGGACGGCCTGCCGATCTATCGCACCCAGGACCATTCCTACGTGGAGCAGCTCTACCAGGAAGGGCGCATCTCGCTGTCCAAGCGCCAGGGTCACCCGATGCGCAACTTCGTCACCCAGTGTATCGGGCTCAATCCCGGCGAGCCGCAGGTGTCGATTAGCAACAGCGTTCCGATCCAGGAAGGCGACGTGCTGTTGTTATGTTCGGACGGCTTCTGGGAACCGCTGGACGATGCCCTGATCGGCTCCAGCCTCGAATCTGGCAGCCTGCGCGACACGGTCGATCAACTGGCCGAACGGGCCGAACAATCCAGCTACCCGCACAGCGACAACACCAGCGCCGTCGCCGCGCGCGTGATCTCCCTGCAGCAACTGCACAAAAAACCCCGCCAGCAAGCCCGGCAACATCGCAACATCAACAGCCTTGACGACGCCATCGAAGAGATCGAACGCGCCATCAAAACCTACGAAGACGAAATGAAATAA
>JAXHTI010000132.1:0-6519 GCA_034190045.1 Pseudomonadota bacterium
GTCGGCGGCACGATTACCGGCGAACACGGCGTGGGCATGGAGAAGATCAACCAGATGTGCGTGCAGTTCGATGCGCTGGAGCTGACCCAGTTTCATGCGATCAAAAACGCCTTCGATCCCAGGGGCCTGCTCAATCCCGGCAAGGCCGTTCCCACCCTGCATCGGTGTGCTGAGTTCGGCGCCATGCATGTGCATCACGGGGAACTGCCGTTTCCCGAACTGGATCGGTTCTGAACATGGCCGACATCAGCGAACAGTTACAACAGCAGGTGCAAACTGCCCTGGAGAACCAGCAACCGCTGGCGATTCGCGGTGGCAACAGCAAGGCGTTCTATGGGCATGCTGTAGCGGGCACGCCACTGGAGACAGGCGGCCACACGGGGATCGTGACCTACGAGCCGACGGAGCTGGTGCTGACCGCGCGTGCCGGGACACCGCTGGAAACCATTGAACAAACCCTGGCGGAACAGGGGCAGATGCTCGCCTTCGAGCCCCCGTATTTCGGCGAAGGGGCCACGCTGGGCGGCACCGTGGCCTGCAACCTTTCCGGTCCGCGCCGGGCCACGGCCGGTGCGGCGCGCGATTTTGTCCTCGGCTGCAAACTGATCAACGGCAAGGGCGAGATACTGCACTTCGGTGGCGAGGTGATGAAAAACGTGGCCGGTTACGATGTCTCGCGATTGATGGCCGGCGCACTGGGAACACTGGGTGTGTTGCTCGAAGTCTCGCTCAAGGTACTGCCCCGTCCCGAGGGCGAAGAAACCCTGGTCCAGGAGTGTTCCGAAGAGAGTGCGATTAAACGCATGAACCAGTGGGCACAGCAGTCGTTGCCCATCTCGGCCACCTGTTACGACGGCGCGAGTCTTTATGTACGCCTGTGTGGTACCGAAGGCACCATTGCCGCCGCGCGCAAGCTGATCGGCGGGGAGGAAGTGCCGCCGACCCGGACCTGGTGGCATAAACTCAAGGAACATCAGCACGCTTTTTTCTCCAGCGACAAACCGCTCTGGCGCCTGTCCCTGGCATCGACTACACCCCCCATTGCGTTAAAGGGCAAATGGCTGCATGAATGGGGCGGGGCGCAACGCTGGCTGGTGTCCGACGAGCCGGCCGGACGCATCCGCAAGGCGGCGGAAAAAGCCGGCGGCCACGCGACACTCTATCGCGGTGAGCGCGGCAACCTGGACGTCTTTCATCCGTTACCCGAGGGGCTGATGAAATTGCAGCGCAATTTAAAACAGGCTTTCGATCCCAAGGGGATATTTAATCCGGGGCGGATGTATAAGCAGATCTAAGTTGGCAGTCGCAGTTGGCAGAACGTTCCGGATCTATTCCCTCTCCCCGGAGGGGAGAGGGCCAGGGAGAGGGGATAAAAACAGGCTGTTTTCTTTTATAGAAACGAGTGTTCGCCGAATCGAAACAGAGTAAATCGACTCAATTATGCAAACCAATATCAGCCAACAGTATCTCAATACCCCCGAGGGCCGGGAAGCCAACGATATCCTGCGCGCCTGCGTGCATTGCGGTTTCTGTACCGCGACCTGCCCGACTTACCAGTTGCTGGGGGATGAGCTGGATGGGCCGCGTGGGCGGATTTATCTGATCAAGCAGGCGCTGGAGGGGAACGCGGTTACGCACAAGACCCAGCAACACCTGGATCGTTGTCTGACCTGCCGGGCCTGTGAGACCACCTGTCCCTCGGGGGTGCGCTACGGTCGGCTGGTGGAAATCGGTCGTGAGCTGGTGGAAGAAAAAGTTTCCCGTGGCAAATTCGAAACCCTGCAACGCTGGCTGTTGCGCAAGATCGTGCCCTATCCCCGGCGTTTCACGCCCCTGCTCAGGGCCGGTAACCTGGTCAAAAACCTGCTGCCGAAAACTCTGCGCGAACAGGTCCCGGCACCGCAAACGGCGGGCCCCCGGCCGGATAAAACACACACCCGCAAGATGCTGGTCCTCGAGGGCTGTGTGCAAAGTGTTTCCACCCCCGGCACCAATGCCGCTGCCGCCAGGGTGCTGGACCGGCTCGGGATCGAATTGATCAGCGCCGAACGGGCCGGCTGTTGTGGTGCCGTCAGTCATCATCTGTCGGCCGCTGAAGAAGGGCTGGATTTCATGCGCAGCAACATTGCCGCCTGGTGGCCGCACATCGAGGCCGGGGCCGAAGCCATCGTGATCACGGCCAGCGGTTGCGGCGCGATGGTCAAAGAGTATGGCGATCTGCTCAAGCATGATCCTGCTTACGCCAAACAGGCTGCGCGGGTCAGCGAACTGGCCCGGGATATCAGCGAAGTGTTGCGTGACGAGGATCTGTCTCAACTGGATGTGAATAGTGCCGGCTATAACAAGGTCGCCTTCCACAGCCCCTGCACCCTGCAGCACGGCCAGCAACTCAACGGGGTGGTGGAGTCCATTTTACAAAATGCCGGCTTTACCCTCACCGACGTGCCCGATTCCCACCTGTGTTGCGGGTCGGCCGGGACCTACTCGATCCTGCAACCGGCGCTATCCAACCAGCTGCGCGATAACAAGCTGGCCGCCCTGCAACAGGACGAGCCCGATGTTATCGTTACCGCCAATATCGGCTGCCAGATGCACCTGGGCAGCAAGGCCGGAAAACCGGTCAAACACTGGATCGAGTTGCTGGATGCACTGTGAATAATCAGTAAAGAAATGATTACCGAAATCGGTAACAGGCGATGAACCGTGATCCCATCAGGCTGATATACCGCTATCCCTACCGTTTTTACCTGCTGCTCATATTCCTTGGGCTGCTGGCCTATCTGGCCGGCAAGTCTTTGATGGTCGATCTTCAAGCCCGTGACGGCCGTGGCCGTACCGCACTTTATCTGGCCGCCGAACAGGGTGATCTCGATGCGGTGAAACGGTTGATTAACAAAGGCGCCGTGATCGATGCGCGGGATAATTGCAGCTGGACACCGATGATGCGCGCCGCTCAGAACGGGCATTTACCGGTGGTCAGGGAACTGCTGGCCGCCGGCGCCGAGCTCAATGCACAGGACAAGGAGGGCTATAATGCCCTGATCCTGTCGGTCATCACCGGTCAGCAGCTGGTGGTCGAGTATTTGCTGGAGCAGGGAATCAAGCGGGATGTGCAGGATGACAAGCTGGGCTGGACTGCCCTGATGTGGGCGGCAAAAGAAGGGCGAGTCGAGCTGGTCGACCTGCTTCTGGACAACGGGGCCGATAAAACGATCAGAACCGTTTCCGGCAAAACCGCCTATGATCTGGCCATTGAAAACAAACGGACGGAACTGGCGGAACGACTGAAATAATCTCCCCGGGACGGGAAAGGGAGCTCAATATGAAACCACGTATCAGCATGATCACCCTGGGGGTTCGTGACCTGGCGACATCGGTCCGGTTCTATGAACAGGGGCTCGGGTTCCCGCGCATGGAATCACCACCGGAAGTTGCCTTTTTTACGCTCAATGGCACCTGGCTGGGACTGTATGGGCGGGAGGCGCTGGCGGAAGATGCCTGTGTCCCGGCGCAAGGCAATGGCTTTGAGTCCTTTACCCTGGCGCACAACGTACAGTCCGAAGCCGAGGTGGATGAAGTTATCCGTCTTGCCGAACAGGCCGGGGCAACGATTACCAAACCTCCTGAGAAAGTCTTCTGGGGCGGCTACAGCGGTTACTTCCAGGATCCCGATGGTCACCTGTGGGAAGTGGCATATAACCCGTTGTTCTGGGTCGGGCCGGCAGACGAATCCTGAAAATACCCGCCCTGGTCCTGCATATCCAGGGCGCGGCGACACTGTTATTTATCGATGCTATTTGTCAAAATAGTTTTCTTATCAAGTTGTAACCGGAGAGAGTGTTAATGGCGGATTTGTTCGAAGAAAAAGCCCGGGACTGGGATACCAACGAGATGATTACGGCATTGTCAGCCGGCATCGGGTCGGCCATTGTCGAGCGTATTCCGCTGAGCAGTGACATGACGGTCATGGATTTTGGTGCCGGTACCGGCTTGATCAGTGCCCATATCGCACCGCATGTGAACCGTATTACCGCGGTGGATGTTTCCGAGTCCATGCTGGAAAAACTTGCCGCCAAGCCGGAATTGCAAGGCAAGGTAGAAGTCTGCTGTCAGGATATTCTCGAAGAACCCCTGGAGCAGGAGTTTGATCTGATTGTCAGCGCGATGGCCCTGCATCACGTCGAAGATACCCAAAAACTATTCCGGCACTTTGCCGATAGCCTCAGGCCCGGCGGCCGGGTCGCCCTGGCGGATCTGGACAAAGAGGACGGCACCTTCCACCCGGCCGGTGTGGAAGGTGTCTTCCACCACGGCTTCGAGCGCGACGCCCTGGAATCGTTAATGCGCGAGCAGGGCTACAGCAATATCCAGTTCAGCACCGCTCATGTGGTTAACAAGGAAGAGGGGGATTATCCCATTTTTCTGGTAACCGCAGTCTGGCAATAAACTTTTGTAGTAAACCTGCTGGTATCCCTTTTTATTCTTGTTCGTGTGCCGGCATAAGCACGGGGCAACCTTGTTACAGGGTGCCCGATTCCGCGACATCGGTGATCCAGTATAACCCGCGACCCTTGAACGCGCAGCGGGAATGACGGATCTCCTCGAGTACGGAACGGGCACGCTCGTCGTCCAGCAGTACATCGACCCGCACCTGAGGTACAAAACCGACGACTCTGTCGCGTGGTGAGAGGAAGTCATCCTTTTCCAGTTGTGCGCTGTGTTCCTCCACGTGGGTAAACATGAAATTATCCAGTTGCAGGTGGCGCAAACAGTCGGCCAGTTCCTGCTGCAGGGATGAGTGAACGACCATAGTGAGTTTTTTCATGAAGAGGCCTCCAGTTTATTCTGCCGCCGTTCTTCGAGCCAGGCATACAGGGTAGGCAGCAGGATCAATGTCAGTAAGGTGGAAGTGAACAGTCCGCCAATGACCACCACTGCGAGCGGGCGTTGCAGTTCCGAACCGGGACCGGTGGCGGTAAGTAGCGGCAACAGTCCGAAGCTGGCAATGAGCGCAGTCATCAGGACCGGGCGCAGGCGGCGTTCTGCGCCTTGACGTACGGCTTCGCGAATATTCAGCCCACTCTGGCGTAACTGGTTGAAGTAACTGACCATTACGACGCCATTGAGTACGGCCACACCAAACAGGGTAATGAAGCCGACCGATGCCGGGACCGACAGGTACAGGCCCGAGAAGAACAGGCTGACCACCCCGCCTATCATGGCGAACGGAATGTTGAGAATGATCAATCCCGCCTGTAACAGTGAACGGAAGGTGGTGAACAGCATGACGAAGATCAGCGCGATGGCAATCGGCACCACCAGTCCGAGCCGTTTGGCGGCGCGTTGCTGGTTTTCAAACTGGCCGCCCACGGTCACGAAATAGCCTGGCGGCAGTTCCACCTGGTCGGCAATATTGCTTTGTACCTCGTTGACGAAGCCGACCACGTCACGGCCTTCAACGTTAGCCTGGATCACTACCTGGCGTTTGGCCGATTCGCGAATAATCTGCACCGGTCCGTCCACCAGGCTGACGTCCGCCAGCTTGCCGAGTGGCACCTTGTTGTTGTTGGGCAGGGGGACCAGCAGGTTTTTGATCGCCTCCGGCGAATTACGGTAGGGCTGGTCATAGCGCACGACGATTCCAACCCGCCGATTCTGCTCCAGCATCTCGGTGACCGTGCTGCCACCCACCGCTGCTTCGACCAGTTGATTGATATCCTCGGCATTGATGCCGTAGCGGGAGATCACCGGTTGGCGGATCTTGATCTGCAGGTACTGCTGCCCGGCGATATCCGTGCGAAAGACATCGACCGCACCCTCGATCTGTTTGATGACATCTTCGATAGCCTGGGCCTTTTGATCGAGCATCGCCAGGTCGTCGCCGTAGAGTTTTATAGCCATGGCCGAGCGGACGCCGGTCAGCATCTCGGAGACCCGCATATCGATAGGCTGGCTGAAGGCGTAGTCGATATTGTCGAACTGCGAGAGTTTTTCACGCAGGTTATCGTGAAACTCCTGCAGGGAAATGTCCCACTCCTCGCGCGGTTTGGTCACCAGGAAGTTGTCGGTCTGGTTCAGCCCCATGGGATCCATGCGCAACTCGTCGGCGCCGGTGCGTGAGGTGACGCCTACTACTTCCGGCAGCTCCATCATCGCCTGCTGGATCGGGGCGTCCCTTTCGAGGGATTTCTCCAGGGTGATGTCGGTCTGCTTTTCAAGCAATATGACCGTGTTGCCTTCATCCATGGTCGGCATAAATTCCTTGCCGATGTAAGGGAACAACGCCGCGGCGGCTACCAGTGCGATCAGCGCGGTGCCAACGGCGGTTTTGCGATGTAGTAGTGCCCAGTTCATCACCGGCAGATAAATGGCTTTCAGGATACGAATCAAACGACCCTCTTTGACCTCTGCTTCGTCACTGGCATGGGACTTCATCAGGAAACTGGCCAGCACCGGAATCACGGTCAGGGACAACAGCAGGGAACCGATCAAGGCAAAGGTAATGGTGATCGCCAGCGG
>JAXHTI010000133.1:0-6439 GCA_034190045.1 Pseudomonadota bacterium
CGAAAGCGGGCGACCGACATGGCGCCCCGTTTGTTACGCGAGCTGTCGTGCAAAGCTTCCAGCACCTCGTCCCGCCAGGCCTGATAGATTTCGAAACTGTCGAAGTCTTCATCCATCAGCACCAGCACTACGGCATCCCAGTCCTGTTCCAGCTTGAGCTGGCCGATGCGCTGGCCCGATTTGCTTTCATCGAAGATCGCCCGGCCCTTGATCTGGATACGCTGTTCGCTTCCATCACGACTGATGGCATCGTAACCGGCCGCTTCCTGCTCGCAAGGCTCCAGGCCCAGATGCACACAGGCATCGTGTTTGGCTATTTCGCTGCTGATCGGCAGCGACTTACCGGTGGCACGGCGGTACTCGGCGGCCAGCCGGCGCGCTTCACTGATCAGTTTATCAACGGCAAAAACAGACACACCGGCCACCCGCTTACAGAAGATGCCGCCATTGTAACGCACTCTGTCGCGCTTGGGGCGGATACGCACCGGCGGCCCCTCACGTGGGTACGATAAAAAAGCAGGTCAAGATAGCAATACAGGAAGCGGCGCGGGCCGTGCCGATCAAACCCGGCTAGCGGACAATCTATTCAGTACTCGTTGGCCAGCGCCCTGGCGCGCTGATCGGCCTCCCGGGCGCCGGACTCATCCCCCGCCCGCTGACGGGCATGGGCAATGATGCGCCAGTTATCCGCCTGTAACTGTCGATTATCGCCCCGCTCCAGGCTATTGGATTTGGCCGCCAGCCCGGCCGCCTCCTCCAGTCGCCCCTGGTGTAAACGCAGTTTGGCCATGTAGTACCACAACACGGCATTGCGCGGCTCAATACGCAGCGCACGCTCCAGGCGCGCTTCGGCGACGGCCAGTTCGCCCTGGCGCGCGGCCTGGTTGGCCTGCTCGAGCAGCGCCAGAACCGGCCGGCTGGTACCGGTGGCGGGTCGCACCTGGGTGGCGGGCTGTTCCCCGACCTCCAGCCCCGGTCCCGAATCCGGGGCGCTGGCACAGGCCCCCAGCAGTGCGATCAGCAGGAATAACGACAGCGATCGGATCATGTTCATTGAAACAGCCCCTTGAACCAGTTAAACGGATTACTCGATTTACGGCGCTCGCCACCGCCGGCGCAGTCACTTTTTTGCCGGGGCGCGGTGCCCTTGATAAAGGCCAGATAGGCCGCCCCGGGACACCCCTGCTCGCTGATCTGACCGTTGCGCGGATCGATCCAGTGATACTCGAGCGCCTTGCCCGGCACCGGTTCCAGCGGCTGACCCGGCAGGTCGGCAAAAATCTCGCCCCAGACACGCAACGCACCGCTGGCGCCGGTCAGGCCGGTGGGCTGGTTGTCATCCCGTCCCAGCCAGACCACGCCCAGGTGGCTCGCATTGAAACCGGCGAACCAGCTGTCACGCAAATCGTCGGTGGTACCGGTCTTGCCTGCCACGCGCGAGCCTGGCGGCAACTGAGCCGACAGCGCCCGTGCGGTACCGAGGCGCGGCACCTCCTGCAGGGCACTGTTGAGGACCTGCACCGTCTGGCTGTCCAGGGTCTGTTCCACCTTGACCGGATAGCGACGCAGCGGCTCACCGTCGGCGGCAAGCACCTCGCGAATCACCCGCAGGGGGCTGCGAAAACCGCCGGCGGCCAGGGTCTGATACATCCCGGCCACTTCATAGGGCGTGAAATTGACCGCGCCGAGCAACATGGACGGATAGGCCGGGATATCGCGCGTCGCGCCGAGCCGGCGCAGGGTCGTGGCGATCGGCTCGAACCCCAGGGCCATACCGAGGCGCACGGTCGCCTGGTTATAGGAATTGATCAGCGCGGTGAACAGCGGGATCTGGCCGTGCGATTCGCCGCTGTAGTTTTGCGGGGACCAGCGCGTTCCGTTGTCCGCCTGCAGGGTGATCGGCGAATCGTCGATCAGCGTGGCCAGGGTGTAGGTTTGTGGTTGTGCCAGTGCCGTCAGATAGACCGCCGGTTTGATCAATGATCCAATCGGACGACTGGCATCCAGCGCCCGATTGAAGCCGGCAAAACGGGCGTTGCGATCCCCGACCAGGGCCAGGATCTCACCCCCGCTGGCACTGGTGATCACCACCGCACCCTGTAACGACCCCGATAGGTTCCGCTGTTGATCCAGCCGGGTAATCTGCCGGCTCAGGCTCTGCTCCGCTTGCTGCTGGATGGCCGGATCCAGCGTGGTGAAAATCTGCAGCCCTTCGGAAGTGAGATCCTGCTGACGATACTGTTCGCGCAATTGCCGGCGCACCAGGTCCATGAAAGCGGGATGATCGGAGATCGCCCCCGGTTTGCCAGAGACGACACCCAGCGGCGCCAGCCGCGCCTGTTGTGCACTGGCCGGATCGAGCCCGCCGTCCTGTTCCAGGATATCGATGATCCGGTTGCGACGGGCCAGCAAACGTTGCCCATGGCGCTCGGGATGATAATAGGAAGGGCCTCGCGCCAGCGCCACGAGGGTGGCGATCTCGTTCGCCTCCAATCTCGCCAGCGGTTTGTCGAAATAAAACCGGGCGGCCAGGCCAAAACCGTGAATTGCGCGATCACCGTCCTGGCCCAGGTAAATTTCGTTGATATAGGCTTCGAGGATCTCGGTCTTGGGATAATGCCAGTCCAGCAGCAAGGCCATGACCGCCTCGTTGGCCTTGCGCCACAGGGTACGTTCGTTGGTCAAAAAGAAGTTTTTCACCAGTTGCTGGGTGAGTGTGCTGCCGCCCTGGACGGTTCGCCCGGCCTTCAGGTTGGCCAGCATGGCGCGGGCGATCGCCCGGGGATCGAGCCCCCAGTGATCGTAAAACTGGCGATCCTCCACCGCCACCAGCGCCTGCTGCAGCAGGGGGGGCACATCGAGCAGACGCACCAGTACCCGCTCCTCGCGGTGATGCGGATAGATGCCGCCAATAGCCGGCGGCTCAAGACGCAGCAGGTTCAATTCCGCCCCGTATTGATCCTGCAGTCGCGTGATGGTCCCGTTATCGAACTGCACCGTCACCTGTCGCGAGGGTTCGCGGCCATCCCAGAACTGAAATGCCCGGGTGGTAAAACGCAGTCGATCGCCCAGGTGGGTGTAATTCCCTGCCGCCCGGCTGGCGGCGTTGTCCCGATAACCGAGTAACTTCAGTTCCCGCTCCAGTTGTGCCGGCGCCAGGGCCTGGCCCGGATAAATCTCCAGGGCGCGCGCATAGACCTTCGCCGGTAGCGCCCAGCGCTTGCCCTCGAAGTGGGTACGAATGGTGAAATCGAGATAGGCCCCATAGCCGACCAGAACGATCAGCAGCCCGACGAACAGATAGCGCCAGCGAAAACGCCGTGGCCTTTTACGCGCAGCGCCCTTGCGCGATCGGTTGGGCCGGGAGGCACGTTTACGGCGTGGGGCGACAGATTTACGACGTGGCATAAGCGACTAACAACCCGAACAGGCTCCTTCGATCCGTGCACGCAAGCGGCCCGGATACCCAAAGGACTCAGTATAAAGCATCTATTAAGGGAAGGTCTGTGACGAGATGGCCGAAGGCGGTGCTTTTTGCTTGCCGTCAGACGACCAGATCCAAAGGTGACTGATGCGTTGCCGTCTCCCGGGTGGCGGCCGACGGATTGAGCCGCTTGCCCTGTTCAGGGGCATAGGTGCGGGCAATTTTTTCGCGCATCAGGTTGCTGCGGGCCTGCTCGGTATCGGTAACCGGGGCGTGGGTGGGCCCCACCCGGACCAGGCGGCCATCCAGCCGGCGTTCGGGACGCCACAGTTCCTGGTTCTGTGAGGCGCGCGCCGTCTCGGAGGCACGCTGACGGGCCTCGGCCTGTTGCAGCTGCCCCTGCATGTCCCGCCCCTGATCGCGACGCTGCTGATCGGAGCCGCGCGCCGGATTCACCTGGCGCGGGAACAGAGTGTGCTGGAGGCTGTTGATATCCATACTTTTTCTATTTTAGCGCAAAAACTGCTCAATTGAGCAGGTAGTCGGCCGCTAATTTGATTTAGGGCACACAAAACCGACACATGTCACATTTTTTAAAACACGTTAAAAGTCGCTTTGAAGTCTCTGATTATGCTGAAAATATTGACCCTTACGGCCGGATAGGCTAAAAACAGGGTCAGGAGAGTGATGATGCGAAACCAAGACTCACAACCTGGTCCGCTGACAGGACCCCGTGCCCTGCTGCTGGTGACACTGGTGCTGTCGGTGCTGTCCGGCTGCGGCATGTCGCTGCATCGCAGCGTCGACAGCAGCGGTGATCGGGCAAAAGTGGTGGAAATTGCGCGTGAGCTGCTCGGTACGCCCTATCGCTACGGGGGCGAATCGCCCCGCCACGGTTTCGATTGCAGCGGCCTCGTCCAGTATGCCTATCAGCAGGCCGGCCTCGAGATCGCCCGCACCACCGGCCAGCAATACCGCCAGGTGCAGGCCATTCCCAGCCGTTTCCTGCGCCCCGGGGATCTGGTCTTCTTCAGCACCAAATACAACCGCTTCGTCTCCCACGTCGGGATCTACCTGGGCAACAACCGCTTTATCCACGCCCCATCAAGCGGCAAAACCGTCAGTGTCGCCAACCTGCGCGATCCCTACTGGCGCCGCCACTTCGCCTCGGCCGGACGGCTCTAATCCATCCTCTACTGATACAGGCCCTTGAACTTTTTATTTAGCGAGGCTGATCAAATTAAACGCAGAGTTCGCGGAGTCGCAGAGACGCGGAGTCAGAAAATAATTTTAAATTCTTAATTAAATGCCTATCCACAATTCAAAATTTAAAATTCAGCATTAAAAATTATCACTTTGCGCCTCCGCGCCTCTGCGTCCTCCGCGATCAATTTTGCATGTCGATAAAAGCGCCTGAGATTAAACCAGCTGAAACCGGTTCAATACAGACTCAGGCCTTGCGAGACTTGTACGCTTCGGCTTCGATGAACACGTTGAACAGCGTTCCATCCAGTTTGCCGACCTTGACCTGATCTTCGATGATCCCCAGCGCCTGTTCGGAGTTGACGCCGTCGCGATAGGGTCGATCGCCGGCGGTCAGGGCGTCGTAGATATCGGCAATGGTCATGATGCGCGAGGGCAAAGGGATCTCCTCGGCCTGTAAACCGCGCGGATAACCGGTGCCATCGAGTTTTTCGTGATGGGCATGGGCGATATCCGGGATGCCGGCAAATTTCTCGGTCCAGGGAATCAGGCGCAGAAAATCGAAGGTATGACTGACATGGGATTCGATCTCGCGTCGCTCCTCCGGGTTGAGGCTGCCCCGGGCGTGGCTGAGCACCGAAAACTCGAAAGAATCCAGCAGGGGCAACGGTTCATCGTGCACATCCCGAAAACGGTAATCGGCAATCTGTGCCAGGTGCCTCTGGTGCTGGTCGGGATCGGCGTCCGGTTCGCTGGCGGCCATAATGGCCTGGAAAAAATGGTTCAATTCGGAGATCTGTTGCTGTAATTCGGCTTCTTTTTCCTCTCTCAACCGCTTGAAGGAGCGGCTGTCCAGTTCCTCCCGGCTCTGGCGCTCGACCAGTTCCTGATAGACCTGCCGTTCAAGGCAGGCCCGCGCATAGCGAAAACGCTGGCGCATCAGCCGGATTTCATGGGGATAGAGTCGCTTCGCCTTGGTCAGTACATGTTCGCGCACGCCGACCTTGCCAAAATCGTGTAACAGGGCCGCGTAGCGCAACTCCTGTAGCTGATCGCGATCGAAGCGGATCGTGCGAAGCGCCGAGGCATCGCTGCGATCCACCGCTCGTGCCAGGTTTTCGGTGTATTCCGCGACTCGAAATGAATGCCCGGCCGTACCCGGATCCCGCGCTTCGATGGCCTGAACGGAGGCCCGCACGAAGCCCTCGAACAGCTTTTCGATCTCCTGATAGAAGCGGGAATTTTTCATGGAGACGGCAATCTGGGCCGAGATCGCGGTCAGCAGCTCCAGATCGTCCTGGGTAAACATCTGCGTGGCCGAAGAGCTGTCGACCTGCAACAGGCCCAGTACCTTGCCTTCATAGAGTAACGGTGCACACATGACGCTGCGAATGGACAGGTTGACCACTGAATCCTGCACGCCGAAGCGGCGATCACCCATGGCATCCTTGAGTAACAGGGCATTCCTGTTGCGGATGACCGATTCGATAATCGTGGTCGATAGCGCAATGGCCTCGTCACCTTCCAGCTCTCGCCCGTCCTGGTAGCGCAGCATCAGTGGCTGGTACTGTTCCTGTTTTTCATCGAAGGCCACCACGAAAGCCCGCTCGGCCCCGGGGAACAGTTCAAAGACAAAATCCATGATACGGGAGAGTAAGGCATCCAGATCGGTCACCACACCCAGCGACAGACTGAGCTGGATCATCGCCTGCATGCGTGACATCAGGTCCACTTCGCGGCCCTGCTCGGCCAGTGCCGACTTGCCCTGCAAGGCGTCAATAAAGCGGGTGGCGTCAAGCGCCATGCTCACAT
>JAXHTI010000134.1:0-6357 GCA_034190045.1 Pseudomonadota bacterium
GAGCACGGCTGGTAAAATCAGAATGAGAAGGTTTCGCATTTCTATCCCGGATACGGTTATACTTGGGCGCATGATACAGCATGCGCAAGACAGGTTGTAGTGAGAGTGATATGGAAAGCCAGGATCTGAAAAAAGCCGGCCTCAAGGCCACCCTGCCGCGACTCAAGATTTTGAACTTCCTCGAGGACAGTGACGTCAGACACATGACCGCGGAGGAGGTCTACAAGGCGCTGCTGGAAAGCGGGGACGAAATCGGACTGGCCACGGTCTATCGTGTCCTGACCCAGTTCGAAGCCGCCGGACTGGTGACCCGTCACCATTTCGAAGGCGGCCAGTCAGTGTTCGAACTCAATGAAGGCACCCATCACGACCACATCCTGTGCGTCAAATGCGGCCGCGTCGACGAGTTCATGGACGAAACCATCGAAGAACGCCAGCACGCCATCGCCGACAAACTCGGCTACAGCATGACCGACCATTCTTTATATATATACGGCGTCTGCCCCGATTGTCAGAAAAAAGAAAAATAGAAGAGCTTTAACGCAGAGGCGCCAAGGCGCAAAGCGCGCAAAGAAAATATTTTTTATATCTGAAGAATTACCTGCGTTATGAGCACAGTGTAAGTACTTGTAGCACAACGCTTGTGTAAGATTATCAAGCCTTAATTTTTCCCTCTTTCCCAAAAGCAATAAAACCTTCGCGTCTTGGCGTTCTCCGCGTTATTTCCAGTGTTCTGGAAAAGTGGGATTCACCCCGCCTGGGCGCGGTCGATCATTTCGCGGGCGTGGGAGAGGGTCTGGTCGGTGATTTCGATGCCGCCGAGCATGCGGGCGATTTCGTCGACGCGCTGTTCGGGCTTCAGCTCGACGATCTCGCTGATGGTGACATCGGAGGCGGCCCGTTTGCTGACCTGGAAGTGGTGCTGGCCCAGTGCCGCGACCTGGGGCAGGTGGGTGACGCACAGTACCTGGCGATGGGCGGCCAGTTCACGCAGCTGCAGGCCGACGATTTCGGCGACCCGGCCGCCGATACCCACATCCACCTCGTCGAAGATCAGGGTCGGGATGCGGGTATCCTGGGCGGTAATCACCTGAATCGCCAGGCTGATGCGCGACAGCTCGCCGCCGGAGGCGACCCGGCTCAGCGGGCGCAACGGCTGGCCGGGGTTGGCACTGACGATAAATTCCACCCGTTCCAGTCCGTTGGGCGAAAAGCCCTCTTCGCGGGGGGCCAGCTGCACATCGAAACGACCGCCTTCCATCCCCAGGGTCTGCATGCTTTGCGTGACCTGTTCGGCCAGCCGCGCGGCAGCCTGCTGGCGCCCCTCGCTTAACTGTTGTGCCAGCTGGCGATACTCGTTTTCCGCTTCTTCCAGGGACTGCTGTAACTGCCCCAGTTGCACGTCGGCGTGTTCCAGCGATTCGAGCTGCTGTTGCAGTTGCGGCAGTACGTCGGGCAATTCCTCGACCGCCACGTGGTGTTTGCGTGCCAGGGCATGGATCTCGGAGAGGCGCTGTTCCACCCAGCTCAGTCGCCCGGGATCCAGTTCCAGCGCATCCAGGTAATGGCGCAGTTCGCTGCCGGCCTCGCGGACCTGGATCAGCGCACTGTCGAGCAGTTCGGCGACCGTCCCGAGCCGGGTATCGGTGTCGGCCAGCTGTTGCAGTTCGCTGCTGCACTGGCTGAGCAGTTGACTGGCGTTGGTTTCGTCATTGTCCTGCAGCAGCTGGCTGACCCGCTCGCTGGTCTCCAGCAGCTGGCTGGCGTTGGCCAGTCGCTTGTGTTCCTGTTCCAGCTCCTGTGGTTCGTTCTCTGCCAGGGCGAGGGTGTCCAGCTCGTTGACCTGAAAGCGCAGCAGATCCAGCCGGGCATCGCGCTCACTGCTGGCCTGACGCAGGCTGTCCAGTTCACTTTTGTGCTGTTGCCAGCGTTGATACACCTCGCGCAATTGCTGCAGCAGGGGCTGGTGACCGGCATAATCGTCCAGCAGCTGGCGCTGGATATCCCGTTTGAGCAGGGACTGGTGTTCGTGCTGGCCATGCAGGTCCACCAGCATCTCGCCCAGCTCGCGCAGGCTCTGGATGGGACTGGGCTTGCCGTTGATAAAGGCTTTGGAGGGACCATTGCTGCTGATGGTACGGCGAATAATGCACTCGTTCTCGCTGGCCAGCTCCCGTTCGGCCAGCCAGGCCTCGGCCTGCGGGGCATCGGCGGTACTGAAGGTGACGCTGATCTCGGCCTTGTCGGCACCGTGACGAATCACCGCGCTGTCGGCGCGATCGCCCAGCGCCAGGCTCAGGGCGTCGAGCAGGATCGACTTGCCGGCCCCGGTCTCCCCGGTAAAAACAGTCAGGTCCGGGTCCATGGCCAGGTCGAGTTTTTCGACGATGGCGAAGTTCCAGATATGGATATGCGTCAGCATGCCGTGTTACTCATCCTTTTTCGATCACAATCTGCACGGTTTTAGAAGTGTTCGCCCCAGTGCAGCTTGCGGCGCAGTATCTCATAATGATTGTGTTTGCAGGGATGGATCAGGCGAACCACGGTCTCCTTTTTGCGAATCAGGATCCGCTCGCCCGAGACCACGCCCAGGTTGATCTGGCCGTCGCAGGTGACCTGGGCGTGGGAATGGGGATCTTCTTTCACCACAA
The DNA here is from genome assembly GCA_034190045.1 of Pseudomonadota bacterium. Classification (GTDB taxonomy): domain Bacteria; phylum Pseudomonadota; class Gammaproteobacteria; order UBA6429; family Thiohalophilaceae; genus Thiohalophilus. The sequence continues at coordinate 2,652 of JAXHTI010000134.1, forward strand.
CTTCGATTTCACTGTCGCCATCGACCACGATGGGCCGGTAGCTCATGGTGTGCGGACAGATGGGCACGATGATCATCGCGTCCATATCCGGTTCCAGAATCGGGCCGCCGGCCGACAGGGCATAGGCGGTGGAACCGGTGGGCGTGGAGATGATCAACCCGTCGGAACGGACGCTGTTGAGCAGCCTGCCGTTGATATAGGTTTCGGTTTCGATCATGCGGGCCACTTCCCATTTGTGCAGCGCCACATCATTGAAGGCGTCACTCTGGCTGGGCGGGCCTTCGTGATGGTGGATCACCGTGGTCAGGATGATCCGGTGTTCTTCCTCGAATTTGCCATTGAGAATTTCGCTGATTTGTTGGGCCATCTCGTCGGGCGAAACATCCACCAGAAAGCCGAGGCGGCCAAGATTGATGCCCAGCAGCGGAACCTTGCTTTCCACCAGCGAGCGGGCCGCGTTGAGCAGGGTGCCGTCGCCCCCGATGGTGATGGCCAGATCGCAGCGTTGCCCGAGTTCTTCCAGGCTGACACGGGGATAATCGCAACCGCTCAGATGCTGGGCCGTGCTTTCCTCAATCAGTATCTCGCACTGCCGCCGTTCCAGCAGCCGGCCCAGTTCAAGAATGGCCTCGTTGACGCCCGGATCGGCGTATTTGCCAATCAGTCCAATCGTGTTGAAAGCGTTATTCATTGTTATTCTTCCCGTTTTCGATTCTCCCGGCACGCCGGTCGGGCGGGCTTGACAGCAGTCGCGACGAGTTGCAAATTCTCGATTGGCACTCTATTCTGACGAGTGCTAATCATACCTTCATTTGACCAGACCGGGATGTGCCGTGAGCAACGATCCGATTATAAATGATCGCGCCCAGTCGCTGTTAAAAACGCTGATAGAACGTTATATCCAGGACGGCCAGCCGGTCGGTTCGCGGATTCTGTCGCGTGAGTCGGGCATGAATCTCAGTCCGGCGACCGTGCGCAATGTCATGGCCGATCTGGAAGATCTGGGGCTGGTCAAGGCACCACATACTTCCGCGGGGCGTATCCCCACAGTACGCGGATACCGGCTGTTTGTCGATAATCTGCTCACTGTGCGCCCCTTGCGCGGCAATATCGTGGAACGTTTTCGTGATGAACTGCATCGCCTCGATGATCCCGAAGAGCTGATCGATCGCGCCTCCAATTTGCTCTCCAGTATGACCCGCATGGCGGGGCTGGTAATGTTGCCGCGCGCCGGCTCGGTCCAGTTAAAGCATATCGAGTTCCTGCCTCTTTCCGGGGATCGGGTGCTGGTGATTCTGGTGATCAATGATCAGCAGGTGCAAAACCGGATCATTCACACCGATCGCCCCTATACCCAGTCGGAGTTGCAGCAGGCGGCCAATTATCTCAACAGCGAATTCGCCGGTCGCGAGCTGGATTCGATTCGCGCGCGGGTGCTCCAGCACATGGAGGAAATCCGCGACGACATGAAGCAGATCATGCAGCTGGCGGTGCAACTGGCCGACGAGGTGGTCCAGACCAGCCAGACCGCCGACTACGTGGTGCATGGCGAGACCAACCTGATGAGCTACGCCGAGATGGCGGATATGGAGCGCCTGCGCCAGCTGTTCGAGGCGCTCAAGACCAAGCAGGACATCCTGCACATTCTCGACAAGTCCATCCATGCCGAGGGGATGCAGATATTCATCGGCGAGGAGTCGGGCTATGACGCGTTCGGCGAATGCTCGGTGGTCACCTCGCCCTACAAGGTGCAGGACGAGGTCGTGGGCGTGCTGGGGGTGATCGGCCCGACCCGCATGGCCTACGACCGGGTCATTCCGGTGGTGGATGTGACCGCCAAATTGCTGGGGTCACTCTTGACCTCGGAATAATCATCCCCATATTCCCCCATAATTCCAAACAGATTCAAACCCTTTCAGGTAATTGCAACGCTTCGGAGTAGAGCATGAGTGACACAGATGTGACCGATCAACAGCCCCAGGACAACCCCGGCGAGACGGAGGACCGGCTCGAGAGTGATGACCGTGCCCCCCTGGAGGCCGACAGCGTCGAGGAATTACAGGCCAAACTGACCGAGGCCGAAAATCGCGCCCAGGAAAACTGGGACAAGCTGCTGCGGGCCAATGCGGAGATGGATAACCTGCGCCGGCGCACCGAGCGGGAGCTGGAAAATGCCCACAAATATGCTGTGGAACGTTTCGCCCAGGAGCTGCTGGCCGTGCGTGACAGCCTGGAGATGGGCGTGGCTGCCGCCGAGCAGGAAGAGGCCAGCGTCGACAAAATCAAGGAGGGCACCGAGCTGACCCTGCGCATGCTCGAGGGCACCATGGACAAGTTCAATATCCAGCCCATCGATCCGCAGGACGAGCCCTTCGATCCGGAGCGCCACCAGGCCATGTCGACGGTTGAAACCCCGGACAAGGCCCCCAATACGGTAATCAACGTGATGCAAAAGGGCTATTTGCTCAACGACCGTTTGATCCGCCCGGCCATGGTGATTGTCTCCCGGGCCCCGGAGGCGGACGACAAGGGCTCAAAGGTCGACGAACAGGCTTGAAGTCGGCGTGGATGCCCCCATTTAGAAAGCAACAACAGATTTTAGGACCCGAAACTCGCAAAATGTGGAGAACCGAACAATGGGTAAGATAATCGGAATCGACCTTGGTACAACCAATTCCTGTGTCGCCATCATGGAAAGCGGCAAGGCCAAGGTGATCGAAAACGCAGAAGGTGACCGTACGACGCCCTCCATCGTGGCGTATACCAAGGACAATGAAATCCTGGTGGGCCAGTCCGCCAAGCGTCAGGCCGTCACCAACCCGGAAAATACACTGTTTGCCATCAAGCGCCTGATCGGCCGCAAATTCCAGGATGATGAAGTCCAGAAGGACATCAACATGGTGCCCTACAACATCATCAAGGCCGACAACGGCGACGCCTGGGTGGAAGTCAATGGCAAGAAAATGGCGCCGCCGGAAATCTCCGCCAAGGTCTTGCAGAAGATGAAAAAATCGGCCGAGGACTATCTGGGCGAGGAAGTGACCGAAGCGGTCATTACCGTACCGGCCTATTTCAACGACTCCCAGCGCCAGGCCACCAAGGACGCCGGCAAGATCGCCGGGCTGGAAGTGAAGCGTATTATCAATGAACCGACCGCGGCGGCCCTGGCCTATGGCATGGACAAGAAGCGTGGCGACCAGAAACTGGCTGTTTACGATCTGGGTGGCGGGACCTTCGATATTTCCATTATCGAGATCGCCGACATCGATGGCGAACACCAGATCGAAGTTCTGTCCACCAACGGGGATACCTTCCTCGGTGGCGAGGACTTCGACAAACGCCTGATCGACTATCTGGCCGAGCAGTTCAAGAAAGACCAGGGCATCGATCTCAAGGGCGATCCGCTGGCCATGCAGCGCCTCAAGGAAGGTGCCGAGAAGGCCAAGATCGAGCTTTCTTCCTCGCAGCAGACCGATGTCAATCTGCCGTATATCACGGCCGATGCCAGTGGTCCGAAGCATATGAACGTCAAGATCACCCGCGCCAAGCTCGAATCGCTGGTCGAGGAATTGATCACCCGTTCCATGGAGCCGTGCAAGACCGCACTCAAGGATGCCGGCCTGTCCGCCTCCGATGTGGATGATGTCATCCTGGTCGGTGGTCAGACCCGTATGCCCAAGGTTCAGGAAGCGGTCAAAGAGTTCTT
>JAXHTI010000135.1:0-6244 GCA_034190045.1 Pseudomonadota bacterium
GGAATCACCAGCTCGTAGCCCCAGCTGGCATACAGATCGAGCAGGCGTCGGCGCAGCATTTCCAGCCGGCGCGCCTGTTCTGGCAGGACCTCCTCGATCCCTTCCGGTAATAACCAACGATCGGATTTCATTCTGTTTCTAACCCTTGACCAGATAGATCAACAACGCCCCGCCCAGCATGGCAACCAGTCCGATACGCCGCAAAAGGCGGTCGCTCATCTGGGCCACCATGATCAGACCACGACGAAAAGAGGCGGGACTGAGTGCCGGTGTAATCCCCTCGATCACCAGCACCAGTGCGATTGCCACAATCAATTCCTGCCACATGAATGACGTCCGAAAGCGTAGTTAGTCAAACGTTATCGGCGCGTCACTTGCCGGTAGGATTATTATCCTTGAAATACTTGAAGAAGTCGGAATCCGGCTCCAGCACCATCATGTTGCCCTCACCTACCAGCGATTTACGATAGGCCGTCAGGCTGCGATAGAAGGAATAAAATTCCTCGTCCTGCTGATACGCGCCGGCATAAATAGACGCGGCTTTGGCATCACCCTCACCACGAATCGCCTGTGCCTCGCGATAGGCCTTGGCCAGCATCACGGTTTTCTGGCGTTCTGCCTCGGCACGAATGCGTTCGGCTTCACCTTCACCCGTGGCGCGCAACTCGTTGGCTTCCTTTTCACGTGCCGACTTCATGCGTTCGAAAATATTCTTGAAGACCCGTTCGGTCAGCTCGATACGCTTGAGACGGACATCGACGATCTCGATACCGAAACTCTCGACCCGCTCGCTCGCCTTTTTGGTGATGTCGCGCATGATTTCATCGCGCGCACTGGAGATAACTTCCTGCAGAGTGCGCTCACCGAAGGCGTCCAGCAATCCCTTGTTGACGATCGACTGAAACTGCTGCCGGGCCCGGGTTTCCATGCCCTGCATGGTTTTATAGTAGGTTTCGACATCGCGAATCCGCCACTTGACGTAGTAATCCACGATCAGCGGTTTCTGTTCCTTGGTCAGATAACGCTGCGGGGCGGTATCGGCGGTAATGATCCGCTTTTCATACTTGCGAACGTTGTTCACGAACGGCCATTTAAAATGCAGACCGGGTTCATAATCGGCTTTTTCGATCTTGCCCAGGGCAAACAGGATGGCCAGTTCGCGTTCATTGACGGTGAAAACGCTGCTGCTTCCCACCACGCCAATAATGGCGAGGACGATGACGGCGCCCAGAAGTTTCGGATTCATTGGCGCACCTCCCTTGAACGACTGCGCTCACGAGTCTGATCCAGCCCGAAATCCTCTTTCTGGCGGGAGAACGGCCCGGAGTCCTGTGACGCGTCGCTGCTGCTACTTGAACTGCCGGCGCGTTGCTTCATCAGCTGGTCCAGCGGCAGATACATCAGATTGTTGCCTTCTTTGAGATCAACCATAACCTTGGGGTTTTTCTCCATCAGCTCTTCCATCGCTTCCAGATAGAGACGCTCGCGCGTTACCCGGGGCGATTTCTTGTATTCGCGCATGATTTCCAGGAAACGTTCGGCATCACCCTCGGCGATCGAAACCTTCTCGTCGCGGTAAGCCTTGGCCTCTTCCAGGAAACGCTGCGCCTGACCTTCGGCTCGGGGCAGAATGTTGTTGGCATACGCCCGGGCCTGGTTCATGAATTTTTCGCGATCCTCGCGCGCCGCGGCCACGTCATCGAATGCGGCCATGACCTCTTTCGGCGGCTGAGCCTTCTGCATGTTGAAGCCTCGCACCTGCAGGCCGGTTTCATAGGTATCCAGGATGCCCTGAATCCGGTCCCAGGCTTCGGCAGCAATCTTGTCGCGCCCCTGGGTGATGATGAATTCCATGTCGTTGTTACCGACGATTTCGCGCACGGCGCTCTGGGTAACATGCTGCAGGGAAATCTCCGGCTGGCGAACGTGATAGAGGAAACGGCGTGAATCGCGCACGTTGTACTGCACCACGAACTCCATATCGACGATATTCTCGTCCTTGGTCAACATCAGGGCTTCGTTACTGCCTTCACCGATATGCACCGAACGTACCTGGGCCACATCGACAATTTCCACCGTATCGACAAAACGCGGATACCAGTGCGGACCGGGTGGCTGGATCGCGTGGAATTTACCAAAGCGCAGTACCACGCCTTCCTTACCTTCATTGACGATGTAGATACCGGACAGGGCCCAGACCGCGAGCAGCACCAGAATAATCAGGCTCAGCCCGGCGGAACCGCCGGCGCCGGGAATGCGGGAACCGCCACCGCCGCCTTTGCCGCCAAACAGGCCGCCGAACTTGGCCTGCAGCTTCTTGATCACTTCGTCGAGATCCGGGGGGCCGCCTTGCGGGTTGTTGCGATTACCCCAGGGATCCTTGTTGTTTGAACCACCAGGTTCATTCCAGGCCATGTGATGCTCCGTGATATGTGTTCTGAATCAGCGCGTGCGGTTCAATTCAGGAAAGTGGATTTTCAATGTGACCGAGGAGCAATTCTATGGGGCTTCGCTACCTGCCGCAAGGCATGCTCCGGATTTATAGCTCGCTGCGCCTGCCCCCGTTCTTTGTCAGGAAGCCAGGTTGGCAAGTCGGGCCGCATCTTCCTCGCCGGCCAGATGGGCACCGATGGCATAATGTTTCTCCAGCGCATCCCAGTCGGCGCGGGGCATTTCGACGGTCATCAGCCAGTTACCCTGCTCATCCACCTGTTCGCGATGAACCTTGCCCACTTCATAGAGCAGGGCATGCAAGCGCCCCTGCGCAACCGGCAACAACAGTTCATGGCAGACCCGGCCGCGGTCCAGGCGCGCCGCCAGCGCCTCGCGCAACTCGGCCAGGCCGGCACCGTCGCGGGCCGAGATCCAGACCCGCCAGGGCAGGCCCTGCTCATCATGTTCAATCCGCGGCTCGCTCTCCTCGAGCTGATCGATTTTGTTATACACCAGCAGCTGGGGCACATCGCTGGCGTCAATTTCATTCAGCACCGCGTTGACCTGCTCGATATTCCCGTCGCGCTCGGGGCTGGAGGCGTCCACCACGTGCAGCAGCAGATCCGCGTCGCGCGTCTCCTGCAGGGTGGAGCGAAATGCCGCCACCAGGTCGTGGGGCAGATGGCGAATAAAACCGACAGTATCGGCCAGGATCAATGCCTGACCGTCGGCCAGCTCGAGCCGGCGCAGCGTCGGATCCAGCGTCGCAAAGAGTTGATCGGCGGCATACACGTGGGAGTCGGTCAGCCGGTTGAACAGCGTCGATTTGCCGGCGTTGGTGTAACCGACCAGGGAGACCGAGGGAATCTCGCGGCGTTTGCGGGCACGGCGACCCTGCTCGCGCTGACGCTGAACCTTTTCCAGTCGCTTGTTGAGCTGGCGAATCCGCTCGCCGATCAGGCGGCGGTCGGTTTCCAGCTGGGTTTCGCCGGGACCGCGCAGACCGATACCACCCTTCTGGCGTTCCAGGTGGGTCCAGCCGCGTACCAGGCGCGTGGAAAGATGTTTGAGCTGGGCCAGTTCGACCTGGAGCTTGCCCTCGTGGGTCCGGGCACGCTGGGCGAAGATATCCAGAATCAGCCCGGTACGATCCAGCACCCGGCATTTGAGCAGTTGTTCGAGGTTACGTTCCTGAACCGGTGACAGAGCATGGTTGAACAGCACCAGATCGGCCTTGAGATCCCTGACGGTCTCGCGGATCTCCTCGGCCTTGCCTGTGCCGACAAAATAACGGGGATGGGGAACCGCCCGGGAACCGGTGATCACCGCAATCGGTTCGGCGCCGGCGGAAACAGCCAGTTCCCGGAATTCCTGGGGTTCTTCCTGTTGCTGTTCCGCTTGCAGAGCCAGGTGAACCAGAACAGCCCGTTCACCGGCTTGTGGACGTTCAAACAATCATTACCACCCTCACCAACCGCGGTTGGCGACTCAAAGATTACCCTTGCCGTTTTCCTCCGCCATCGGCAGCTTCACATTGCGCGCCGGTACGACAGTGGAAATCGCGTGTTTGTAAACCATTTGGTTAACCGTATTACGCAGCAGCACCACAAACTGGTCAAATGACTCGATCTGCCCCTGCAATTTAATCCCGTTGACCAGAAAAATCGAAACGGGGACGCGTTCCTTACGCAGCGCATTGAGAAACGGATCTTGTAAGGACTGTCCTTTACTCATCGTTATTATCTCCGCATGTTATAGTTATTTTCTCAGACGATCGGGCCTGTTCTTATAACCTTATAAAAAATCAACAAAAATTCAAATTTATCTTACCACACTCATTCTGTATCTATGGGTGAGCTGGCTAACCATTTCAAGACCTGATCCTCCCTTTTTTGATCGAGGGCATCAAATGGCTGAACCCCCGATTCACTGCGCAACCAGGTCAGCTGCCGTTTGGCCAGCTGGCGGGTCGCCGCCACACCCTGCTCCTGCATTTGAGTATAGTTGATCCTGCCTTGCAAGTAGTGCCACAGCTGGCGATAACCGACCGCCCGTATCGAGGGCATCTGCTCATCCAAATCCCCGCGCGCAAAAAGGGCTTCGACCTCGTCGACCAACCCCTGTTCAAGCATTTGCGCGAACCGGTCGGCGATGCGTTCGTGCAACACGGCCCGATCCGACGGGATCAGCGCCAGTTTGACAAACCGCCAGGGCAACGGTTCATTTTGTTGTTGCAGCTGACTCAACGGCACCCCGGTCAGCTCATAGACTTCCAGCGCCCGCTGGATACGCTGGGGATCATTGGGATGAATCCGTTCGGCCGCCGGCGGGTCCACCTCCCCCAGCCGGGCGTGCATCGCCGCCCAGCCCCGCTCAACGCCCTCCTGCGCCAGCCGCGCACGCAGTGTCTCATCGGCCGCCGGCAGGCGGGACAGACCATGAATCAGGGCGCGGAAATAGAGCATGGTGCCGCCCACCAGCAGGGGGATGCGCCCGGCAGCAGAGATCTCGGCCATTTCCCGACGGGCCAGTTCGGCAAACCGGGCCGCCGAGCAGGCCTCGGCCGGATCCAGAAAATCGATCAGCCGATGGGGGGCCTCGGCCAGGATCCCGGGCCCGGGCTTGGCCGAGCCGATATCCATCTCCCGATACACCATCACCGAATCGACGCTGATGATCTCCACCGGCAGCTCGCGGACCAGGCGCACGGCCAGGTCGGTCTTGCCCGAGGCGGTCGGCCCCAGCAGGGCAATCGCCGGCGGCAGTGATGCCGGGGACTTACTCACGTTTCGAACAGCGCCTGCAAGGCAGCCTGATCCCAGCGTACCCAGTAGCGGGCCGGTTGCGGTTCCGGTTGCCAGGCAAGCGCATCGCGCACCAGCGCCTGCTGTTCGGCGGCACTCCAGTGCGGCGGGCAGCTCAGGGCCCGGGCCAGGGCCTGCTCCGGCGCTGTCCCCGCCAGGGCCGCCCGGACAAACGCCGGCAGCCACTGCCCCGGTTCGGAGGCTGCCGCCGCGGCCGGCACCTGGCGCAGCAGCAATTCGGTGTCACTGACCGCGCTGAGATCGATGCCCTGGCGGGCCAGCCACTCGCTATGTTGCTCCAGCCATTGCAGCGCCGGGACGGATAACTCGACAGTCTCGGGAATCAGCAACGGCCGGGCGGTTTGCGTCTCACCGGCGGTAAAGCTGGCCGCCAGTTGCGCCGCACGCACCGCCGGGGCATTGATCAGCAACAACGCCCCGGCCTCTTCCACCAGCAGATAACCGCCTGCCAGCGTGGCGAGGATCGGTTGATCGGGCCGGGTCTCATCGTCAGTATTCGCGGCCGGGGCCTCGGCCCGGGGCGCCTCGCGAACCGACCAGTCCGCGGGGATATTGCCTTCCGCCGGCGTATAAAAATCGCGCCGTGGGGCTGACGGCGGCGGGGCCACGGCAGAAGCTTTGTCGGCCAGCGCCTCGCTGACCGCGTGAACGAGAAAATCATGCACCTGGCGCGCCTGATGAAAACGGACTTCATGTTTGGTGGGATGCACATTCACATCCACCTTGAGCGGGTCCAGTTCCATATACAGCAGCCAGGCCGGATGGCGACCGGGATAGAGATCCCCCTGGGCCTGGCGCAGGGCGTGGTTGATCAGCTTGTCGCGCACGCTGCGACCGTTGACATAGGCATACTGCAAATCGGCCTGGCTGCGCGCCGCCTCGGGCCGTCCCAGCCAGCCCCACAGGCGCAACCCGTCCAGGCTGTAATCGATGTGCAACGCCTGCGCATAAAACGCCTTGCCACACAGCCGCTCGACCCGCCGGGC
>JAXHTI010000136.1:0-1562 GCA_034190045.1 Pseudomonadota bacterium
CCCCGCCTTCACTCTGCATTTCAACGATGCGGGGTACCGTACCCCACAGGTTGGTCTGGTCCCGGGATGACCACTCGTCGGCCCATTCCCCCATTGGCGATGCCGGGGTAATGGGATAAATCGCGACAACTTCGTTGAGCTTGTGTGCGACGGTCGCGGCGGCCTGATTGCCGTCAATCGTCAAAGTGCGGGGTGCAGACATGATTCAGAGGATCCCTTCAAGGCAAACTGACACCATTAAAGATAGATCGTCTGTTGTTCAGCGTCTATTTCTTTAGGACATTACCCGGTTATCATATCTCGTTGACAGCTGCCCTGCTCCAGGGCCTGTATCCTCAACCTGCCTGCTTCTTATCTACCGTGTGATAGGCCAGAAATGCCGTGGCGCCTTCCGCACCCAGATATTTTTTCAACAACCGGGAATCGGCCTGGCGCAGATCCACCCGAATCAGGCCATCGACACAATGCTGGAACTGGGGATCAACATTAAAGCCCAGAATACGACCGCCCAGCTTGAGATACTGTCGAATCAGTACCGGCACGCCCTTGTCGTCCTCCTCGATCTCGGCGATCAATGTGGATAATTCATCCAGACTGATATCCCTGTGTAACATCGTATTCCAGCCGTTCTTCCAGGCTGTTCGATAGGGGTAACGTGGTTTGACATGCCTGCCCAGTGCTCCATCGAACAGATTCTGTTTCAAAAACCGGATCAACAGGCGCTGTGACATGCCGCTGTAATCATTACTGATACTGACCGGCCCGAATAGATTGGCATATTGCGGATTTTGCGCCACAAAATGACCAATACCCTTCCATAACAACATCAATGGCGCAAAATTACGCTGGTATTCCGGCCGCACGAAGGAGCGTCCCAGTTCGATGGCCGGGCTGATCTGTTGCAGAAAATTGCGACTGTAGCGAAACAGCGAATGACTATACAGACCACGACGTCCGTAACTGCGCAAAATCTCATCGACCAGACCCAGGCGATAACCCCCGACTACCTGCTTCTGCCGGGAATTCCACACAAACAAGTGCAAATAGAAACGGTCATACAGGTCGATATCGGTACTCTTGCCGGTACCTTCCCCTACTGCTCTGAAACTGATCTCGCGCTGGCGTCCAATTTCCTGTAATAACAGAGGGATTTGCCCCGCCCTTGCATACCAGACCTCCAGCTCACCGGCAGTATCAAGTTGCTGTTCTATCGGTACTGAGGCCAGCTCCTCTTCCAGTTTAATGGCATCAATGGGTGGCAGAATGGTCTCGCGCGCATCATCCCCGGATACTGACTGCTCACTGTTTATGCCCCCTTCGCTTTGTGACAGCAGGCAGGTCCTCATTCGCAAATACGCGGCAAGATCCTGCATTTTCTCGAACCCGGCCAGCCTTTTTTTATCGAATGGCTTACCGATACGCAAACTTACCGTAGTATGACTTTTATTCAGCAGTTCGCGCGGCAGCAACACCGTTTTGAATATCGCGGGGAATAATCCGGCCAGGCAAAACAGGGGGCTGTTGTGACCGGCGAACTGGATCGGCACTACGCTGGCATCGCC
>JAXHTI010000136.1:1662-6232 GCA_034190045.1 Pseudomonadota bacterium
GACCCTGATCCATTTAAACGGAATCAAGCCTGGCATTCGTTTATTTAACCCGGGTGAATATCCGGTGACAGATTTATGAATACGAAACGGGTTGTGTCAGGTGAGAGTCAGGTGCCGGTAACTTCAATCCGGTTACGCCCCTTCTGCTTGGCGCTGTAGAGTGCAGTATCGGCGCGTTCGAACAGTTGTTCGGCATCCCCTGCTTCGGCCGGGGCAAGCCCACAGGAAGCGGTTACAGGAACCCGGGTCCCGCGGAAATGAAATTCGAGCGCCTCAATGGCCTGGCGCAGTTTCTCCCCCACAACTTTCGCGGCCGGAACATCCGATTCCACCAGAATGACGGCAAATTCTTCCCCGCCGTAGCGGGCCAGAAAATCGGTTTCGCGCAGCTGTTGCTGCATCATCCCGGCAATGACCTTGAGGACCTTGTCACCGGCGGCATGACCATAGGTATCATTGATTCCCTTGAAATGGTCAATGTCCCACAACATCAGTACAAAATCGGTGTTATACCGCCGATGCCGGGCAACTTCTTCCTCCAGTCGCTTGTCGTAAGCCATGCGATTGGGAACCCCGGTTAACGCATCCGTTTCGGCCTTGTCCTGGGCTTTTTTCACCTGCTGGCGCAGTTTTTCCGACTCGGCCTGCGTCGTGCGTAACTGGTTTTCCAGACGCTGGATAATTTCACGTGATTCACCACCGCGTCCCTCTTCCTGCTCGAGAAATCGATCCACATGGTTACGGATGATCACCACCCGCGACTGGATCGCGGTTTTGAGTGAATCGAGGTCCAGTGCTTCATCCATGCTCTGCTCTATGGAACTGACCTGCGAATTAACCATCTGATTCATTTCACGTGATTCGCTCAACGCCGCATCGCGAAGGCGCGCTGTATGCTGTATATCCTTGTCCAGCTCCTGCAGACGACCAGTCAGCTGCAGCAGGAAGTTTTCCAGATCCTGTTTTTCCGCCCGAACCCGGGATTGCAAATCGGCGATCAGCTTGACGGTATCATCCAGTCCCCGCGTCAATGTCGCCACGTCTTCACAGGGTTCGAGTTTCTTGCGGACCAGCTCCGACTCCACCGCCAGATCGTCGGAAAAATCGATCCGCTCCAGCAATTGAATGAGAATTTCCCCGGCCAGGGCGCAGGCAATGCCATCATCATCGGTTACTGTTTGCGACGGTGAGACAGCTGCTTCAGGCGGTTCAGAACCGACTTCGATCGACACAGGCTGAACAGCCTCCGGCGAACTGGCGAGCTCCGTCTCCGTCTTGCTGCCACGGCGAAACAGTGAACTCAGCAGCCCGGCCCTCTCCTCTGTTTTCTCTGCACGTGGTCCTGCCGGGGCGGCCGACTCCGGCAATCCTTGTTCAATGGTCAGGCTCAGCAACTCGGCCAGAATTTTGACCGCGTCGGGCAGCTCGCTGATGCCGGCCACGCGCGACAGCTTCTTTCTGACATATTTTTCCTGGCGGGCGAGATCTTGCGGGATCGGCAGTTCATCCAGCAATAATTGCAGGGCCCGGGCCGGGTTTGACGACTCCTGTGTACCGCCAGCACGTTCCGGCAGGCGGCCGATCGCCGTATTGATGTCATTGAACAGGGTTTGCAGCCGTGTCAGATCACTGCTGTCACGGATCTGGCCGCGCAGCTTTTCCAGCTGCTTGCCCAGCTGGGTATCATCGGTTTCGGCAATCAGGGTCAGGCGGGAGACCAGCAGCCTTAACTGTTTTTCCAGCTGGGCCCATTCGCGTTGTCGTTCGTCCAGCTCATCCAGGCTGTCGTAATATTTTTTCTTCCAGTGATCAGCCTCGCGGCTGGTTTTACCGGTCTCGTTCGCCATACTCAGCCATCTAGATTATTCAGATAGTCATTCAGGGTTTGTGATTTGCTGCGGGTATAGCGATGAAACTGCATGCCCGGTGGCAGTCTGACTTCCATCATTAACGGCAGATGGTCAGAACCGAAATTCTCAAGCTCGTAAAACTTGTCGATGGTTAATTCGGACGTTGCCAGGATGTGATCGATATTATGTTGAGGACGCCAGCTGGGAAAGGTATGCACCCCTTCAATCGGCTCATGCAACCGTGTCCGCGCGATCAGGTGCTGCATCTCGCGACTGTCATGTCGGCAGTTCATGTCCCCCATGACGATTGCATGGGGAAAACTGTTAACTACATCGGCCAGATAATCCATTTGCAGCAACCTGGCCCGTCGACTCAGGGCCAGGTGCACAACGATAACCGCCAGCGTGTCACCGCCGGCGTCGTAGCGGGCCAATATAGCCTGACGACCGGGGATCAGACCCGGCAGCCGCAAATCCTGCATTTCTGAGGGATGGAAATGGCTCAGCAATCCGTTACTGTGCTGCGCGATGCGACCAAATTTGCGGTTCACCTGATGATACCAGTAGGGGAAGTCGCCCCGTTCGGCCAGATATTCGGTCAGGTTGATGAAGTTACTGCGCAAGCTGCCGGCATCCACTTCCTGAACGCCCACGATGTCATACTCCTTCATCATCTCCGCCGCCAGGTCCAGGTTACCCAGACGCCGGGCACAGGGCAGGACATGCCGCCAGCTGCCAGTGAGGTACTGATAGGGTCGACTGGTTTTGATACCGACCTGGACGTTGTAGCTGAGTATTTTCAGCGTTTGCGTATCCTGCCCGGCACCGGTGTGTTGTGACATCATCGTCTGTTCAGATCGGGCAAATCATTTCACCCAGCTTCTGGGTCAGCTTGAGGTTTTCGCTGTAATCCACCGGGCAATCAATAATACTCACGGTATTATCGGCCAGCGCGGTTTTCAGCGTCGGCAGCAGATCCTCGCCTTTTTCAATTCGATATCCTTTGGCACCGAATGATTCGGCGTATTTGACAAAATCCGGATTGTTGAAATCCACATGTGACTTGCGACCAAAACTGTTGATCTGTTTCCATTCGATCAACCCGTAACCGTTATCATTCCATACCAGGATAACGATGGGTGTTTTCATGCGCATGGCGGTTTCGATCTCCTGGGAATTCATCAAAAATCCGGCATCGCCTGTAACCGCCACGACATTACGATCCGGATAGGCCAGTTTGGCCGCGATTGCACCGGGCAGGGCAATGCCCATGCTGGCAAACCCGTTGGAAATCAAACAGGTATTGGGATATTCGCAGCGGAACATGCGCGCCATCCACATTTTATGTGCACCGACATCGCACAGGGCGATGTCTTCCAGATTCATCGCGGTGCGCAGATCCCAGATGATCTTCTGTGGTTTGAGCGGCAGGGCCGTATCATCCTTGTGCTGATTCATATCCTCGATCAGCGCCGTGCGCAGACTTTTCATCGCCGTGCCGGTATGCGGGCTGGCCAGATTCATAATACGCAACAGGGAATGCTTGATATCGCCGACGACGCCAACGTCTACCGGATAATAGGCATCGACTTCCGCGGGCGAATTATCGATATGAATAATGGTACGGTCCTTGGTCGGGTGCCATAAATAAGGATGGTACTCGACCAGATCATAGCCGATACAAATAATCACATCGGCCCGGCTGAAACCGCAACTGACATAGTCATTGGCCTGCAAGCCAGCACTTCCGAGCGCCATGGAATGCTTGAAAGGCACCACACCCTTGGCCATGAAGGTATTGGCTACCGGGATGCGCAATTGCTCGGCGAATTCAGCCAGCTGTTTCCAGGCACGGCTGCGAATCACCCCGTTACCAGCCAGGATGATCGGGTTTTTGGCACGCGAGATAATATCGGCCGCCCGATCCACCTTCTCGCCCGGCGGTTCCGGCGGATAGGGGTATTTGACCGGCAATGGTTGATCGTCGATCTCCATCTCGGCGATGTTTTCCGGGAACTCGATAAAACAGGCCCCGGATTTCTCCGTCTGTGCCACCTTGAATGCCTTGCGCACGACTTCGGGAATAATGTCCGGGGTCAGCAGGCGTGAGGAATATTTGGTAATGGCGCGAAAGATCTCTTCGAGATCCAGTACCTGGTGCGATTCCTTGTGCAGGCGATGGGTGCTGGCCTGGCCGGCTACCGCCACCAGCGGAGCATGATCCATATTGGCATCGGCCACCCCGGTAAACAGGTTGGTCGCGCCCGGTCCCAGCGTTCCAAGGCAGACCCCGGCCTTGCCGGTCAATCGTCCGTAGACATCGGCCATGAAAGCCGCACCCTGTTCATGCCGGGTGGTAACAAACTCAATATCCGAATCCAGCAGGGCATCCATGACATCCAGGTTTTCTTCCCCCGGAATGCCAAAGACATATTCCACTTCTTCGTTTTCGAGGCATCGCACGAAAAGTTCGGCGGCTTTCATTTATTCATCTCCTGCTGGTCGACGCCGTAATATTCCGGCTTATGGATTATTCGGGATCTGTTTCGAGCAGCTGCTGTACCACACCCAGCATGGCATCGTGCCCACCTGACATGGGGCCGTCGGTAATATATTGACCATCGATCACCAGGGTCGGCACACCATTGGCGCCATACCGGCGGGTCAACTCAATCGCACGCCGCAGCTTGCTGTCCACGGCAAAGGAATTGATCGTGTCG
>JAXHTI010000137.1:0-6102 GCA_034190045.1 Pseudomonadota bacterium
GCCGGCGATGATCGAAGCCGTACAGCCGGGCCAGCAGCCAGCCGCCGGCATAGCCCAGCGCGTTAAGCAGAACCACCAGCCCCAGCACCGGCAGCCCGTAATCACGCAGGGCCAGGGCGTTGTGGTTGGCCGCGTTGGCCATGGCATAGGCACAGATGACGATAATCGCGATGGCCGCGATCCCCGGCGCCACCTCCCGGGCCGTCACCAACTGGCGCCCCAGATACGGTTGCAGCCACAAACCCAGCCCCACCGGCACCACCACTGTAATCACGATGGTGCGCATCATCGCCGCGAACGGTACGGGAACAAACTGCCCGCCGAGCCACTCCACCAGGGTCGGCGTCAGCAGGGGGGAAAGCAGGGTGGAGACCGTGGTCATGGCAATCGACAGCGCCACCGCGCCGCCGGCCAGATAGACCATCACATTGCTAGCCATCGCCCCCGGCGCGCAGCCGACGATAATAAAGCCCAGCGCCAGGGCCGGCGGCAGATCTGCCAGCGTCACGATGGCGAACGCCAGCAACGGCATCAGTACATATTGCGTCATTACCCCCTGGGCAATCTGCAGCGGCTGTTTGAGCGTGGCGATCAGCTCCCGGCGATCCAGCGTCACACCAACGGCAAGCATGGTTGCGGCGAACAGCCAGATAAATACCGGCTTGAAAATCAAAAACAGCGGGGGATGCCACCATGCCAGTGCGGCTGCCAGCAAGGTCAGTGGAGCAAGCGCATTGGCGATAAAGCGAAAAACAGGCATCAATGTATTATGACGATACAGTGTGAGTGCCGATAAACGGCGATTTTGTACAGAAGCCGGTTCAGGACCATTACCCCTCAAGCAAAAATGACAGTTCACGACCCGTGTCAGAGATCGCAAACAGGCGATAGCCTGTCTCCCGAAGCCGCCGTATCGCAACGGCCGTCTTTTTCGGGCCAATACCGGGCATACGATGATGAAACTCAATCAACAATTGTTTTGGTTTGATTGAATTGTCGAGCATGTTTTCCAGCAAATTATACTCGGCACCTTTGATGTCGACTTTCATCAGATCAATATGATCGTGACCGAGTTTCGACATGATAGCACCTATGGTTAATGCGGGAACATCGACACCGGAATCAGCATCACCCTCTTCAGCTATCAGCGTGTACATGACTTTTGATTTTTTGTTACCCCTGACACGGGGGTATAATGTGATCATCCCGTCTCGGTCCGTTACCGCCCAGGGGTGAAAATCGAGATTTTCGGGGATGTTTGGCCGAGCTGACAACCAGTCGACCGTCGAGGGTGTGGGATCAAAGGCATGAACCACCAGATCATACTGATCGATTAATACCAGATCGAAATCAATATCTTCCCCCACCCCGAATGAATAGACAACGGACTCACTGTTCAGCGTATCCGGACAAAACAGCCAACCTCCTTTGTTTTGCGTGTTAACCCGAATCTCCGGTTTGAGCCACAGCTCTTCGCCGACCAGCCGCTTGACTAACAGTTTTGTAGATTTGTATTCGTTGGATTGCTCGATTCGCTTTAAAATCGGTTTTGACATTATTATTCTCTCTGGACGGTTAAACGATACCGCCAGCTACAGCATAAATGTTCCTTATCAATCCCTCCCTGTCTGTTTGTATGCCTTGTTAGCTGTTGGCGTCTGCCGGCTGTTTGACCAGTTCCTCGTCTTCATTGGCAAGACGAGCAATAAGCTGATCGAGACCATTGCGGCGAATCTCATCGTTGAAGCTGTTGCGATAGGTGGTGATCACACTCACGCCTTCAACTGAAACGTCATATACCTTCCAGCCTTTGCGGGTCAGGTGCATGTTGTAATTGACCGGGACAGGCTGACCGCCGGGTGGGTAGACGTGCGAGCGGACGGTGACATCCTCGCTGCCGGCTTCGGCACGCACCGGCTGAAACCGGATCAGGTTTTCGTCGACCGTGTTTTCATTCAGATAATCGGCCAGTGCCGTGGAGTAAAAACGCAGCAGCATGCCGCGAAAATGCTTCATGAAGCTGATCTTCTGTTCCTTGCTGGCACGTCGCCAGTGCTTGCCCAGTACCCAGCGCGAGGCTGTTATCAGATCGATGTGTGGCAACAGCAATTCCTCGACCAGTTCCTCCACCACTTTCGGGTTCTGCCTGATTTCCTCGCGGCGCTGGTTGGTCGACTGGATCATCTCCTGCGCGACCTCCTCCAGCAGCAGCCGGGCCTGGTCGGGATCATTCTCGGCCGCCATGGCGGGGCGTCCCAGGGCAAGCAACAGCATGACCAGCAAGGCGCCGATCCAGGCAGGCTGACGAAACAAAGTGGCGGGCGAGGTTGACTGGTTCATGGTGACGCGGCTCCCGTTTAAAATAGGTATCGGTTACGGTATGCTCAGGAAGGTTATCGGCCGCAGAGGCCGATTCTCCAGCACAGGCTTATTATATAGTTTTGGCTGCCCGAATGGGGCACCGGTTCACTTTTTCACAGGAGAGGCAGGTGGCGCAGATCGAGACCGGACGTGGTCGTTATCCCGGGGTGCGTATGCGCCGGATGCGGCGAGACGATTTTTCCCGCCGGCTGATGCGCGAAACGCAGCTGAGCGCGGATGATCTGATTTATCCCATGTTCGTCCTCGAAGGCGAGGACCTGCGCGAGGCGGTTCCCTCCATGCCCGGCATCGAGCGGGTCAGCATCGACCAGCTGCTGCGCGAGGGCGAACAGCTGCTCGAACTGGGTATCCCGGCCGTGGCCCTGTTTCCGGTCACCCCGCCTGAAGTCAAATCCGACGATGCCCGCGAGGCCTACAATCCTGAGGGGCTGGCCCAGCGCGCGGTACGGGCCCTCAAGGAACACCTGCCGGAACTGGGCGTGATCACCGATGTCGCCCTGGATCCCTTCACCACCCACGGCCAGGACGGCCTGATCGACAGCACCGGCTACGTGCTCAATGACGAAACCGTCGAGGTACTGGTCCGCCAGGCACTCTCCCACGCCGAGGCCGGGGCCGACGTGGTTGCCCCGTCGGACATGATGGACGGGCGCATCGGCCGGATTCGCACCGCGCTGGAGCAGGCCGGCCAGATTCACACCCGGATCCTGGCCTATTCGGCCAAGTACGCTTCCAGTTTTTACGGCCCGTTCCGCGATGCGGTCGGTTCGGCGGCCAATCTGGGCGGCGGCAACAAGTACAGCTATCAGATGGATCCGGCCAACAGCGACGAGGCACTGTGGGAAGTGGGCCTGGATCTGGACGAGGGCGCCGACATGGTGATGATCAAACCGGGCATGCCCTATCTGGACATCGTTCGCCGGGTAAAGGACGAGTTCGGTGCTCCGACCTACGTCTACCAGGTCAGCGGCGAATACGCCATGCTCATGGCCGCCGCGCAAAACGGCTGGCTGGATGAAAAAGCAGTGATCATGGAATCGCTGCTGGGCTTCAAACGCGCCGGGGCCGACGGCATTCTCACCTACTTCGCCAAACGGGCCGCCGGCTGGTTAAAGACCGGCTGACGCCTTATAGTCAGCACACTGTGCCGGCTGTCACAAAACTGTCATATTTTTCTTTGGGCCGGTATACTGCCCGGGCAGCTGACGCCCGGCGTCGACTGCCGGTGAGCAAACCCTAACGCCAAGGTATTTGTCATGCCCCGAAGCTATATATCCGGTCTGTTCGGCACCTCGCCTATCTCTCCCCTGCAGCAACACATGGCCAAGGTCCAGGCAACCGTGACCGAGTTGATCCCCTTCTTCAAGGCCGCCCTGGCCGAGGATTGGGACAAAGCCGAATCCGTCCGCCAGCTGATCACAACCCGCGAGAACGAGGCCGATGCCCTCAAGCGTGAGCTGCGGCTCAAGCTGCCCCACGGTCTGTTCATGCCGGTCTCACGTCGCGATCTGCTTGAAGTGCTGACCATGCAGGATCGCATTGCCAACAAGGCCAAGGATATCTCCGGCCTGATGCTCGGTCGTCAGATGCAGTTCCCCGACACCATGCATGCCCCGTTACTGGATTTTGTGGACCGTTGTGCCGATGCCACGGCCCAGGCCCAGACCGCCATTAACGAGCTGGATGAACTGGTGGCAACCGGCTTCGGCGGCAATGAAATCGATCTGGTCGAATCGATGATTCACAAGCTCGATGTTATCGAGAGCGATACCGATGATATTCAGGTCGCGGTTCGCGCGATTTTGTTCAAAATGGAAAAGGACCTTCCCCCTGTCGACGTGATGTTCATGTACCGGATTCTTGACTGGATCGGGGACCTGGCCGATCTGGCCCAGCGCGTCGGCAGCCGGCTCGAATTGATGCTGGCACGCTAAAAACAACAACAAGGGGAAGATGATGGAATTTGGTTTGACCTTCATTATTCTTGCGTGTGTCTTCGGCCTGTTCATGGCCTGGGGTGTGGGGGCCAATGACGTTGCCAATGCCATGGCCACCTCGGTCGGTTCCAAAGCACTGACCATCAAACAGGCGATCATCATTGCCGCCGTATTCGAATTTCTCGGTGCTTTCCTGGCCGGCGGCCAGGTTACCGCCACCATCCGCAAAGGCATGATCGATGCCGAACTGATGGCCGGCTCACCGGAACTTCTGGTCTACGGCATGCTGGCCGCGCTGCTGGCCGCCGGCATCTGGCTGCTCATTGCCAGCCGGGCCGGCTGGCCGGTTTCCACGACTCATTCCATCGTCGGTGCGATTGTCGGCTTTGCCGCGGTCGGGCTGGGTATCGAGGCCGTTCAGTGGGCCAAGGTCGGCACCATCGTCATGAGCTGGGTCATTTCACCGGTTACCTCGGGCGCCATCGCGTTTGCCCTGTTCATGAGCGTGCAAAAGCTGATCTTCAATACCGATGATCCGCTGGCCAGCGCGCGCCGTTATGTGCCGCTGTATATTTTTCTGGTCGGCTTTATCGTGGCCCTGGTCACCATGTTCAAGGGGCTCAAGCATATCGGCCTGGAACTGAGCATACTGGAAAATTACCTGGTCGCCATCACTGTCGGCGTCATCGTCATGCTGATCGGCATCTACTTCATTCGTAAGCTCAAGTTCGACCCCGACGCGGACCGGGAATATCACTTCACCAATGTGGAGAAAGTCTTCGGCGTGCTGATGATGGTCACCGCCTGCGCCATGGCCTTTGCCCACGGCTCCAATGACGTGGCCAATGCGGTTGGCCCGCTGGCCGCGGTGGTCAGCATCGTGCAGAACGATGGCGAGGTCAGCCAGAAATCGGTGATGGCCTCCTGGATCCTGTTGCTCGGCGGTATCGGCATCGTCGCGGGGCTGATGATGTACGGTCACAAGGTCATCGCCACGGTGGGCAGAGGCATTACCGAACTGACACCGAGCCGCGGTTTTGCCGCCACCCTGGCCGCGGCCACGACCGTGGTCGTCGCCTCCGGGACCGGGCTGCCCATTTCCACCACCCATACGCTGGTCGGCGCCGTCCTCGGCGTGGGCATGGCGCGCGGGATCGCCGCGGTGAACATGGGCGTGGTGCGCACCATTTTCATGTCCTGGATTGTCACCCTGCCGGCCGGCGCGATTCTGGCGATTCTGTTCTTCTTCATGTTCAAGGGCATTTTCGGCGGTTAAACAAACCTGCTCCTGTCCATTCATCCTGTAGGGTGGATCAAGCACAGCGGATCCACCTGAAGCCGACAAAACCCGGATCCGTCGCGTTGCTCCTTGATCCGGGCTACTTGGGACGAAATACGTTTGTCATCCCGTTGTCATACGGTTATGGTTTTATGACAACATGGAGAAAACCGACCTGACCGACCCCGATCTCTATTTCAACCGCGAACTGAGTCTGCTCCAGTTTCAGTGGCGCGTGCTGGCCCAGGCCAGCGACGAGAGTGTACCGCTGCTCGAACGGCTGCGCTTTTTGTGCATCTCCAGCACCAACCTGGATGAGTTTTTCGAAATTCGCGTGGCCGGCCTGATGCATCGCGCCGCGCTGGAATCCACCAGCGGCAGCGCCGACAGCCTGACGCCGGAGCAGCTGCTGGCCCGGATCAGCGACGAGGCCCACCGCCTGGTGGACGAACAGTACCGGGTACTGAACGAAGTCCTGATTCCCGAACTGGCCAAGCAGCGGAT
>JAXHTI010000138.1:0-4336 GCA_034190045.1 Pseudomonadota bacterium
GCATGCCGACTACCAGCGCCTGTTGCCATACCGGGAAGACCCGCAGGCGTTGATGCATGTAGATGACAATAAAGGCGATCAACGCCAGGGTAATGGCATACTGGCCGAGCAGGGCGTCACGTACCACATCGAGTAACAGGCCCATGATCCAGGCAATGCCGACGCCGATCCGTTCGGGCAGGGCCATGACCCAGTAGACCACGACCATGATCATCCATTCCGGCCGGGCCAGTTCCATTGTGTCGGGTAACGGCATAATCGTCAGCGCCAGCGCCACGATAAAGCTGGCCAGAATCATACCGCCGCCGCCCTGGCTGTCCCGTCTCATTCTTCGTCTCTCCGTTTATGGACTTCGCAGGGGTTTTCCATCGGCGGCAGGTTGGCCAGCGCCGGCCAGACCAGCAACACTTCGCGACTGCGTTGCAGACGGGCAACCGGTTCGGCAACGATTTCGGCAAACGGCAGGCTGGGATTGGTGGTCACTTCGGTGACCGTGGCAACCGGGTAACCGGCCGGATACACGCAACCCAGGCCGGAACTGACCAGTAGATCGCCCTGTTGTATATCGGCATTGTTGGGCAGGTGTAACAGTTCCACGGTGCCTTCGCCGCTGCCGACGGCCACGGCGCGCAGCCCGTTGCGATTGACCTGCACCGGAACCGCGTGATTGGGATCGGTGATCAACAGGGCGGTGCTGGAGAAGGGCGTGACATGCGTCAGTTTCCCCATAACACCGTGCGCATCGACAACCGGCTGGCCGATATACAGTTCGTCGTGACTGCTGCCCTTGTTAATGACGACCTGTTTTCTGTAGGGATCGAGATCAACCGCCAGCAGTTCGGCGATCAGGATACGTTCGCCGGCACGCTTGGAGGACTGCAGCAGTTCGCGCAGATGCACATTCTCGGACTCGATGAAGGTCAACTTTTGCAGCTGGGCCTTGAGCAGCCGGTTCTGTGTGCGCAGTTCTTCGTTTTCTTTTTGCAGCGTATCGCGGGTGACAAAGGTTTCCGATGCCCAGCCCATGAAATCGGCGGGCAGATTGACGGCGTATTGCAGGGGATAGACCACCACGGCCAGACCCGAGCGCAGGGTGTTGATGTAACTGGTGCGATGATCCACGGTCATCAGGGCCACTGAAACCAGGATCAGTAACAGCAACCGGATCGTGGTTGACGGACCTTGTACGAATAAAAGTTTAACGGTCAGGCTCCCCGACGGAATACAGGATTAGGAACAGGTTACCGGATTTTGCCCGCTCGAGTGAATCGGCCGGGCGGCCTGACCGGTGGTGACCGGTCGCGGGCCGGAATCATTATTCGACAGTAAACAGATCGCCGCCGTGCTCGTCGATCATTTCCAGCGCCCGGCCACCGCCGCGTGCCACGCAGGTCAGCGGGTCCTCGGCGATGATCACCGGCAGGCCGGTCTCTTCCATCAACAGTCGATCCAGATCGTTCAGCAGGGCGCCGCCACCGGTCAGAACCATACCGCGTTCGGCAATGTCAGAGGCCAGTTCCGGCGGGGTCTGTTCCAGCGCAGTCTTGACCGCACTGACGATCCCCGACAGCGGTTCCTGCAGGGACTCGAGAATTTCATTACTGTTGAGGGTAAAGCTGCGTGGTACCCCCTCGGCCAGGTTGCGGCCGCGCACTTCCAGTTCCCGGACTTCGTGGCCCGGATAGGCCGTGCCGATATCCTGCTTGATGCGTTCGGCGGTGGAGTCGCCGATCAGGCTGCCGTAGTTGCGGCGCACGTAATTGATGATCGCTTCGTCGAAACGATCGCCGCCGATACGGACCGACGCGGAATAGACGATCCCGCTCAGGGAGATGACCGCCACCTCGGTGGTACCGCCACCGATATCCACCACCATCGAGCCACTGGCGTCGGAGATGGGCATGCCGGCGCCGATCGCTGCGGCCATCGGTTCTTCAATCAGGTAAACATCGCGGGCGCCGGCGCCGGCGGCCGATTCGCGAATCGCCCGGCGCTCTACCTGGGTGGAACCGCAGGGCACACAGATCAGGACCCGCGGGCTGGGGCGGAAAAAGCGCGCCTCGTGCACCTTGCGGATGAAATGCTGGAGCATTTTCTCGGTGACCGTGAAATCGGCGATGACGCCGTCTTTCATCGGACGTACCGCAACGATATTGCCCGGCGTTCGGCCCAGCATGCGCTTGGCCTCGGTGCCGACGGCGGCAATCGACTTGGGTCCGCCCGGTCCGCGCTCCTGGCGAATCGCCACAACCGAGGGCTCATTGAGTACAATACCCTGGCCGCGGACGTAAATGAGGGTGTTGGCGGTACCCAGATCGATGGAAATATCGTTGGAGAAAAGTCCCCGTAAACTGTCAAACATGTTTGTAATCTTTATAGGTGATGGGATACGTCAGTATAAACGGGTAATGTAATCAAATAGAAGGGCTTTGGGCAAGGAATCATCTGTGGTAACGTTGCCAATTTGCCTAGCCCATCACAACCGGCCCCGGCGCCGGGATATTCTTGTATTTTCTGGATTATTGCAGGATTACCGAGGAAACCATGTCACTGGATAAATCTGACGTCGAGAAGATTGCGCATCTGGCCCGGCTGGCCATCGATGAGGCGGACATTCCCGGCTACGCCGACAACCTGTCGAACATTCTGGAAATGGTCGAGCAGATGAACGCGGTGGATACCGCCGAGGTCACGCCCATGGCGCATCCCCTCGACGCCGTTCAGCCCCTGCGCGAGGACCGGGTAACCGAAACGGATCAACGGGAGCGGTTTCAGGCCCAGGCACCCAGTGTCGAGGACGGCCTTTACCTGGTGCCCCGGGTCGTCGAGTAATCCGCCCATCCGGTTTTCCCTGAATTATCAAAGACTGACTCACACGAGAAGACGGTATGCACGACAAAACGCTTGCGGAACAGGCCCGGGATCTGGAACAGGGCAGCTATTCCAGTGAAGAACTGACCCGCCATTATCTGGAGCGCATCAGCGCGCTGGATCCGCAACTTAACAGTTACATCACCGCCGCGACCGATGCGGCGCTGGCCCGGGCCCGCAGCGCGGACCAGTTGCGCGCTGCCGGCGAGGCGGGGCCGCTGACCGGTATCCCGCTGGCGCACAAGGATATTTTCTGCACCGACGGCATCAAAACCAGCTGCGGCTCGAAAATGCTGGACAACTTCATCGCCCCCTACGATGCGACCGTGGTCACCCGTCTGAACGACGCGGGGATGGTCACCCTGGGCAAGACCAACATGGACGAGTTCGCCATGGGTTCGTCCAATGAGACCAGTTTCTACGGCCCGGTGAAAAACCCGTGGGATATCGCGACCGTTCCAGGTGGCTCTTCCGGTGGCTCGGCGGCGGCCGTGGCCGCCCGGCTGGCCCCGGCGGCTACAGGCACCGATACCGGCGGCTCGATTCGCCAGCCGGCCGCCCTGTGCGGCATCACCGGGCTCAAGCCCACCTACGGGCGGGTTTCCCGTTACGGCATGATCGCCTTCGCGTCCAGCCTCGATCAGGCCGGGCCGCTGACTCAAACGGCCGAGGATGCGGCCTTATTGCTCAATGCCATGGCCGGTTTCGATCCGCGCGACTCCACCAGCCTGGAGCGGCCGGTGCCCGACTATACGGCCGATCTGGGCGCGGATCTGACGGGGCTGAAAATCGGCCTGATCAGGGAGCATTTCGATCCCGGCCTGGACGCGGGTATCGCCGACGCGCTGGATGCGGCGCTGGCCGAATACAAAAAACTGGGGGCCGAGGTGGTGGAGATCAGCCTGCCCAACACCCACCTGTCGGTACCGGCCTATTACGTGGTGGCGCCGGCCGAGTGCTCCTCCAACCTGTCGCGGTTCGACGGTGTGCGTTTCGGCTATCGCTGCGAGAATCCGCGGGATCTGGAAGATCTCTACAAGCGCAGCCGCGGCGAGGCCTTCGGTCCCGAGGTCAAGCGGCGCATTATGGTCGGCACCTACGCCCTGTCGGCCGGTTACTACGACGCTTATTATATAAAGGCGCAACAGGCGCGGCGGCTGATCCGCGACGATTTCGTGCGGGCTTTCGATTCGGTGGACGTCATCATGGGGCCGACCGCCCCGGCCCCGGCTTTCAAGCTGGGCGAGAAAGCGGACGATCCGATCACCATGTACCTGTCGGACATCTACACCATCGCCGCCAACCTGGCCGGCCTGCCGGCCATGTCGGTACCGGCCGGCTTTGTGAACAACCTGCCGGTCGGCCTGCAGATCATCGGCAACTACTTCGACGAAGCGCGCCTGCTCAATGTCGCGCACCGTTACCAGCAGGTCACCGATTGGCATCAACAAACCCCGAAAGGGTT
>JAXHTI010000138.1:4436-5916 GCA_034190045.1 Pseudomonadota bacterium
GTCATCGGGCTTGAGATTCACACCCAGCTGGCGACGCAGAGCAAGATCTTCTCCGGCGCCCCGACCGCCTATGGCGCGCCGCCCAACAGCCAGGCCTGCGCGGTGGATCTGGGACTGCCGGGGGTGTTGCCGGTGCTGAACAAAGAGGTGGTCAACATGGCCATCAAGTTCGGCCTGGCGATCGAGGCGCAGATCGCACCGCGCTCGATCTTTGCACGCAAAAACTATTTCTATCCCGATCTGCCCAAGGGCTACCAGATCAGCCAGTACGAACTGCCTATCGTCGAACACGGCCAGGTCACTATCCGCCTGGAAGACGGCAACGAGAAGACTATCGGTGTGACCCGCGCGCATCTGGAAGAAGATGCCGGCAAGTCCCTGCACGAGGATTATCACGGCATGACCGGGATCGACCTCAATCGTGCCGGTACGCCGTTGCTGGAGATCGTCTCCGAGCCGGATATGCGTTCGGCCGAAGAGGCCGTTGCTTATATGAAAAAAATCCATGCCCTGGTGCGCTACCTCGGGATCAGTGACGGCAACATGCAGGAAGGTTCCTTCCGCTGCGATGCCAATGTCTCCGTGCGACCCAAAGGCCAGGACGAGTTCGGTACCCGCACGGAGCTCAAGAATATTAATTCGTTCCGGTTTGTGGAGCGCGCGATCAATTTCGAAGTCGAACGCCAGATCGACGTGCTGGAAGCCGGTGGCGAGATCGTTCAGGAAACCCGGCTGTATGATGCCGATAAAGACGAGACCCGCTCCATGCGCTCCAAGGAAGAAGCGATGGACTATCGTTATTTCCCGGATCCCGATCTGCTGCCGGTAGAGATTACCAAACAACACATCGAGACGATTCGCGCCGATATGCCGGAACTGCCGGAGGCGAAAAAGGATCGTTTCGTCAGTGACTACGGCCTCAAGCTCGAGGATGCCGTGATTCTGACCGCCAGCCGCGACCTGGCCGATTATTATGAAAGCGTGGTCAGCGCTTGCGGTGAGACCAAATTGTCCGCCAACTGGGTGATTGGTGAATTGTCCGGTTATCTGAACCGGGATGACATGAGCATTACCGACAGTCCGATCAGTGCCGAAATGCTGGCCGGCGTGATCAAGCGCATCAAGGACAATACCATCTCCGGCAAGATTGCCAAGGATGTATTCGATGCCATGTGGAACGGTGAAGGTGACGCCGATACCATTATCGAGAAGAAGGGCCTCAAGCAGATCACCGATACGGGCGAATTGGAGGCGATTGTCGATAAAGTGATTGCCGACAACCCCGAGCAGGTGGAACAGTACCGGGCCGGCAAGGAAAAAGTGCTGGGCTTTTTCGTTGGTCAGTGCATGAAGGCGACCGGCGGCAAGGGGAACCCGGCGCAGCTGAACCAGATGTTGAAAGACAAGCTCAGCCAATGAGCGAACTTAACCTGTCACCGGCCGGCATAACGGCCGGAGTCTGATCATGAGCGATACTCTG
>JAXHTI010000139.1:0-5767 GCA_034190045.1 Pseudomonadota bacterium
CTGGATTACGACGAGTACGTCGCGGATATCAAGCGCAAGCGCTATATCCACAGCAAGGATCATATCGATTTCGGCGGCCTGGCGGCCATTCGCGCAGAGGAGTTTTACGGCGCATCGCTGTGGTTGTTGTACAAGGGAATCAATGCCCCCTACAAATCCATACTCAAGACGTTGTTGATGGAAGCTTACGCCAGCGAGTTTCCCGACATCGATCTATTGTGTGTCGAGTTCAAGCGCCGGCTTTACCGGGAAGAAGAACCGGATATCGATGCGCTGGATCCCTATCGCATGATGCTGCACAAAGTGGAGGCCTATCTTGAGCACCAGGAGGCGCCGCAACGGCTGGACCTGGCGCGACGCAGTTTTTATGTCAAGGTTAACGAGAAGCTTTCCGATCCCGACAGTGTGGTTAGCGGCTGGCGGCGAGAGCAACTGACCCGGCTGGTCGAACAATGGGGCTGGCATCATGGGAAAGTGCTGCGCCTGGACCGGCGTGATGAATGGAAGCTCGACAGCGTGATGGACGAGCGCAAACAGATCATTCGCGAATTCACCACGACCTATCGTTTCCTGTCGGAGTTCACCCGTCAGCAGGAGAACCGCACAACCCTGATCAAAGCGGATGATGTGCATATTCTGGGGCGCAAGCTGTATGCCGCGTTCGAGCGCAAGGCGGGCAAGATCGAGATCATGTACCGCGGCATCACGCCGGATATGTATGCCAGCCATTTATCGTTTCATCGCCTGTTCAGCGAAGACGGTGACGAATACTGGATGGTATTCAACGGCGTGGTGCCCGCCTCGGAGCTGGCGGTGACTCGCCCGTTGCGGCGGGCGTATAGCCTGCTGGAGCTGATCGCCTGGTGCTATTTTAATCGTATCCTGCACGCGCGTACGCTAATGGGCGTCTATACCGACGACACCGATCTGACCGAAAAAGAGCTGCAACAGGTTGTCGAGAGATTATGTCGGCTGTTTCCGGATGAGGTGCTCGAAGAGCCCTCGATTCACGAATTGCGTCAGCCGGCGCGCATCGCGGCAATCGGAACCTTTGTGAATGTCGGCCTGGATCCGTTCTCCAGCCGCACGCGACAGGGGCGTCACCTGACCAGTAACCGTACCGATGCGCTGAAGTATGGCGGCCTGTTCGAAAACCTGGCCCTGAGTATCGACCAGGTGATCGTCAACAGCTGGCAGGAAGTGATGACCTATCGTTATCTGGGTGTCAGCGGCTTGATGAAATGTTTACAGGATTATATCAAATGGGCGCCGCCGGCTTCGGGTAAGCGGCCCCCGCCGATCAATGCGTTCAGCTTTTCTTCTTACCGGGGCAGTGCCATCGCCCGGCGGATCGAAAACCTGTTCGCCGGCATTCTGCGCTGTTTTTATGCCACCGGAAACGCGGAGCACATCGAATACGTCCTCGGTATTGAGTCGGCGTATTATGTATTGCGCATTGAAAATGACACCATGCAGTATCACAAAATTGGCGATATGAAGGCCTTGTGCGGTTATCTGGGTAATCCGCAGGCACACTTTCGTCGCCTGATGTTTGACGAAGAAGGCCTGGCCGATAATGTGCTGCCGGTGATCTACCAGAGCAACCAACCCGGCGCGATCCAGTGTTTTTATGAAGTGCGCGGTGAGCAGGTCACAGTGTATATCCTGGACGAGCGGGGTTCACTGACTGTCCAGAACAAACCATTTTATGATGTGGTTGGCCTGATCCGGCACTACCAGGAGTTTTTTGATTCCATCCAGGAGCGCCAGTTGCTACTCGGGCAGGAGGAGTTCTCCGGCGAAAGCGCAATGGCGGAGGTGCTGTTTTACCGAATCGACAGCGGTAACGACGGACAGAAAAGCGTCAAACCGCACTCGCTCAATCAGTATGTCAAACCTTCCGGGTATTTGCGTTTGCAGGTGCTGGTCAGTGCTATCGAGGACAAGCCAGCGTTCTCGGTGTTTTGCGAGGATCGTGAGTTCTCGACGCTGGAATTTGGCCGCGATCTTTATCGCCAGGTGGCGGCGCATATTCTGGGTTTGCGCCGCAGTGGTGAGGCCTATCCCATTTATATTACCGATATCGATCTGGCGCCGAACCTGTTAAACGAAAGTGGCAATCAGGTTCAGACGGTGCGTTTTCTCGAGTACAAGAAACTGATCGAGGAGCGACTGCTCGCCGAGCTGCAATAAGCGGTTTACTCCCCGCGCATGGTTTCCATGATCGACAACAGATCTGCCGACCAGGTTTTCAACACCTGATTGAGTTCGGGCTGATCGGTTTGTAGCAATTGCGTCGGGTTGGAGGCGACCAGCAGTGTGTCCTCCGCCTCGGCGAAAATGGCGATTTTCAATGGCAGATAAGGGATCAGTTGCGGGTATTCATCCGTGATGCGGCGAACCTGCTCGGGCTTGCCGTAAAAAACCACCCGGTACTTGTCGGTTTGATAGCCGAACGTGGTCAGCCCGATATCAACCCGCTGGACCCGGCTGACCGTATAACCGTGTTGTTTGATCACTTCCTGCAATTGCAGCATGGCTTCCGGGAAGTTCTGGGGGGTGCGCGCCATCTGCAGACGATCGGCGGCCTGTAACGGTGCCAGTAGCAGCAGCAGGGAAAACAGTAATGTAGCTCGTTTCATCATCAGAATGTCGCTTCTTCGATAATATTGGAATAGGTTTTTACCATTTCATCGCACAGCCGATTCAGCTCGGCATTATTGAACAGGTAAGCCAGTCGTTTGGGATTGATCGACATTACCTTCACGCCATCATCCTGTTCCACCACCGTAACGCGACAGGGCAGGAACAGTCCGACGCGCGGATCGATCGCCAGGGCCCGGTTGACCAGGTCAAAGTTGCAGAAATAGACAATCACCTGGTTCGGGTTTTGTTCCTGCTCGGGAAACAGACCGTCTTCCAGTGTCTGGGTGCGGATAATGCGAAAGTTTCTGCCCACCGCTGCGCGCTCCAGCGCCTTGACCGTCTCTTCGACCGAATAGGGTGAATCGTGGGCGATGGTCAGCGGTTCATCATCGGGGTTGCCGACCGGGTTGGGGTCGGGCTGATTTTCAAAACTGCGCACATAACTGACGATGTCATTGATCTGGGTATCGCTCAGCCCCTGTTCGCGGAATGAGGTCATCGGCGTACCTTCGCGACCGTTAACCACGGCGGCCTTGATCAGCTGATCCGAGGCGGCGGCCAGAAAGCCGTCGTTATTCAGTGCCGGGGCGATGATGGGCAGATCGCGTGGACGTGAAAAGGTGACACCGGTGCCCTCGCCGCCTTCGCCATTGCTGCCGTGGCAGCTGGCGCAGTGCTTGGCATACAGGGCTTTGCCCCGTTGCGGATTGCCGTCGATATGACCGTTGGCCGGAATGACCGGTCGACCCGGTGCCCAGCTGCGCAGATGTTCGACCAGGGCATCGACCTCGGCCTCGCTGAGCTCGGAAAACGCCGGCATGACCCGACCGGGCCGGCCGCGCTGAATGGTTACTTTCAGGAAATCATCGCTGACGCCGTATTGAAATGCCGGAAGATTCAGGGGTACGCCCACCCCGCCGCCGCCGTTGTCACCATGACAGGCCGCGCAGTGCTGCGCGTACAGTTGTGCGCCATTGGCTTGTGCGGCGGCGTCCGAAGACGGTTCCTGGCAGCCGGCCAGGGCGATTGACAGCAGGGCAAATAGCAGCACAATGCGCATGCCGATTCCTTTATTGCGTGGCGGATTCATTAGCAGTAACTGTATTACTTATATAGAATCGGGTTGTTGATGCAGATCAAACGCATCAGAATTTTTAACCGGTGGTGTCCTCATGATAAAGCCTTTTGCCGAAGCCTGTGAAGAAAACAAACGCCCGATTCTCGCGGTGCTGGAACAGCAGTTTGCCGATTGTCGCACGATTCTGGAAATCGGCAGCGGTACCGGTCAGCATGCGGTGTTTTTTGCGGCGCACTTGCCGCACCTGCACTGGCAACCCAGCGACATGGCGGAAAACCTGCCGGGCATCCGGTTATGGCTGGAGGAATCCCAAAGTGACAACATTGCGGAGCCTGTTGTACTGGATATGCGGAAACCCGACTGGCCATCGATACAGTTCGATGGCGTCTTCAGCGCGAATACGGTGCACATCATGAGCTGGCCGGCGGTGGAAGAAATGTTCGCCGGGATCGGCCGGGTGCTGAAGCCCGGTGGTCGCTTCTGTCTTTACGGGCCATTCAAATATAACGGGGTGCATACCAGTGAAAGCAACGCCCGTTTTGACGTGGGGTTACGGCAACGGAATCCGGTCAGTGGCGTACGTGATCGGAACGATCTTCAGCAACTCGCCGAGGCCGGGGGGGTGTCGCTGATCGACGATATCGATATGCCGGTCAATAACCGGATACTGGTCTGGCAGAAAAGTCACTAGGATCTAGCGGCTAGGTCCTAGCAACTGTTAGAGCCGACTGTCGTGGTTTTTTGAAGGTATTGCCGCAACCAACCTGAAATATCGCTTATTTCCTCCTGGCAGACCTGATGTTGCATTGCATAAGTATGCCAGTCGACGCTGTAGCCCGCCTGTTCCAGAAAATAGCGTGAATCCTCGGCCAGCCACAGGGGCACGATGGGGTCGCTTTTACCGTGGGCCATGAACACAGGCACCGCCTGGTTGGCCGGCGTGCGTTCCTGTTCAAACGATTCGACCAGCGGCAGGTAGGTGGATAACGCCAGGATGCCGCCCAGCGGTTCGTTATGCCGCAGGCCGGTATGCAGCGCAATGGCGCCGCCCTGGGAAAAGCCGGCCAGAATTATCCGGCGAGAGTCGATACCGCGCTCGCGTTCGCGTTGGATCAGGGTCTCGAGCATCGCTTGCGAGGCGTGGATCCCGTCGCTGTCTTCATTCTGCTGAATCTGCGGCGAGCGAATGTCGTACCAGGAACGCATCGGCATGCCACTGTTGACAGTGACAGGCTGTACCGGGGCGTGAGGAAAAACAAAACGCACGTCATCCAGCCCCAGTTCCGGCACCAGCGGCTCGAAATCATGACCGTCGGCCCCCAGACCATGCAGCCAGATGATGCTGGACTGCGCTTCGGCCGGGCCGACTTCGACACATTCGGGTAATCGGGTCATCAGTTTATCGTGGGTGGTGACTGT
Source organism: Pseudomonadota bacterium (assembly GCA_034190045.1). GTDB lineage: Bacteria > Pseudomonadota > Gammaproteobacteria > UBA6429 > Thiohalophilaceae > Thiohalophilus. Next base: position 5,144 of record JAXHTI010000139.1, read on the forward strand.
GTCGCGATTGTACGCATGACAAGATGCAAACCACAACTTGCGGCAGGCCCGGTGAATACCGGAAGTCGGTACTGTCGAGATTGTTGAGGAGTTGTTTCAGTAAACCACCGAAGACAACGAAATAACCGAAGTCACTGAAACGAGTTTTCGGTGTCTTCAGTGCTATCAGTGTCTTCGGTGGTCTACTGAACGGCAAATCAATGTCGCACTACAGGGCTATAGGGTGCGCAATAAAAAAGGCGAAGGGAGACCCCTTCGCCTTTTGTTTCAAGTAGCGGATTAACGCTTACTTGATCTGGGTGGTCAGGGAATCTTTCTCACCCTTGTTATCGACCCAGCTGATGGTGACGTTGTCGCCGGACTGGCCACCCGTGAACTGGTAAGACAGATACGGGTTCTTGGAGACGGCCGGTCCCCACTGCGCCAGCAAGGTTTCGGTCCCATTGTGGGTGCAGCTCACTTCCTGAATGAAGTGGGCGGGGATTTTCTTGCCGGTTTTCTCATCTTTGCGCAGACCGGTTTCCATAACGTGCGTAATCAACGCTTTGACCGTGACGGTGTCCCCCTTGAGGGTCGCCCGGGCTCGGATACTTTTAGCCATAATTAAAATCCTCTTGACTGAAT
>JAXHTI010000014.1:0-39667 GCA_034190045.1 Pseudomonadota bacterium
TCAAAGTCAAACTGGAGAATCTCCGATGCGCCGACAACCCCTGATCCGCACCCTGGCATTGCTGTCGGCCCTGTTATGGACAGTAACAAGCCCGGCGACGGACTCCGGTTTGCCCAAGGGAATCATCAAACTCGATCGTTATCCCGCCCCCTCTCTGACCTTGCGTGATCTGGACGGCAAGCCGTATTCGCTCGAGGCACAACGGGGATCGGTGGTCTTCGTCCACTTCTGGGCCAGCTGGTGCGGCCCCTGTCGCGAGGAAATGCCCGCCATCCAGCGCATGTGGAACACACTGCAGGACACGGGCCTGAAGATCGCGCTGGTCAACACCGCCGAGGACGAAGACACGGTCTTCCAGTTCCTTGCCGCCCACGCCCCGACGATTCGCCCCCTGATGGATCGCAACGGTCAACAGACCGAGGCCTGGGAACCGCGCGGTCTGCCCGCCACCTACCTGGTGGATGCCCGGGGCCGGGTACAGTATCAGGCCATCGGCGGACGTCCCTGGGACGAACCGCAATACCTGGCTTTTCTCCGTTCTTTGATCAAGACGCCCTGATCAAAAAGGCACAATTACACACCGGTGATTAACCCGAATTGGATCGCACTATTTGGACTGTCGATGGTCTACAGTGTTACGTACGCACCAATAATCATTCACTCACAATCAAAAAAGCGACGAGGAGTTGTGTCCATGAAACTGAACATCAAACCCCTGTTTGCCACGCTGCTGGGGATATCCCTGATCACGCCAGCGGCGGTGCAGGCCGAAAAGATGACCATCGATATCAAGCGACTGAAGATGCACACCGCGCTCAAAATCGCCGAGGCGACTATCGAACAGTGCCGCAAGGAAGGCGTCCAGATCGCTGTCACCGTGGTCGATCGTGGCGGCCATGTTCAGGCCGTACTGCGCGATGACCTGGCCATGGATATCACCATCCCCATCAGCAAGCAGAAAGCGCATACCGCCATGGCCTTCAACAGCCCGCTGTCACAGATGGAAGGGCGTTTCGAAGGGGCCTATTCCGTGCCCAAGATTGACGGCCTGGTGATCAGTGCCGGCGGGATCCCGATCAACGTCGGCGGCAGCATTATGGGCGGTATCGGCGTCAGCGGCGCCCCCTCCGGCGAGATCGATGAAAAATGCGCCGAGGCCGGCCTGGCCGCCGTGGAAATGGATCTGCAAATGGAAGGCATGTAAATCGCACGACCCACGGCGTGAGGCCATCGCCTCACGCCGTCGGCGGTTTTCCCTGGCCCGCGTTGTTCGAAAGCGGCAGGCCGAGTTCGATACACAACCCCCCTCCCTCACGCTGACTCGCCTCCACCGTGCCGCCGTGGGCCATCACCGCCCGCCTGGCGATCGCCAGTCCCAGCCCGTAGCCTTCGCGTCCGCCGGTGGCGTCACCGTCGGCCCGCACAAACGGCTCAAAAATCCGCTCCAGCGCCGCCGGGGGCACGCCCGGTCCCTGATCGCAGACGCGAATCACAAACCGCTGCGCCTGTGTCGAGGCCGTCACTGCCACTTCGGTTTGCGGCGCGGTATAACGCACGGCATTGCGAATAATATTTTCAAAAGCCCGGCGCAACAGTTCCGGCTTTCCCCTGATCTGTGCCTCGCCCTGCAGTGACAGGCTGACCTCACGCCCGCTCGCCCCGGCCTCGAAGCGGGCGTCCTCCACCACCTCGGCCAGCAGGGCGGGCAGATCCAGCAGCTCGTCGCGTTCGCTGTCCACATGCGCCTCGAGGCGGGAGAGGGTCAGCAGCTCCCCGACCAGTTCGTCCAGCCGGCCGGTCTCGCGTTCGATCCGCTCCAGCATGCCGGCCAGCCGATCCGGCTGCTGGCGGCCCAGTCCGACCGCCACCTGCAGGCGGGCCAGCGGCGAGCGCAGCTCATGCGAGACATCGTGCAACAACCGCTGCTGGGCCGAGACCAGCGCCTGCAGATGGGCCGCCATATGGTCGAAATCGCGTCCCAGATCGGCAATCTCGTCGCGACGCCGGCCGATGTGCGGCATCACCCGGGTGGCCAGCTCGCCGCGGGCCAGCCGGTTGGCAGCCGACTGCAGATGGCGAACCGGGCGGGTCAGATACCAGGCCAGCACGGCACTGAACAACAGACTCGCGATCAATGCCGCCACCAGCTGGAAGCCCAGTGACATCTGGCGCGAGGGCGTCTGCGGCAGCCCTTCGGGGCCGGGACGGGGAATAAAAATCACATACTCATGGCCATTATGGCCCAGGACCCGGCGCACACCGGACAGCATGTTCGCCCCGCGCAACTGTTCGCGGGCCCGTTCCAGCGCCACGCCGGGCACCGGGCGATCAAAAATATCCCGCCCTTCTTCATCGACGATCAACACCAGTGGCAGACGCTGTCCGGGCCAACTACGGAACAGGGATTCCACTGACTCCGGCCCGCCCTGGGCCAGTGCCAGTGCCGTGGCATTGACCACGAAACTGGCTCGCGGGCCCGCCGCCAGATCGGTGATCGCTTCCAGCCGGCTCTGGCTGTACCAGTGCACCGCCAGCCCCACGCCGATGGCGATCAACACCAGGGTCAGCCAGAAACCCAGAAAGATTTTCCAGAACAGGCGGCCCATCAGTCATCCTGCAACAGCTGGTAACCGACACCGCGCACCGTCTGGATGGGAGAGCGCCCGTCGGCGAGGGTTCCCAGCTTGCGGCGCAGATTGCTGACATGCATATCCAGTCCGCGGTCGTAGCGCTCCAGTTCGCGGCCAAGCGCTTCGCTGGAAAGATCCGCCTTGCTCACCACCTGGCCGGCATGGCTCATGAGCGTGTCGAGGATATTGAATTCGGTGCTGGTCAGTTCGAGGCGCTGCCCGTCCCAGCAGGCAACCCGCCGGCCCGGTTGCAGACTGATGCGCCCCACGACTCGCTCCTCGATCCCGGCAGCCGCCCCCGTGGCGACGCTGCGGCGCAGGATGGCCCGCAACCGCGCCACCAGCTCGCGCGGATTGCAGGGTTTGGGCAGATAATCGTCCGCCCCCAGTTCCAGACCGACAATGCGATCCACATCATCGCCCTTGGCGGTCAGCATCAACACCGGCACCTGTGATTGCTGGCGAATCCGGCGCAGCGCCTCGACGCCGCTGAGCCGGGGCAGCATGACATCCAGCACCACCACATCGTGCTGCCCCGTCAGCGCCGCCTCGACCCCGCTTTCGCCGTCATACACCGCCTCTACCGTGAAATCCTCGGCGCTCAGATAGTCGCTCAACATCTCGGTCAACTCGGTATCATCATCGATGAGCAGAACCCGGTTCATGTGTGCCGTCATTCCGTTATTCATTACCAGGCGTTATGTTGCCACAGAGCCGGCCACAAGGCGCGGGATTTACCGGCCTTTACACACCTTTACACCCCCGTGACCCAAGCTTGCACTCCACCGGTCCATACTCTGCACATCGGATGACGGCGCAGCGCCAGTCCGCAAGGCATTAACCCACAAGGAAACGGTCATGAAAATGAAACCTTTTGTCGTCAACACGGTGATCGCCGTCAGCCTGCTGGCCGGTGGTACGACCCTGGCCCTGGCCACCGCTGATGAGGTGTGTGACAAAGGCGCCAAACAGGCCGCCTTCCATTCGCCCGGGCGGGGTGAGAAGCCCATGCAACGGATTATAGATACGCTGGATCTGAGCCCGGCCCAGCAGCAACAGATCCAACACATCGTCGCCGGACAACGCGGCGAGCTGCACGACAAACGCCAGGCCCTGCGGGAAATTCGTCACAAGCTGTACCGCGCCGCCAGCCGTGATGATTATGATGCGGCACAGGTCGAACAGCTGATTGAACAACAGGCCTCGCTGGCCGCAGACCTGGCAAGCCAGCGGGCGGACATGATGCAAAAGATCTACCGGCAGATGACAGCGCAACAACAGGCGAAGTTTCAGTCAATGCGCCATCGATATCTTCACCAGAGGAGCTAGCTTCTTTCTTGTTCATGCTCTCTCCCCATTGAGTGTGCTTTTGCGGGCCGATTCTGGCCCGCTTTTTTTTGTCCGCGATACAACCTGATAAATAAATCCGGCTTATATCATTCGATTATCAGCGATTGCATAAAGCCCGTTGATTGGCCGGTGTACAACCCCGGACAGTTATCGCTGGCGCTGCGGCTTGACAAGTGCGGCAGGCGCGCCACACTTTCAAGAGGCAAACGCAAGATATAACAACATCTCCTGCCACTACGAGGGTTGCATCATCGACACAACATGACGCTTTGCACGTCAGGGTGGTGCAACATGAAAAAACGCGTATTACTCCTTACCTTGCTGTTAATTCCCGGCGGCTGGCTGGCTGCCGAAGAAATTGCGATCACCGTACATAGCCTGAAATCGGGCAACATCGGGGATTCTGTCGGCGTGATCGTCGCCCGGGAAACCGGCGCCGGCCTGGTGCTGGAACCCCACCTCGACCGGCTGGGCAGGGGCAGTTATGAAGTCAACGTACATGAATACGCAACCTGCCATGGTCGCTACAACGAGGACGGCTCGATCGAACCCGGTGCCTCGGCCGGCAGCCCGATTGTCAACCTGCCGATGCTGGAGCTGCGCGAGGGGCAACGCCCCGCAACGCTGGTTTCCAAAAATCTGCGCCTGCAGGACATTAAAAACCGCAGCATCATGCTGTCGCGGCTGGATGAAACAGCACCGATGGATGCCATCTCCAGCAAGGTGGCGTGCGGGGCCCTGGAAAACTAGGCAGGTTGAGTGACCCCGACCGGTGAGTCCGGGCTCACCGGCCTTCTTCCTTTTACTGCGCTGCGCTTTGGTGCAGCTCGTGCAATGCCGAACGAATGACCCGCCAGGCGGAGCGCAGCAGTAATATCACCAGTGCTGCGGCAACCACAATATCCGGCCAGCCCGAGCCGGTCAGCCAGACCCCGCCGGCAGCCAGAAAGACTGAAATATTGGCCGCGATATCGTTACGCGAGCATTCCCACACCGAACTCATATTCACGTCCTCATGCCGGTGTCGCCACAGCAGATACAGACAGAGGCCGTTGGCCAGCAGCGCAAGTAAACTGAACGCCCCCATTAACTCGAATACCGGCACCCCGGGCTCCCACACCCGGTAGACAATCTGGGCCGCCACCGCGCAGGCCGCCAGCAGGATCAGAATGCCCTTGAACAGCGCCACCCGGGCCTTGGCTGTCGCGCCACGGGATACGGCGTACAGACTGAGCGCGTACGTCAGGGCATCGCCAAGGTTATCCAGACTGTCCGCCAGCAAGGCACTGGAACGGGCATACAGGGCCGCGATTACGATAACCGCGAACATCACCGCGTTGATCGCCAGTACCGCCCACAGTGTGGCACGCTGGCGCTGTTGCACCGGCTGCACGGCACAATCGCTGTCACAACATCCGCTCATGAATCCCCGCTCTTTTCATGTCTTTTTCCAACGCCACCCGATAAAACCATATTTTTTTAATCACATTGAACGTCCGGTTTGATTTTACCCAATCGCCTTGCCGCCTGTCGCGATGTGACATTCCCGGTTTTATGCAGTAAATTAAATACTACATACACACCACGGCGAAGTAGTGCCATGCACCTGAAACGGTTTACCGATTTTGCCCTGCGCGTACTGATCTATCTGGCCCTGCACCCGGGCCGGACAATTTCAATCAACGAGATCGCCCGTGCGTTCGACATGTCACGCAATCACCTGCTGAAGGTCATCAATGAACTGGTCGCCAGTGAAATGATTACCACCTACCGGGGCAAAACCGGCGGCATCCGGCTGGCCCGCGATCCGGCAGTGATCAATGTTGGTATGCTGGTCCGCCGCCTGGAGGGAGAAGCCCCCCTGATCAATTGCGCCGAACCGCCGTGTCCGATCCGACCGGCCTGCACCCTGAACCAGGCGCTTGACGAGGCCCAGCAGGCTTTTTTTGAGCAGCTCGAACGCTATACGCTTGCGGACCTGATTGGAAGCAAACAGGAGAAACTGGTCAACCTGCTGGCCAATCACGTTGCCGGAGATGCCTCATGAGCAAAACCCCGCACCGGGATCTGCGTCGCGAGGACTTTCAAAAAGCCCTCAGGGAGTTCGATACCTATCTCGACATCACCCTGGAGGACCTGATGCAACTGGATAAAATGGCCGAAAAACATGCCCGCCTGCGCGAATCCGGACATCTGACCGTGCGCGAGATCATGACGCCGGACATCATTACTGTCACTCCCGACACTGCCTTATCCGATGCAGCTCGCATTCTGGTCGAAAAACGCATCAGCGGGTTGCCGGTCACGGATGAGGACGGCAAGCTGGTCGGCGTGGTGACCGAAGCGGATTTTCTCTGCGCCATGGGGATACCCTGTCACCACCCCACCCACAGTGTCTGGCAAACGCTGGAGAACCTGTTCCGGCATCCGCCGCGCACCACCGACATGCCTTCCCGGGTCGGTGATGTCATGGTCACCCGGGTTGTGAGCATCCACGAGAACCAGACGCTGGATGATGTCATCGAACAGATGAAAAAACATCACATCAAGCGGCTCATCGTCACCGACGATCAACAGCGGGTCAACGGCATCATCACCCGCTCCAATCTGGTCCAGGTATTGCTCCAGCAAATACTCTGAGCAACCCCGGCTTTACTGCTCCGCCTTCAGCGCAGCAATGCGCTCGGCCAGCGGTGGATGGGACATAAACAGACGCGAGAGCCCCTGCCCGATTTTGCCCGAAATCCCGAACGCCGCCAGCTGATCCGGCAGATGGGGTCGATCGACGCTGCGTTGTAACGCTTCCAGGGCGCGAATCATCTTCTGCCGCCCGGCCAGTTGCGCCCCGCCGGCATCGGCCCGGAACTCACGCCGGCGACTGAACCACATGACGATGATACTGGCCAGAATCCCCAGGATGATCTCGGCGACGATGGCGGTGATCCAGAATGCCGGACCATGTCCCCGCTCCACCTTGAACACCACTCGATCGACGATGTGGCCGATGACCCGTGAAAGGAAAATCACGAACGTATTCACCACCCCCTGGATCAATGCCAGGGTAATCATATCCCCGTTGGCAACATGGCTGACCTCATGTCCCAGCACGGCCTCGGCTTCATCCCGGCTCATGTTGTTCAGCAAACCGGTGCTGACCGCCACCAGGGCGCTGTTACGCCGGGCACCGGTGGCAAAAGCGTTAATGTCACCGGATTGATAAATCGCCACATCCGGCATGCCGATACCGGCGCGCCGGGCCTGTTCCCGTACGGTCTCGACCAGCCACTGCTCGGTGGCATTACGCGGCTGTTCGATCACCTGCGCCCCGGTCAGGCGTTTGGCCGTCCACTTGGAAATGGCCAGCGAAATCAACGAGCCGCCGAAACCGATTACAGCGGCAAAAATCAGCAGTGCCTGGTAATCCAGCCCCACCCCCTGTTCATCGAGAATCCGTTCCACGCCCAGCAGGCGCAGGGTAATGCCCAGCACCACAATAATCGCCAGGTTGGTTGCCAGAAACAGCGCGATACGCTTCACATTCGTCCCCTCAGGTTAAACAAAGAATATGTCGCCGGATTGGACCGCCGGGCGACAAAAAGGTTTTCAACATCGGGGATATAGTGGCGCCCGAATCGCTTTCAAGTGACCGCGAAACCATGCCGGTTTAAACAGGCACCGACATGGGCATCAACGACATAAGTGTTCCGAATACCAGGCCATTTTGCGACGTAGCCTGGATCAAGGCGCAGCGCGACGGATCCAGGTTTTGCCGGGGTTCAGGTGGAACCGCTTCGCTTGTTCCACACTACAGGGGGGAGTGTTCCGGTATTGGGACGTTATATTCAGAACGCAGCGACAGGGGTTACTTGTGATGCAGGGAATCCCAGAACTTGCCGACCCAGGAACGTTTGGCATAACTACGCTGGACCCCTTTGGTCAGGAAATGGGAGGTGTATTGCCGATCTTCTTCCATGATGTGCTTGGTCAGCCACATTTTCAGAAAATGCAGCAGCTCGAAGTTGACGGATTTTTTGCCCGCTTCCAGTTTCTGGCCCAGCTCCTGCACTTCATTGAGCAGCAGCTCATGATGATGCTTGTGTTCTTCGTAATCCGGATAACCGAGGATTCGCATCAGGCTCTCCTCAACCGCAAAATGAATCCGGGTATACTCCAGTAACTCGGCCAGAATCCGCTGTGACGCTTCCGAGCCACGATGTTCGACAATGGCCCGGTGTAACTCATTTAACAGATCCACCAGAATGCGGTGCTGGTTATCGATCTCCTCGATACCCACACTCAATTCATCGGACCATTGCACCAGATCCTCTGTGGTATTCACGGCAAGCTGGGACATGTACGACCTCCGGAAAAAAATGCCACGCCTCACGGCGTGGCAACGGCTTGGATGACTTGATTTGGCTAACACGGTCGATCATACCGAAGCTGGCCGGCCGGACTCTGATCCAGATCAAACCTGCCGCAATCACGCCGGTGCATACAGGCACAAAAAAAGGGGTCCGAAGACCCCTTTTTTACAGGAAGCACGCCCGGTTTACTTGGCGTTACGTTCCTTGGCTTCCTTGATAATTTCCTCCGATACATTGGCCGGGCACGGCATGTAGTGAGAAAACTCCATGGAGAACTGGCCACGGCCGGAAGTCATCGTACGCAGGTCGCCGATGTAACCGAACATTTCGCTCAGCGGACAGTCGGCCTTGACGCGTACGCCGGTCGGGCCCGGCTCCTGGGACTTGATCATGCCACGACGACGGTTGAGGTCGCCGATCACATCACCGACGTTATCTTCCGGCGAGAACACGTCCACTTTCATGACCGGCTCCATCAACTGCGGACCGGCCTTGGGCATGGACTGGCGATAGGCTGCGGCGGACGCCAGTTCATAGGCAACGGCGGAGGAGTCCACCGGATGGTAGCCACCGTCGACCAGGGTGACCTTGAAGTCCAGGCAGGGATAACCGGCCAGGACACCTTTGTCCATGCTCTTCTCGAAGCCCTTCTGTACGGCAGGCCAGAATTCACGCGGCACGTTACCGCCGGTGACGATGGACTCGAACTGGAAGCCGCTACCCGGCTCGCCCGGTTCGATGGTGTAATCGATCTTGGCGAACTGACCTGAACCACCGGTCTGTTTCTTGTGCGTGTAGGTGTCTTCCACCTTCTGGGTAATGGTTTCGCGATAGGCTACCTGCGGCTTGCCCACGACTACTTCCACACCATGGGTCCGCTTGAGGATGTCGACCTTGATATCCAGATGCAGTTCGCCCATCCCCTTGAGGATGGTCTCGCCACTGTCTTCGTCGGTTTCGACGCGGAACGAGGGATCCTCGGCCACCATCTTGCCGATGGCGATACCCATTTTTTCGGCTGCGGCCTTGTCCTTGGGTGCCACGGCAATCGAGATCACCGGATCGGGGAAGACCATCGGTTCCAGGGTCGCCGGCTTGTTGGGATCGCACAGAGTGTGACCGGTCTGGGTATGCTTGAGACCGATCAGCGCGACGATATCGCCGGCCTGGGCGGAATCACGCTCTTCGCGATCGTCCGCACTCATTTCCACGATACGACCGATACGCTCGTTCTTGCCGGTGGCGGTATTCAGCACGGTATCGCCTTTTTTGATCTTGCCCGAGTAGATGCGGGTAAAGGTCAGAGCACCATAGCGGTCGTCCATGATCTTGAAGGCCAGCGCGCGAAACGGCTTATCGGTGTCGACAATGGCGTACTCGCCGGTTTCATTACCTTCCAGATCCACTTCCGGCTGCGGCGGGACCTGGGTCGGATCGGGCAGAAAGTCGACGATCGCGTCCAGTACCAGCTGCATGCCCTTGTTCTTGAACGCCGAGCCGCAGTAGGTCGGGAAGAAGTCCAGGGCAATGGTGCCCTTGCGAATGCAGCGCTTGATGTCATCGATGGAGGGTTCCTCGCCTTCGAGGTATTTTTCCATCAGATCGTCGTCCTGTTCGACAGCGGTCTCGATCAGCTTCTCGCGCCATTCCTCGACCAGGTCGACCATGTCCTCCGGTACATCCTGGACTTCATAATTTTCCGGCAGGCCGGTATCGTCCCAGACCCAGGCTTTACGAGTCAGCAGATCGATCAGACCATTGAAGTTATCCTCGATACCGATCGGCAGCACCATGACCAGCGGCGTTGCCGCCAGGATTTTCTCGACCTGGGCCACAACCCGGTAAAAATCGGCGCCGACGCGATCCAGCTTGTTAACGAAAATCAGGCGCGCAACGCCGGATTCGTTGGCGTAGCGCCAGTTGGTTTCCGACTGGGGTTCGACACCGCCGGAGCCACAGAATACGCCGACACCGCCGTCCAGCACCTTCAGGGAACGGTAAACTTCGATGGTGAAGTCAACGTGTCCGGGGGTATCGATGATGTTCAGGCGATGATCTTTCCAGGCACAGGTCGTCGCGGCGGACTGAATCGTGATGCCGCGCTCGGATTCCTGATCCATGAAGTCCATGGTGGACGCCCCGTCATGAACCTCACCCAGCTTGTGGATTTTGCCGGTCAGCTTCAGGATACGCTCGGTGGTGGTGGTTTTACCGGCATCCACGTGTGCAAAGATGCCGATGTTTCTGTACTTGCTCAAATCATTCATGTTTCTACCTGCAATTCGTTCAGTTGCCCGTCACTGAGCCCGGGCCGGTTTGTGATGGTAATAAGCCTGGACCACCACCAGGAGACTGCCTGTGCGGCGCTGGCGCCAAAATAAGCCGCGCATTATACCCAAAGTGACAAAAAATGTGCATGACAATCGGGCCCGGAGGGCCGATTTTGCCGGAAAATCGCCAGGGTCCAGTTGATTGAAGCATGCGAAGCCGGGCAATGCCGGTCATCGGTGACGGATATGGGGCCGGTTTGCCTCGCTTCAAGCACCTGGGTGCCCGCAAAGGCCCAATATATTAAAAAGTGTCGGGTCCAAACCTGCGGGCCCTCGCCCCGGTGGGGATCACCGTATGCTCCGTTGAAAATGACCTTGATATTCCCGGATCAGGGGGTCATCGTCGCCTAACAGGTCAACTTCCCCATCAGACTAGCTTCGCGCAGCCCTACGAACTCCCCTCCAGCTCCCGCACGGCCGCCAGCCCCGTGAAGAATCGGCCTGATGACGTCCCCGGACCCACCAGCCCTCTCCGGTCTGGACGGGAGTCCATCCGGCAGGCAAATAGACGCCACAAACAGGGCGTGATTTTCAAGAATTTGTCCGCGCTGCCGATGATCCTGTGTAACTGCCGGGCTGAAACCCGCCTCAATGGTCGAATATTAACCTGTAGTCACTATCCCCCCTGATGATCAAATCGCCTCCTCCTCGCGCTGGTTTTCGCCTGACAACCCGTCTTCTCCTGGCACTGTACCTGGCAATATTTGCCCATAGCGTACCGGCGACCGGGGATACCCGGATATTTGTCCTGCACTCCTACAGCCAGGAATACCCCTGGACCAAATCTCAGCACAGCGGTTTTATCGATACCTACCGGTCAGCTAACAATACACCCACGATCATCAGCACCGAGTATCTGGATACAAAGCGTAAACAATATACGCCGCAATATCGAAACGAGTTTGCCGGCTATCTTGAAATGAAATATGCCGATTACCGACCGGATCTGATCTATGTCACTGATGATAATGCCGCAGATTTTGCCCTGAAAAAGCTGGTCAATATCTTCCCGTCGGCGCCAATCATCTTCTCCGGGGTCAACAATTTCTCTCTGCAGACGGTCATTGACAGGCAACGTATGACCGGCGTTTTCGAGAAAAAGGAAATATCGCCCAATCTTGAACTCATCAGACTGATCGAAAAGGACAGCAGCAAAATCATCGTGGTTGGCGATGGTTCAAACACCTACCAGGCAATCCAGACAGAAATAAAATCACAGCTCAGACCACATCCAAAAATCAATGCCAGCTATGTTGCCAACAATCGGATCGAGACCCTCATTGAATCTCTGGGAAAAGTAAAGGGGAAATATCTTATTCTCACCACCATTGGCGGAATGATAGATAAAAGCGGCAGGCAATTGACCCTCGACGAGACAATCGCCCGTATTGCAAATGCCGGAGATTTTGTCATTATCAGTATGGAAGATGCCTATCTGAAAAAAGGCGTACTGGGTGGATATGTAACCAGCGGCAGACAACAGGGACATGCCGCCGCAAACCTGGCTCTCGACCATCAACAAGGCAAACCGATCAGCCAGCTGCCAATAATCCAGGATAGTCCGAATGAATATGTCTTTGACTACATGGAACTGAAGAAAAACCGGCTGGAATTACCGACAGATATTCTTCAATCAGCCAGCATTATCAACAAGCCGTTGTCGTTTTATCAGCGCAACCGGCCGCTGATACTGGGGACCATATACACTCTAGTCGTCTTGCTGGTACTGTCGATGACGGTGTTCCTGGCGTTGATCACGCTAAAGAAGCGGGAAATCCTTAACCAGTCTGCTGTCTTGCAGCGTGTCAAGGATAGCCTGACGACCGCACAGAAAATCGCTCACCTGGGAAACTGGGAATGGAATCTGGTCAGTGACGAGGTCCGCTGGTCAGACGAGGTATATCGAATACTCGGTTTACAGCCCGGGTCCTGCCAACCCGGCCTGGAAAAACTTCTTAGCTATCTGCCCGAAACGGAACGGGAAAAGACCCGTGCCATTATCGAGTCGAGCGTGGCCAATGAAACACCTTTTGAAATCGAAAACACACTTGTTCGACCTGATGATTCAATCTGCTATGTCCGCCAGGTTGGCGCTATCCACAATGATCTTATCGATGAATCCAGGGTTTTGCTTGGCACGATTCTGGATATAACTACCATCAAACACAATGAAATCCAGGAACTGGAGCGTTTATCCAAACTGGAGCGCTACCAGGACGCGTTGTACGAATGGTCCCGGGTCGATTATAAGGATTTACAACAGGCCATTGAAATGGCCACGGATATCTCCGCCCATACCCTCGGTGTATCGCGAGTCAGCATCTGGTTGTTCAACGACGACTATTCCGAAATTCTATGTCAGAACATGTACATTCTGGACCAGGGCCACACCCGGGGCCAGACCCTGAAGCGGCAAGAGTTCCCTGTGTATTTCAAGGCCCTGGACACGGGTAAGATGATTGTGGCCAACGATGCACGAAATGATGAACGAACCCGTGAATTTCTTGACAGTTATCTTGTTGTTAACAATATTCATTCCATGCTGGATACACCCATTCTTTATGCCGGCAAAGTCATGGGCGTGGTTTGCCACGAACATACAGGGACAGTTCGAGAATGGTCAGCTCAGGACCTGGAGTTTTCTTCGGCTATCGCCAGTACCGTTTCATTATCACTGGAAATCCAGAAACGTCGTGAAATAGAGAAACAATATGAATACCAGGCCTACCATGACTCTTTAACCAACCTTCCCAACCGCACTCTGTTTCATGACCGTCTGGACCAGGCAATAAAACTGGCAGCACGTTCAAATACCCGGATAGCAATCCTGTTCCTGGATTTTGACAACTTCAAGGAGATCAATGACTCACTGGGACATGCCGCTGGCGACCAGGTTCTGATCAATATTGCTGATCGCTTACAATGTAACGTACGTGAGGCTGATACTATCGCCCGGTTGGGCGGGGATGAATTCATCCTGATCATGGGTAATTTCACTGATACTCAGCATATCCACGATGTGGTTTTCAAATTGTTCAACCTCCTGAAACAGCCAATCACCGTGGACAATCATGACATCTATATTACCAGTAGTATTGGAATCAGTATCTATCCCGATGATGGAGAGAATACCGATACGCTGTTACGCAATGCTGACGCTGCCATGTACAAGGCCAAGGACCTGGGCCGGAATAGTTTTCAGTTCTATACCCATGACATGACCGAGCGTGCCTTTGAGCGGGTGTTGATGGAAACCAATTTGCGACGGGCGCTGGACAACCATGAATTTGAGGTTTATTACCAGCCTCAGTTTGATGCTGACACCGGTCAACTGATTGGTATGGAGGCTCTGGTCCGCTGGAATCATCCGGAACTGGGTATGGTCTCACCAGCCGAGTTCATTCCCGCTGCAGAGGAAACAGGGCTGATTGTCCCGATTGATCGCTGGGTGATGCAGGAAGCCAGTCGGCAAATAGTCAGATGGTATGAGTCCGGGTTGCAACCAGGGCAACTGGCAATCAACATGGCCGCCAACCAGCTCGATCAGGCGGATTTGATCGAAACGATCCACAACATCCTGGAGGCATCCGCCTGTCAACCGCAGTGGCTTTGCTTCGAAATTACCGAAAGTCAGATCATGAAGCATCCCGAAAAAGCGATTTCGATATTACGTAAAATCAATTCACTCGGTATTGAGCTTGCCGTGGACGACTTTGGCACCGGTTACTCCTCCCTCACCTATTTGAAACGCCTGCCGGTCGATAAGTTGAAAATCGATCAGGCCTTCATCCATGATGCCCCGGATGACGAGGAAGATGTCGCCATCGTCCAGGCTATAATCGCACTTGCCCGCAGCTTGCGCCTCAGGGTGATCGCCGAGGGCGTGGAAACCTTCGCCCAGCGAGATTTTCTCCTGGCGCAAGGCTGTCAACAGATGCAGGGCTTCCTCTATGCCAGGCCTATGTCCGCCACGGACATGGAACAACTACTGAGAACAGAGGCCCAGGGCGACTGAGCAATCGGCGCGCATACCCACGACAGCGCCAATTCCCGTCCCAGATCCCAGGGATGGATGCAGCTAAACCGGCCTCTCCCCATTAGGAGTGGGGTCCGTGGTGGGTAGCCACTTTCCCCCGCTGCTCCGGAGCTGTTTCAGACGCGGTATTCACACTAATTCCCGGCCTGGCATCTGTTGCAGGACGACCGTTTGATGACCAGTCCCTGGGCAATAACCCGCCGGACAGCACTATCGCGATTCTACCGCTCTAAAATCTGCCAGATAAGGCCGTCGCGACCTGACAAGCTACAATGAACCGTCTCGACAGCTGAAGAGAGGACCGCTCAGGCCGGTAAATCCTCGGAGATGATTGTGCCGGCCCGTCCTGCCGTCGCAAATCGCCGTGGTCAACGCAAATAACGGCGATATTCCACAACGAGCGGGTGCTCCTCGCCCAGCAGGTTGAACACACGCCGCATGGCCAGCGATGCATATCCCCCTTCAAACCCCGGCGCCTGTTCGATAATGAATCCCAGTTGCTGCAGCGCTGCGGCGTAGTCTTCGCTCACTACGTGGTGCGCCACCAGCTGCCGGCGGGTTTCCAGCGCACCGGGATCCTCGTTGAGTTTCGCTTCCAGGCTGGCACGCGCCTGTTCAGGATCGTATTCGACGAAAAACGTCAGCTGATCGTGCAGGCGGCGAATCTCGGGGTGTTCGGCATGATGATCCGGCAGGCTGTTGAGGATCTTCAGTGCCTCCGCATAGCGTTGCTCGTGTTTGAGCAGTTTGCACAGGGTCAGCGGCAGGCGCGGGTTGTCCGGATCGCTGGCAACCGCGTCGGCGATGGCCGTATAGGCGGCCTGCTGCTCGCCGCGAACGTACATATCCACCGCATCGGCCAGTGCCAGATCCGATTCCCGGGCCACGTACTGATCCAGCAGCCGGCGCACGGCCTCTTCTGGCTGGTAGCCGTGACGGGAAGCCACCGCCTCGCCCCGGTGAAAGAGTTTCAGGGTCGGGACACTGATGACCCCGTAATTCCGGGCCAGTGCCTCATCGGCATCCACGTCGATATTGACCAGCAGGGCTCGCCCTTCGCAGGCGAGAACCACCTTTTCCAGCACCGGCGAAAGGCTCGCACAGATCGCCGCCGTGCTCGAGCAGAAGTTGACCAGCACCGGTCCCTGATCGGAGTTTTCCAGCACGCGCGCGGCAAAATTCTCGCCATCCGCGCTCAGGATATAGGGGGAATCGGGCAGCTCGCTCATGGTCTGTGACACGGACTTTGCAGGAATTGGGCCATCTACTGAAACACATCCCCTTCGGAGGTTCAATTCCGTTGGCCCCCGCACCCGGCCAGAATCAAATTTTTGTTGTTGTGTGGCGCTGAAACGGGGTATGATGGACTCACTTCGTAAGAAGTCATGGTTCCGAAAGGCACCGTGTTACTAACTGCATATTATTAAGGTTCTTCAAGAAATACCGGCGCGACCTCAGTTGTACCTTCCCGATTTTTCCTGAATTCTGCCTCAAATGATTTGCACGACCATTATTTACATATAGAAAGATTGAGGTATTTTCCATGACTAACGGTACCGTTAAGTGGTTTAACGAATCCAAGGGTTTCGGCTTTATCACCCCGGAAGACGGTGGCAAAGACGTCTTTGTCCATTTCTCCGCCATTGTCGGTGATGGCTTCCGCACCCTGGCTGAAGGCCAACAGGTCAGCTTTGAAGTCGAACAGGGCCCCAAAGGCCCGCAGGCAGCCCGCGTTACCGCCGCCTGAGCCGGATTTCTACAATCCGCACTCCGAAACGGCAGCCCCAGGGCTGCCGTTTCTTTTTTGCTCCCGAAAAAATTCCGCCCCTTGTGGCCCCGGCAGGTACTTCATCGCAACCTGCCAGCGACGTGCTATCTTTAGCGAACCGCCACACACAGGACACACTGCCATGCGCCTGGCCCGCTCCCGCGCTTTGTTGTTCGTACTGGTACTGCTCACGCCGCTTGCGCTTTCCCCGTCGATAGAGGCTCAGCCGCTTCGGATAACACTGGGCACCGCCACCCCCGGCGGCGGGTTTCAGCTGTTCGGCCAGCACCTGGTCGAAGTGCTCAATGCCCACAGTACGACAATCCAGCTCGAAGAACAGCCCACCCGGGGCAGCCGTCAGAACCTGGTATTACTGGAGGAAGGGGCGATCGACATTGGCCAGGTGGAAGGCAATGCGGCCCGCGTGGCCCTGGAAGGCATCGATCGCGATCCGGCCAACCTCAGGGTGCTGACCGTCATGTATCCCAACCCTGGCATGTTCGTGGTGCGCGCCGACTCGCCCTATCACAGCATCGCCGATCTCACCGGCCAACCGATTGCCTTTGGCACCCGCGCATCCGGCTTGCGGATTCTGGTGGCCGATATCCTCGATGGTCTGGGACTCAACCCCGAGCAGGACTTCGAGCCGATCATCCTGGACAAGGCCGGTGACGGACCGGTGCTGGTGCTGGAACAAAAAGCTGCCGCACTCTGGGGCGCCGGCATTGGCTGGCCGGGGTTTGTCAAAGTGGCCGACAGCCACATCGGGGCCCGTTTCATTGCCCCGGAGGCTGAACAGATCGCCCGCATACGCCAGCGACATCCGCATCTCAAACCGATGTCGGTACCCGCCGACACCTACCGGGGGCAGGATAACGCGATCCATTCCGTCGGACTCTGGTCGCTGATTC
Source organism: Pseudomonadota bacterium (assembly GCA_034190045.1). Lineage (GTDB taxonomy): Bacteria > Pseudomonadota > Gammaproteobacteria > UBA6429 > Thiohalophilaceae > Thiohalophilus. The sequence goes on from JAXHTI010000014.1 coordinate 17,393, forward strand.
TGGTCCGTCCGGATCTGGCGGAGGAAACGGTCTACCAACTGGCCCGCGCCCTGCATCAGAGTGAATCGGCCCTGGCCGCGCAACTGCCCCAGGCCCGTTACACCACGGCGCAAAATACCGTGGCGCAGGTCGACCCGCAAAGATTACATCCCGGTGCCGCGCGCTATTACCGGGAAGCCGGGTTACTGCGATAAACCCTGACGCCGACTCACTGACGATCAAAACTGTCGGCGTCGTTGTCCGGACGAGGCGATGGATATCGAGTCGTCTGCCACAATGTTACAGATTTGTTGCAATGTTTGCGGAAAGCGCTCACAGCCTGCAAATACTTCACCATGCTCCTTCACGCCAAGCGCCTGCCTGATAGAATAACAGTCAGTCACGTTTGGCAGGGACACAGGTTGAGGCCGCCACTTTCTAGAAGAATCGGGCACGTTCAAAAACAACGATTTATCACCACTGACGACACCTTCCCTTACTCGACAGGTGCCTTAGAAGCTCATGCGACTAACTAACAGTACAACCGGTTACGGGCCCGTTGCCATTGTTTTCCACTGGCTGACGGCAGTGGCTGTCATCAGCCTGTTTGCGCTGGGTTTGTGGATGGTGGAACTGACCTACTACGACAGCTGGTATACCGAGGCCCCCGCCATTCATAAATCGATCGGGCTGCTGTTGTTTGCACTGCTCCTGCTGAGGTTGATCTGGCGGCTGGGCAATCCCCATCCCGAACCGATCGGCCAACCGCTGGAAAAACGCCTGGCCGGCGGCATGCACTGGCTGCTCTACCTGTTCATGTTTGCGGTACTGATCAGCGGTTACCTGATTTCCACGGCCAAGGGTAAACCGATCGAGGTATTTGACTGGTTTACCGTACCAGCCACCGTCCACGATTTGCCTGAGCAGGAAGACGTTGCCGGCCTGTTTCATTTTTGGCTGGCCTGGGGGCTGATCGTGTTGAGCAGCGGCCATACCCTGGCGGCATTCAAGCACCACTTTATCGACCGCGATGCTACCTTGCGTCGCATGTTACGTTTTACCCATGACAACTAACAAGGAGTTAACCATGTCACGTATGCGCATTACTGCATTTCTGAGCGGATTATTATTACTTGCTTCGGGCCCGCTTATGGCCGCCGAGTACAAGATCGACACCGAAGGACAGCATGCTTTTATCCAGTTCCGCATCCAGCACCTGGGCTACAGCTGGCTGTATGGTCGCTTCAACGATTTTGACGGCAGTTTTACTTATGATGAAGAAAATCCGGGCAAGTCGAAAATCAACGTCACCATCGACATGGACAGCATTGATTCAAACCATGCCGAACGGGACAAGCATCTGCGCGGGGAAGATTTTTTCCATGTCAGCAAATACCCCGAGGCCCGCTTCGTCAGCACCTCTTTCGAGGACCATGGTGACGGTACGGCAACCCTCAAGGGCGATCTAACCATCAAGGGCGTCACCCGCAACGTCACCATCGACGTAAAACATATCGGCCACGGTGAGGATCCCTGGGGTGGTTATCGCCGCGGTTTTGCCGGCACCACGACCATCAAGCTGAAGGATTTCAATATCGATTACGATCTGGGCCCGGCCTCAACCTATGCCGAGCTGGAACTGTCAATTGAAGGAATTCGGCAGTAATTCTCATATTCCTGGCTGCTGACCCGGTTTTTTTGAAGCTTTCGCCGTATCAGAGAAACCGGGTTCGCCCTGCCAGCTCGTCCCGGGAGAGTGTCACATCGCGTAAACCCGAGCCATCTTCCTCTGCGCCAATCACCACACCTTTACCGGAGACCGGAATCAGGCTGTCAACCTGGAACCGACCTTCACTGCCACGCAAAAAACATTCTTCATCAAAAAACAGGCGATCGCCGCTGGCATCGACCTCGTCAATGGCAATGGTTTCATAGCCAATCAGTTTGACGATATCCTCGTAACCGTTGATCTCGACGGGCTCAATCGACTGGCTTTCAGGTTGAATCAACAAGGCTTTCATGGCCTGCTCCTTTCTACACAATGAGAGGACGTCAGTTGACGCCCAGTTCCAGCACCGAGGGCAGTACCAGCATGATAAAACCGGTAATGAGCACGGCGCCAATCAGATTCAGTGATATCCCGACCCGAGCCATCTGTGGAATGGTCACCTGACGACTGGCAAACACAATCGCGTTGGGCGGTGTCGCTACCGGCAACATAAACGCAAAGGAGGCGGCCAGGGCCGCGGAGGCCATCAGCGCCAGCGGCGCGATCTCAGCAGCCAGGGCGAAACCGGACATCACCGGCAATAGCAACGAGGCGGTGGCGGTATTGGAGGTGACCTCGGTCATGAAAATCACCAGCAAGACCACCGCACCGACCAGGATCACCATATTCGCCCCCTGTAACAAAGTCAGCTGCTGACCCAGCCATTCGGTCAGACCGCTGGCGGCAAAACCGCTGGCCAGGGCAAAACCGCCACCGAACAGGATGATGATATCCCAGGGAATGCGCACGGCGGTTTGCCAGTTGAGCAAAAACTGTCCCTGTCTGGTATCCGCCGGGATGACGAATAACAATAAGGCACCCAGGATCGCCACACTGGAGTCAGTGATCTCGCTCAGGGCCGGAATCTCGTTGATCAGGCCCCGAAACAACCACACCAGCACTACGAAACCGAAGACGATCAAGACCCGTTTTTCCTGCTTGCTCATCGGCCCGAGTTCATCCAGTTGCTGGCGGATGACGCTGCGTCCCCCACTCAATCCTTCGGCCATGGTTTGACGAAAGGCGACGCGAGTCAGGAACCACCAGGTGATAAACAGCATCACCACTGCCAGAGGCATGGCAAACAGCATCCACTCGGCAAAGCCGATACTGTAACCGTACTGTTTTTCCACCACGCCCGCGAGTATGGCATTGGGCGGCGTGCCGATCAGCGTGGCAATCCCGCCAATCGACGCGGCATAGGCAATGCCCAGCATCAGTGAAATCCCGAACCAGGTGGGTGTCAGGGCTTCATCCTCGCCCGGCTGTTCCGGCGACAGCTGACGCAGAACCGCCATGCCAATGGTCACCATCAACATAGCGGTGGCGGTATTGCTGATCCAGCAGGACAAAAAAGCGGTTGCCAGCATGAAGCCGAGTAATACCCGGCTCGGCGTAGTGCCAACCAGTCGAATGGTTTGCAGGGCAATGCGTTTGTGCAACCCCCAGCGTTCGATCGCCATGGCGATCAAAAACCCGCCCATGAACAGATAAATCAGATGATTGGCGTAGGAGGCCGTGACTTTGGCGGTTGGCATCACCCCCAGCAACGGAAACAATGCGATCGGGATCAGGGCGGTCGCCGGGATCGGGATCGCTTCGGTAATCCACAGGGTTGCCATTAACAGGGTTACTGCCGCCGCTTTTTGTCCTTCGGGCGACATGCCCTCCGGCGTCGGTATCAAAAGCATGAGTGCAAACAACAGGGGGCCGAGTGCCAGACCAATCAATTGCCGCCGGCTAAAACCAATCTGGTTCAGTTGCATGCTATCCCCCTGTTTTTGTTCGTATACGGAATGTCAGTATCACAATCACCATACTTAAATGCACAGAAACCGGCAATGCCATCGTCAGCCGGGATAAAACAGTATCAAATCCTTATTGGCTTCAGGTGGCCCGTGAAAAGCCGGGGAGAAGTTGTCGCCCGTCCAGCACCGGTCGCACACCGGACCATGGCGGTTGACGTTTCCAACAGAAATGAGAATCGTTTTCATATGGGATTGCTTCACCGGGTTCCCCACCTCGGCCCGAACCTGTTACAAAGGTTCCCACGCCGCCCCGACCGGTCCTATACGGGAGAACACGAATGCACCTGCTCGTTAAACTGCTACTGGCCTGCCTGCTCTGTCTCGCCGTTATCGGCGGCCTGGTCTGGCTGATTCAGGCAATCGCATAACGCCTGCCTTTTCATGCGACCAGTACAAATCCAGCGTACCCTGTGGTCCACACACCGGGTGTGGTGACACGGATTTACCCTGCAATCGGCTTTGTTAACTGCTAAGTTAAAGGTAGATATAGCATGTATCACAAGCGCCGTTAACCGCCACAGGGCACTATACCCCTGAAATTGCAACGCAAATTTATGCCGATAAAGAAAATCCCATCTGAGGAACTGGAAGTTGGAATGTACGTTTCCAATCTGGATCGTCCCTGGACCGAAACCCCATTCATGTTCCAGGGGTTTGAATTACATAATCAGCAGGAAATAGACGAACTGAGGCAACACACACGCAATGTGTATGTCATTGTTCCCGATGAAGAAATAGAGCTGACACGGCGTCCCTCGAGTCATGACGAAACAGCTGTAAAAACAGATGCCTTGCACCAGGTTAACTATAACAAGCCCGTGCATATCGACAAGGAAATCAAACGGGCCAGTCCGGACCATCAGCAACTTTCTCGCCTTTTCAAGGAACTGAAATCGCATATACATGACAAAGGGACGCTTCCCTTTGAGCTGATGGAAAGCCCCGCCAGAAAACTGGTCGACAGTGTCACCAGCAATCCTGATGCCTATATATGGCTGACCCGACTGAAAAAATTCGATTCTTTTTTATATAAAGATGCACTGACCTCCGCCGTTTGGGCAACAGCACTGGGCCGCAGGCTGGGTCTGTCCGAGCAACAACTGCATAACCTGGCGATCGGTTGCCTGTTATTTGATGTTGGAAAAATGTGTCTGCCAGAAGAGTTATTGCATAAAGAGCAGCGGCTTGGGGATAATGAGTGGGAACAGATGAAATCCCATGTGGAGCTGGGAGTCAACCTGCTTGCGCGAAGCGGCAATTACCCGGACGAAGTCATCCAGACGGTACGAACCCATCACGAACGGCTTAATGGAGCCGGTTACCCGCTCGGCCTGGAAGGCAGCCAAATCCCCCTCTTCGGGCAGATTGCCGGCATCGTGGACCAGTATGTCGCGGTGACCAGTCCACGGCCCTATGCCGAGGTTCTCTCACCCTCGAAGGCTGAAGAAATGCTTTATAAACAGCGAGGCCAACTGTTTGACGAAATGCTGGTTGAGTATTTCATCCAGGCTTTAAGCACATATCCGACCGGTTCTCTGGTTGAGCTGAGTTCGGGCGAGGTTGGTATCGTCAAGGCCCAAAAGCACGGGCATAATCTTCGCCCGGATATAATTTTGCTGCTGAACCCGGAAAAACAACCCTACGGTTCCTACACTCTCGTAAGCCTGGACAATTACACCATTAGTGGCCAGCCAGTAAGTATCCGTCGAACACTGGCTGACGGGGACTACGGTATACAAATCGAAGAACTGGCTTTATAACAGATTGCTGTTACTGATTTATACCATATCAATATGCGGCAAGGTGCTAAGCCCTCCCATGGACCTCAGCTCAGTCAGGCTGGTAACGCCTTCCCCTACCTTCTCGAGCCCATCGTCAATCAAAAACCGGTGGCACCTTTCATTGAGTTGACGATACAGAGTCCGACGATCCGCAGACGTACCAGGATGCCGCTCGAATTCGAATCCGGATGTATAGCTGTTGCCCGCTTACGCATCGCATCCATCAGCAATGCCTCCGCCTCCAGGGGCAGATCCGCGGGGTTGTCCTCGCGCTCCTCGTCGGACTGTGCCAGTACCTGCAATAGCTCCCTGGCCAATCCCTGATGGAGTGTCCGTAACCAGTTCTCCTCTGCTCTGCCCGGGTCATTCGGGCTAACATCGTTTTTCCGGTTCATTCTGAGATCTCCACCTCACTGCACATTCTGCCGCAAACAGTCAGCCGGCGGACTGAAGCGACGTCCGTTAATTGATTTTGTGGGGTTTTTTTTAGCCATTTACAAGCCACGCAGGCCGATCCGCTCGACGGGGGTGCCGCCCCAATGCCGGGTTTCAGTAATCGGGATATTCATCACCCGGCCCATCCAGACCGCCCCGGTATTCAGGCATACCCGTTATAATCTAGGTAATTACCCTGATTTTCTTTTAACGTAAATCGAGGATAATAATGGAAAGTACAGCGGTGTTTCCTCTCCCGGATGAGACCCGCGGGCGTAACCCGATTTCCCTATTTCCAATCACAACGACCTGGCAGGGATGCACCGGCACAGGATACAGACCTATGACCAGAATCGTGGTATTACGTGACAGCCAGCAGATCACGGTGTGTGAACTCGCCGCCGGGACCCTCACCATCGGACGTGCCGAGGACAACACGCTGCACCTGAACGACAAGACCATCAGTAAACACCATGCCCGCATCGTAACCTATTTCGATGCCACGCATATCGAGGACCTGGGCAGTACCAATGGCACCTATGTCAATGGCAAGAAGGTTCACAAGCAGGTCCTGCAACCCGGCGATGTGCTCAAAATTGGTCAGCACCAGCTTCGGCTGGATCCCGAATCCGAACAGGTCAGAACCTTCGTCTGACGAGTAACACACTATCAGTCGAACAGGCATAAAAAAGCCGGGCGATGGCGTCAACATCGCCCGGCGAGGCCCTGAGACAAAGCTCAATGATTTACATCAGGCAGCCTCCTGCTGCTCCATCTCATCCCGGTATTCGCCTTTGCTGGCCAGCGCGTTGAGTCTGGCCCGATGCAGCAGTGCCTTGCGAGCCGCTTCGACCTGACCGGCCTCGCCCTTCCAGGTGGTAAGCGCCTGGTGTTGCAGGGCACGTGCATAGGAGAATGTCAGCTGCCAGGGCAGTGACATGCTGGCAGCCAGCTGGTTCATGGTATTCAGGTGCTGCGTGGCCTGCTCATCGCTCTGCCCACCGGAAAGAAAGGCAATCCCCGGGACCGCCGCCGGGACGGTCTGTTGCAGGCATTCGAGTGTACGCTCGGCCACTTCCTGGATGCCGGCCTGCTTTACGTTATCCTTGCCACTGACGACCATGCTGGGCTTGAGTACCATGCCTTCGAAGAAAATACCCTGCCGGTAAAGCTGTTCGAATACCGTGTGCTGGGTTTCCCGGGTAATGGTAAAACTGTCCTCGATAGAATGCCCGCCATCCAGCAATACTTCGGGTTCAACGATGGGCACCAGCCCGGCTTCCTGACACAACGCCGCATAGCGGGCCAGTGCATGGGCATTGGCTTGCAGGCAGGCACGACTGGGCAGGCTTTTATCCATATCAATGGTAATCACAGCGCGCCACTTGCAGAACCGCGCGCCCATCCCACGATACTCTTCCAGTCGTTCTCGCAAACCATCCAGGCCTTCGGTCACCTTCTCCCCGGCGTGCAACGCCAGGTCCTTGGCCCCGGTATCGACCTTGATGCCGGGAATAATATCCTGCTGCTGCATAAGGTCGACAAATGTTTTTCCTTCGGGGTTTTTCTGCCGGATGGTTTCATCGTATAGAATAGCGCCGCTGATATACTCCCCCAGCCCAGGTGTGCCGAGCAGCAGATCCCGGTAGCTAATCCGGTTGGGTTCGGTATTTTCCACACCCACGGCCTGCAGTCGCTTGCCACAGGTCGGATTGCTTTCGTCCATCGCCAGAATACCCTGTCCGGGCGCCACCATGGAACGGGCAGTCTGCTTCAGTGCAGCGTAATCCATTGTACGACCTCCTCTGATTATTTGACGTTCATGCTCAGTCCCCGGGAACTAACGGTTCAGTGTTGATGACCGTCGGGGACAGTAACGTGCTGAATTTTCTTGTCCCTAAAGCTAGCGCACGAAATCGCTCACAGCTAAAAAATATTGTTTATGTCAGACACGGGTGCCGGATAGTCGCATTCACAGTGCAACATGAAAGCAACGCAAGTCCGCATAATATGGGAGCTCACAATCCGGTATTAAGCGCAGGGGAATAAGACGTTACTGAAAATGCAGGATTATCGCTGTTTTTATAATTTCAGTTTATTACCCCGGCAGGGCGACCAGCCGCAGCGCACTGGGGCGATGCAAAAAAAAGCGGATCAGCCTCGAAAGGCCGACCCGCCCTGTAGTATGACGGTTAATAAGGTTAGCTTAGAATTTGTAAACCGCGCCGACAGAGATGGAAGAGGGGCTGCCACCGGCGGTGGTTGTCAGCTCGTCACCGTGTCCTCCATCGATCCCCGGATAGTTCGCATTGGCGTCATTGTCAGTCATGGTATAGGCCGCGTAAACCTGGGTCGCCGCATCCAGCTGGTTAAATACGCCCAGCGCCAGATGCTGCGCCCCGGAGTCGGCCTGCCCGCTATTGTCGTCCGCGACAAGATACTGCACGCGCATATCCAGTGCGTTGTCGAAACGGTATTTCGCATTTACTCCGTAGGCGTCCCGGTCATAGGTCGTATCATCACTGTCGGTGGATTCGTAGATGGCGCCAAACTGCAGTTGACCCAAGGTATAGCTGGCGGTCAGGCGCAGGTTATCGACCTCTTCGGCCTGGTTTTCCGGATCCAGAGACCATTGTTCCAGCGCGGCACCGACACTCAGTTGATTCGCATTATAGGTCAACGAGACACTGACCAAGTCATTGTCGTTATTATCCAGCTCCCCGCTCACACCATCCGAGTAGGGATCGGCCGAGTACATGGCGCGCAGTTCCAGCGCGTCGAACTGATTGCGGTACATAACGGCATTGTCTGCCCGATCATTCAGGTCATTACCATAGCCATCGCTGTAGGCACCGAGAATGGCACGCCGATCACCGATGGTGTCACTGAACATTCCCCAGCTCGAGCCCAGCGACTTGGACGGCGTGTCATAATGACCGGCGAGAAGCTCGCCAAAGCCGCCTTTGAGCCCCAGATAACTGTTGCGCGTGGCGAAGGTATCACCGGTTTCATCGATATTCACGTTCTGCTCGTATTGCCACATCAGGGTCATGCTGGGGTTGATCGAATGCTGCCCCTTGAAACCGATGCGGCTGGAGTTGTTCGATACATTGATCTGGCTGTCCTGACCGGCCACATCGGGATCGCTGTAATCAAGCGAGATATGCGCCTTGCCATACAGCTCCAGCTTCTTGCCGATCAGCTCAACGGCCTGGCCTGTACCAGGCAGGGCCAAAAATAGCATTCCGGTTGTGATTAAATGACGTTTTTTCATCAAAGACTCCTGCTTATCTTGTATATAAATGTTGCGAGTAAACCAAAACAAAAACACATCGAAACTTTGCCTGCCCGCTATTATAGCATCGGAGATAGCCTCCCCGGTGCTTTGCAAATAACCCGATTTGTATATTGCTTCGTCAGTCGAAAGTAATTTCTATTGTACCGGTTTATTGCTCCGTGAAAACGGGAGACAAGTACGATAATTTGACTATGCTTGAACTATAGTACTGATTGGTGCGCATCCGGCTATATCACGTATTGCGACGCCCTGCCCCGGAATACCCGCGACTATACAGGAGACACAATGACCGATATTACTGCTCTACTCGGCGACGAAGCCAACGACCTTCTCAGCCATCGCTGCACGACACTGGCCGATACAGCGCTTCACCTTCCCGGTCCCGACTACCTGGAAAGGGTGGTGGCACGCAAGAACCGCAAGCCCGCGGTATTGCGTAACCTCAACGCCATTTTCCAGCACGGGCGCCTGGCCGGTACCGGTTATGTATCAATACTGCCGGTAGATCAGGGCGTGGAACACACGGCCGGAGCCTCATTCACCCCCAATCCGGCCTATTTTGATCCGGCCAATCTGTTCGAACTGGCTATCGAAGGGGGTTGTAACGCGATCGCCTCGACCCTCGGTGTGCTGCAATCGGTCTCCCGCGAATATGCTCATAAAATTCCGATGATTCTGAAGATCAACCATAACGAGTTGTTAACTTATCCCAAACATTATGACCAGACTCTGTTCGCCAGTGTTGACCAGGCCTTTGACATGGGGGCCGTGGCTGTCGGCGCAACGGTCTATTACGGCTCGGCCGAATCCCGTCGTCAGATCATGGAAATCAGCGAGGCATTCGAGCACGCCCACTCACTGGGGCTGGTAACGATTTTGTGGGCCTATTTGCGTAATGATGCCTTCAAGCAACAGGACAAGGACTATCACACCGCGGCTGATCTGACCGGCCAGGCCAACCACCTGGCAGCGACTATTGATGCCGATATCATCAAACAGAAACAGGCAACTCTAAATGGCGGTTTCAGCGCCATCAGATTCGGTAAAACTCATCCCGGTATGTATGACACGCTGAGCTCGGAACATCCAGTCGACCTGGTTCGCTATCAGGTCGCCAATTGCTATATGGGTCGGGTCGGCATGATCAACTCCGGCGGCGCTTCGGGTGAAAATGATTTGCATCAGGCTGTGCGCACCGCGGTAATCAACAAACGCGCCGGCGGTATGGGATTGATCAGCGGCCGCAAGGCATTTCAAAAACCAATGGCGGAAGGCGTGGCCCTGTTGAATGCCATCCAGGATGTTTATCGCGACCCGGACATTACCATCGCCTGAACGGTCTGACCGGCCAGGCGGTGGTCAAAACTCCCAGTTCCGGCTCACCCCGGGTTTAATCGACTCCAGTTGTTTGACAATTTTATCGCGATTGTTTAACAAGGGCTCGTCGCCCATGCGCTTGAGAACCTCTTCCTCATGGGCATTGTGTTCGAGCATGGCCTCGTAGAGCGGTTCCAGAGAGGATTCAAAATGATCAAAATTCCGGTTTTTGATCACCGTAGCCAGATCGTTGAGTAGCCGTTCGAGATTATCGTGCTCATAAATCAGGTCCCCGATATCATCGTCCGGGTCCGCGACTTCCTGCCTGAAAAATGGATAAATCACTTCATCTTCCATCTGTATGTGCAGTTTAAGATCGTCAATCACGCTATTGAATAGCTTCACCGCCGTTTTCCAATCCTCGGCACCGGCCGCTAGTTCACATTGTTTGACGGTCTCCTCGAAACGGCGATGATCGTGTACCAGCCAGTTATCGGTGTTATTTTCCGGCATCGCTCCTCCTTATTCGGGTATATCCGCCTACTTTTTCAGACGGACGATTCCCATCATTTTCAGCGCCATTTTTTCAAACAGCGGCTCGGAAACGCCCCGCTTGATCTTGTACAGGAAGTATTTTTCAAAAACGATCTTGGCCCAATGGACCCATTTGCCTTTTTTGAACCAGGTGACATTGCGTGGTGGAATCTGTGGAATGGCCACGAATGCGGCACCGGTGTCCCCCAGGTCCGCCAGACAGAAAGCGTTCCAGCTACCTTTGGACTCAACCGGCTTATCTTCCAGCTCGGCCTGGATATTGTTCACGATCGCAGTCACCATGGACTCGATCATATAGCCCGTCTTCGGTGCACCGGTTGGCACCGGGGTCGCTTCCACCGGCGGAATGGCGATACAAACGCCAGCCGAGAAGATATTGGAATATTTCTTGCTGCGTTGATGCTCGTCAACCATCACAAACCCGCGCGGATTACACAGTTCCGGAACATTGGCAACCGCATCGACCCCCTTGAAGGCGGGTAACATCATGGCGTGCTTGAACTCCAGCTCATGCTGCTTCTTGACCTCGCCATCTTCGTTTAATTCATCGACATACATCTTGCCATCTTCTACCCGGGTCGTTTTGGCATTGGTGATCCAGTTTATATGCCGGTTCCGGAACTCATGCTCCAGCATGCCTTTGGAATCTCCCACGCCGCCCAGACCAAGGTGGCCGATGTAGGGCTCACTGGTGACAAAGGTGATCGGCACCTTGTCGCGGATTTTATGTTTCTTCAGGGCATGATGCAGAATCGCCGCATATTCATAGGCCGGCCCGAAACAACTGGCAAACGGGGCGGCACCCACGATGACAGGACCGGGATCCTCCAGCAGCTTCTGGAAATCGGCATACGATTTTTCCGCGTGATCGACCGTACACACCGACTGGGTATAACCACCATCGGGACCGGTCCCCTCGACTTCGTCGAACGCCAGCTTCGCCCCGGTCGTGATCACCAGGTAATCGTAATTGACCGTTTCACCACCCTCGAGATTGAGCGTGTTGTTGTCGGCATCAATGGCGTCGACTCGTTTGGCAACAAAATTGATCTTGCGCTTCTCGAGATAGCGTCCAATGGATACGGTAATCTTGGGCCGGGTTCGCCAGCCGACTGCCAGCCAGGGGTTGGAGGGGACAAACTGAAAATAATCCGTCGCGTTGACAACGGTAATCTCATGCGCCTTGCCCAGCGCTTCGCGCATCTCGTACGCGGCGGGAACGCCGCCAATGCCAGCGCCCAGAATCACAATATGTGCCACGAAAACCCCCTTTGCTCTCTATGCAATATATTTTAATAATAATTAAGCATGGCACAAAAAATCGAAAAAAAAATTGACGTAAATCAGCTCAGTCCCGATTTTTTATATTTATCCGGCCCCGCCCCGGTAGGCATACAAATAGAAGCAGAACTCCTGGGTTTTTCCCGACGGGGTTCTGTGTTCCTCCTCGCGAGAGCCCAGCAGCGCAAATTCCTCGCCGAGGGTCTGATTGAGCAAACCGGCGGTGTAGCGACGTACCGGCAGGCCGCTGCACATCGACGGCCCCCCGGGTGTGAAGGCGCCAATCACCAGGTGGCCACCCACCTGCAGTCCTTTGCGTAATGCCATAATATACGCCTGACGCTCTGCATCCCCGGTCAGAAAGTGAAATACGGCCCGATCATGCCAGAGCCGGTATTCACGCTGCGGCGTATATTCGGTGATGTCGGCCTGGATCCATCTCACTTTGGCCGCTTGCTGGCCAAGGCGCTGCTGCGCCGCCAGCAGTGCCGGTTCAGCAATATCCAGCACGCTCAGATCCCTGTATCCCTCCTCCAGCAGGCAATCGACCAGCGTGGAGGCGCCGCCACCGATGTCGATCAATGGCGCGTCATACGGACAGCCGGCAATGCGAATCAGCTCCAGCGGGACTTCGGGACGGGGCTGATACCAGCTGACCTCCCGGGTACCCTTCTCCCGGTAAACCTGTTCCCAGTGCTGGCGACGCGAAATAGACATGCTGTGTCGAAATTCCGGTTAGACGCGGTGCCTGTGCAGACGACGACCCGCAATGCCTCCCTTTGTGGTACATAGGAGAGCCGCATGCCTTGATCGGGATCAAATCAGCCGGGGAAGGGTTACAGCGCGTTGTAAAACAATCGGTTAGCCGGTTTTTCCGGTATCCGGATTGGCACGCTCGCTGGCCAGAGCGCTGTGCAGGGCCCGGATCTCTTCGCGCAGGGCCCGGATTTCCTCTTCAATCACCCCGCTTTCCTGGTGAATGGTATTTTCAATCTCGCCACGGTCCCGGGCATGATCGGCCTCATGCATGGTCTGCATGGTATCGACAATAATACCGATGAACAGATTCAGCATGGTAAAGGTCGCGATCAGGATAAACGGCACGAAGAACAGCCAGGCGTAGGGGTACTCTTCCATCACCGGCCGCACGATTCCCATGGACCAGCTTTCCAGGGTCATAATCTGGAACAGGGTATACATCGAGCCCCCGATTGAGCCAAACCACTGGGGGAAGGAATCACCGAACAGCCCGGTCGCCATCACCGCAAAGACATAGAACAGTAACAGCATCAAACCGGCTATCGAGGCAATCCCCGGCACCGCATGCAATAGCGCTTCAACGATAAAGCGCAGTTTGGGCACCATGGAGATCAGGCGCAGCACACGCAATACGCGCAGCGCGCGCAGTACGGCCAATGGGCCACTGGCCGGTATCAGCGCAATGCCCACCACCACAAAGTCGAACACATTCCAGGCCACACTGAAAAACCGCAAGCGATAGGCAAACAGTTTAATTCCGATCTCCAGCACAAATACAGCCAGGATAATCCTGTCAGCCCCGATCAAAAACGGCCCGATATGCGACATCACGGAACTGGAGGTCTCCAGCCCGAGAATGACCGCATTGATGATAATCAGAATAACAATCGCATGCTGAACACGTCGCGATTCAATCCAGTGCCCGGCCCGGGCACGCAATGAAGCGGGGTCGAGTTCCCGCAGAATGTGGTCGACCATGGTAAGTTATGAATCTGTTTACTAAGTGACTTCCGGCCGCCGGAGGGGCGAACCAACCCGTATCGGACAAGCATTTCCCGACACCGGATGAAGTTTACCAGTTTTCGCGCGCCTGTCGTACAACCTCAGGCAAAGTTTGGGATTTTATATGACTTCCTTCGAACCCTTTCTGGCGGAGCCAAATAGCTGCACAATTAACATGACAATCAGCACACAGTCATCGAACCAACAGAGACATGCCGGGTAAAAATGACCGGAGCAGAATAAACCCTGATGAATATCCGTTACTCTCTATTAATAGCTGATTTTGCCTCGCAATGATAAAGTAGCCACGATGTATGCTTCTGTATCCGATAGCCTTCTGCTTGCGAGTGCCGCTATCCTGCTCGTCGCCTATACTATTCGCGGTATTACCGGCTTTGGCTCCGGCCTGATTGCGATTCCATTGCTGGCACTGTTTATGCCATTGACCTTTGTCGTTCCCTATATCAGTTTTGTGGACGTTACCGCCTCTCTGGTACACGGCTGGCGTCATCGCCGACACACGGACTGGCGTGAGGTATTGACGGTTTTGCCATTCACCCTTCTCGGGGTCGCTGTGGCACTCTATCTTCTGAAAAACCTGGATACTTCAACGCTGGCAAAAGCCCTGGGCGGGTTTGTTTTGCTGTTTGCATTCTACACGTTTATCAGTCCGACTTTGTCACGCCAATGCAGCGCCCGCTGGTCCAGCCTGGCCGGGTCTGCAGGCGGTATTGTTGGTACCTTGTTTGGCACCAGCGGGCCATTGTATGTCATCTACTATCAATTGCGTGGATTACAAAAAAGCGTATTTCGCTCAACCATCGCCACGATATTTCTTATCGAGGGCATTATCCGGCTCTCCGGTTATACTGTGGCAGGATTGTACAGCCGCGAAAGCCTGCTCTGGATAGCACTCTCTTTGCCATTGATGGCGATCGGTTTATATATTGGCGGACATATTCACACCACGATAACCCAGCCCCAGTTTCAACGTGCCATCGGGATCTTGCTTGTCATCAGTGGCATTGCCCTGCTGGCCAAATAATTGTGTAACGATGGCTAAAAAAGATCACAGGTTGGTCCACCCTTACCCGACAATACTCCGTCAATCTCCGGATGGCTTTCGAGCTTGTTGAGGATTTCACTATATAGTGAGTCCGGAGTATTGCTCGCAAAGGTAATATCGACAAAGCCGTTTTCATCGACCTTATAGCTGGCAAATTCAAAACTGCCGTCATAATCAAAAAGGATGTTTG
The DNA here is from genome assembly GCA_034190045.1 of Pseudomonadota bacterium. Lineage (GTDB taxonomy): Bacteria > Pseudomonadota > Gammaproteobacteria > UBA6429 > Thiohalophilaceae > Thiohalophilus. The sequence continues at coordinate 32,632 of JAXHTI010000014.1, forward strand.
CCACCGCCTCGTCGGCCAGTTGCAATCTGTCAGCAGCCTGTACAGACGGCAATGACAGAGCGATGAAACACAGCGGGAGGAGAACATAACGGAGAATACTCGGCATATTCATATCCTTTCAGGCCAGGGACAAATAACCATATAAAATTTATATCATAACCAGTAAAATGGCAACTGTCTCTTATACTGACGTACCCCGCTATTGAGATGACAATCCATTGCAGATAAGAATCGATGAACCGCCAGACACCAAACGAAATTTTCCTTGTTGACTCATCAGAAACAGGTATCATTAATACATCGAGTCACGCCTCTTCCCAGATAACGACTCGATCTCGACCGGCTCTCTTGGCCTCGTAGAGTGCCGTATCGACCCGACTGAGAACTTCTTCAGCTTTATCCCCCGCGTCTATCATATATACCCCGATAGAGACGCTCACTGGAGGAAGAAGACTGCCGTCATAACTTTCTACTTTATGCTCACGAATATATTGTCGCAGTCTTTGTGCAATCGCTTCGGCATTGGTCTCATTGGTGTCCGGAAGAACTAGAATAATCTCCTCACCACCATAGCGAATCGCAGCATCATTATCCCGCAAATTATCCCGCACGATGTTTGCCACAGATTGCAAAACGCGGTCCCCGGCCAGGTGTCCGTATTGATCGTTGAAATCTTTAAAGCGGTCAATATCCAGCATCAATAAGCTGCAGGATGGGTAGCCGGCTGCCTGCTCCTTCAGGAGCTCGGGAAGCCTTTCGTTAAGCCAGTGTCGATTTCGCAAGCCGGTAAGCGAGTCAGTCTGTGCCTTTTCGGAAAAAATCTTCTGCTTTTGCATGCCCTCGGTAATCAGTTTGCTATCTTCACGTAAGCGAGATGATAGAGCATGCAGAAAATTGCGTGCTGCAACATGTGAGCGTTCGATCAATTCCCACCAGGTACTTTCGTTAATCGCCAGTAGCTGTACCTGTGACTCCGTCACGACGGTCGCGGAAGGCCGTTTGTGATCGATTACCGACATCTCGCCCAGCCAGCCACCCGGACCAACATGTGCCTGCAGACCGCCCCGCTGGGGGTCAAATTGCACCACCAGCTGACCGCTCAAAACAATATAAATCGTGTGATTATCTCTTTCAGGAGTGAGGATGACCTGTTCTTTTTCCAGGGTAAGAATCTCGCACTGGTGTAGCAACCATCCCAGATCGGATTGACTAACCCCCTTTAACAGGGATAATTCCGCCAGCTCGGCAGTGGAAATACTCCAGTCCATCTCTCACCAGTTCGCAATAGCTTGTTGATTTCTTCTACATTTCCCTCCTTGAATGCGTTTCCCTCGTACTCACAAGAATAAACTTTTGCACAGAAAAAACCAAAAGTATCTAGGTATTTACCCTGATTTGCCTCGTGCAGTTTCACGCGATGTGAACTACCGCTCAACATGGAGGATAAGCAGCGCTCCGAAATTCGTCGTCAATCCCACTGCCACTGTTCCAAACCATGCCAGTTCCCGGGTTAACAACTTTCCCGGTGGATAGTATCAGGCGACAAGCGAACGATAGGCATGCCATGTTGCATGACCCAGCACCGGCATGATGACCAGCAGTCCAAGGTACAATGTTGCCAGACCAATAGACAGCAAGCCGACAATCAAGACAGCCCACAACACCATGACCAGCTTGTTGCGGTTAACAACCTGGACACTGGTCGCCACTGCATTGATGACCCCGCTTTGTCGATCAAGCAACATGGGCCAGGACACCACGCTGATGACAAATACCAGTACCGCCAGTGCGGCACCGCTGAGGACAAACAGGGTAAACATGCCAAGGCCTTCCGGCGTGTTCAATAATTTCTCGATCAGGACCGACACGCTCGAGCTGGTCCCGCTTAAATACAAGGCGCTCAACAGGGTGGTAAGGCGGATCCAGGCAACCATTACGACAGCGTGGAAGGTAACCAGCAGCGCCATGTCAAATTTTCTCTCCCGGAATGCCAGTAATGATTTCTTAAAACTCACCGAAACACCCTGTTCGCGCTGGCGACTGAGGTGATAAAGGCCCAGGGCGAGAAACGGACTAATCAGGAAAAAGCCGGTCACGAAGGTCATGACCAGTATCGGTGATTGCCAGGTCGCCGCCGTCAGGGCATAACCCAGCAGGATAAACACCAGTCCATAGAAACCACTGAATAACGGCATACGGCGAAAATCCTGCCAGCCGGCTTCCAGCCAGCGCAGCGGCTCGCTGATGTCTACCTGACGTATCTCCGGCAAATCCAGTGTATGGTCATCATCAGAGACGGACGGTTGCATACCTTCTCTCCTTGTACGTGTTTGTAAGCCGACCCGGCCTGTTCAGGATCATGATAACAGCACATCGGCCTTATCAGGTAAAGCCCGTTACAGTTTAACTCCCTGCGCCTCGACTCGGTCTCATCGACGGCGGCCTGCGACGTAAGTCTCGAATATCGCTGCCGTGACAACAATCACCCCGCCCGCCACGGTTGTTATTGCCGGCCACTCGCCCAATAGCCATGCGGCGAACAATGTGGCATAGACCACCTGCAAACAGGCCACCAGACTGGCGGTTTTAGCCTTGAAATGGCGCAAACTGAAAGCAAACAGGGTATGCGGCAGGGCGGTAAATACCACCCCCAGTAACAGCAGTTGCCCCCACTGCACGGAAGTGACCTGTGGTATGACTGCCGATCCAAATGGCAATAACACCCCGATCGTGATCAATATCTGATACAGCAAGGCATGTTTGGCCGGATAGCGATTGAAATACCGGCCCTGAATGATATTGCGCAATGAAAACAATAACGCCGACAGAATCCCCCACAAAACACCCCGGGTTGTCATATCATCCAGATTAAACTCGGGCACCAGCAGATAAATCCCGAAAACGACCCCCGCGCCACTGACTACATCAACCCAATGTGGATGCTCGCCATGAAACAACGGTTCCAGAAAAACCGTGATAACCGGGAAGGTATACAGCGCGATCACGCCAACAGCAATGGATGACACCTGCATGGCATGAAAATAGGTGACCCAGTGACCGGCCAGCAGGATACCCAGCAATAACACAATGGCGTAATCCTCACGGGTCTGCAGGCCCAGTGGCTCACCCTGCCAGCGCATTACCGCCCACAGCGCCAGCACGGCGAACAGGCTGCGCAGCAGGGTGATCTCCAGTGCCGGCAGGGCGATGAGCTTGGAAAACAGCGCCGTCAATCCGAACAGAAAAACGGCGGAGTGAACGGCCCACAGGCCCTTATGAATTGCATGCATAACGAAGCCGCCCGGCTATAGCTGGTCAGATGGTAAAGCTAACATAATTCCGGGTACATTCTGACAACACGAAGGTCACCAACTGCTCGCTTGTACGATATTTTTACTATCAGGATGCAGTCTGATTCATCTCATCATAAAACGGATAGTCGGTATAACCTTTTTCATCGCCACCATAGAAGGTCGACGAATCCGGCTCATTCAGCGGCAAATCTTCTCTGAGGCGACGTACCAGGTCCGGGTTGGCCAGAAATGGCACACCAAAGGCGATCAGATCCGCATCACCATTTTCAACGGCCACCTGCGCCCGCGCCTTGTCATAGCCGTTGTTGGCCATGTAAGGACCGTCGAATTGATCCCGTAACGCCCGGTAATCCAGTGTACGGCTCTGGTTTAGCATGTCACCTTCGAGCAGATGCAGATAAGAGAGACCACGCGAATTTAACTGGCGGATGAAATAACCGAAATGCCCTTGCGGGTCCGAGTCGCTCATGTCATTGAAGCTGTTCTCCGGCGTCAGCCGTACGCCAACCCGGTTTGCCGGCCAGACCTTACACACGGCGTCCAGTACCTCGTTTAACAGGCGCATGCGATTCTCAACACTGCCGCCATACTGATCTTCTCGCTGGTTGGTGCCGTCACGCAGAAACTGATCGATAAGATACCCGTTGGCGCCGTGCACCTCGATACCATCGAAACCGGCCTGTTTGGCCATATTTGCAGCATGCTCATATTGCGCGACAATCCCCGGAATCTCGTCGGTCTCCAGCGCGCGTGGTTGAATAAATGCTTTCGGTCCTTCATAAGTAAAGGCTTCCCCCTCGGGACGAATCGCAGAGGGTGCCACCGGCGTGGTATTACCTGGCAACAGATCCGGATGGGAGATACGCCCGCAATACCATAACTGGATGAAGATCCGGCTGCCGGCTTCATGCACGGCGTCGACGATGCGGCGCCAGGTATCAACCTGCGCCTCGCTGTGAATGCCGGGCGTGGCCGGATAACCCACACCCTCGGGGGAAATCTGCGAAGCCTCGGTGATGATCAGCCCCGCACCGGCGCGTTGTTGATAATAGGTCACCGCCAGGGGATTGGGTACATTGTCTTCGATTGCGCGGTTACGCGTCATAGGCGCCATCACAACGCGATTGGCCAGGGTCAGGTCACCGATTTTCGTCGGTTCAAACAAAGTGGCAGGCATTCAGTTACTCCTTGGCAGTTCACGGACTGCGTATGATTCGTCGGCATCGTCGAATTTACTTGCCGGGATGTTCCCACGCAAATTCACTCATCACCTCATCGAGCGGGGTCCTGGCAATATGATTGAAGTAATTGCTCAGGGTTTTGATGCCGACGGCCAGTATGACATCACCCACGTGCTTCATCTCGAAACCAGCATCCAGAAATTCACGAATGTCCGCCTCATCCAGCCAGCCACGCTTGTCCACCATTTTGGCGGTAAACGTGCGCAGAGCTTCGAGTTTAGGATCCTCGATGGGGCGATCCTCGCGCAGTGCGGCAATCGCATCCGCCGGGACCTTTGCCATATCCGCCAGCATGGAGTGGGCGGAGACACAGTAATCGCAGCCGTTATAGCGACTGACCGTCAGCAGGGCGACCTGCTGCTCCCGGGGTGTCAGGTGGCTGTTGGCATACAGACCGGAGAGTGTGAGATACCCCTCGGCCAGCGCAGGCGAATTGGCCATGCCGCTGATCAGATTGGGAACAAAACCAAATGCGTCTTTGGCCTGTTGCATGGCCGGCCGGGCAGCTTGCGGCGCGGAATTTTCATCATGAAAGGTAAACCGGGTCATAGGAGGCCTCCTGGCTGATTTTGAATGATTGTTCAATATTGAGCCAGTATGGCAATACTTGAGTGATTGTTCAAGTATTGCTATTATGCTTTAAATAGCACAAGCGCCCTGTCTTTGCGGGCACAGGCAGATCGAGAAAAGCCCTCATCGCTTTGATGCCTGATGATTTTAACGCCGGTACTGCAACACCCGGCAAACACCAACAGTGAGACAGGATAATGCCACGTCCCATCGAATTCGATCGCGATGAAGCCCTGCTCCGCGCCATGAGCGTCTTCTGGCGACAGGGGTATCATGCCACCTCGGTCAAGGATCTGACCGCCGCGACTCACCTGCAACCGGGCAGTCTCTACGGTACCTTTCAGAACAAACGGGCGTTGTTTATTGCCGCGCTGGATGCCTATTTCAGCGGTATCCGCGAGCGGATCCAGACCTGTCTGCATAGTGACGACTCACCGCTGCAACGCCTGCGGACTTTTTTCGATATGCTGATCGAGGAGATGGTTTGCGATCCGGACAATAAAGGCTGCCTGCTGGTCAACACGCTGCTTGAGACACCGGCCGAGGATACGGAGATCAACCGGCGTGTAAGCGAGATGTTTGCCGAGGTAGAGACCGAATTCGCGCGCGTATTGCAGGAAGCGCAAGCGGCGGGCGAACTCGACCCCAGCCGGGATCCGCAAGCACTGGCGCGCCTGTTGATTGCCGGTATCTACGGACTGCGGGTCTATCACAAGACCCGTCCCGACGCGCCAATGCTGCACGAAATCATCGACAACCTGTTTTTCGCCCTGGGTGGCCCGAGCCGGCATTGAGCCGGGCTGTAATCGTTAAAGCTGTTTCAGGGCCTCGATGATCGTCGCCGGTTCCATCCGTTCCTTGTAGTTGACATCGGCGGCCCCCGCCCGGATGACGCCCTCGCGGTCGATAATATAAGTCGCCGGTACCGGCAGCACATAGCGGCCATCGCCGTTATAGTCGGCGAGATCGAGTCCGAAGTTGCGCCGGTAAACATCCACCAGGTCCATCGGTACTTCGAAATAGAGCTTATAGGCTTTCATCACCGAGCTATCCAGATCGCTCAGAATCTCGAACGGGTAATCGTCTTCCTTGACCTGCTCCAGCGACTTGTCCGGCTTCTGCGGTGTCACGGTGATCAACTGCCCGCCTGCATCCTCGATCACCGGCAGGCTTTCGCGCAGGGTATTCAGCTGAAGATTGCAGTAAGGACACCATGCGCCGCGATAGAAGACGAGCACAACCGGCCCGTTTTTCAGCTGCCCGTACAGGCTGACTGGTTCGCCAAAGGCATTGGGCAGGGTAAAATCCGGTGCCTTCATGCCCACGTCGAGTCCCGGGTCCGGCATGTCGGCAGCCAGGTCCTTACCAGCCTGCTGCATGATCTGCCGGTCTTCAGGACTCAGCTTCGGTCCCTTCGCATTTTGCCGGCGTTTGTCTTCAAATTGTTCCCGCGCCTGTTCGTAGCTGGGGACAGCGTCATCCGCCAGTGTCACCGGCGGCATCACCAGCGCACTGAACAGGAAAACCGGCAGGGCGACTTGATACAGGGTGCGCATAATCCATCCTTTTAAACATCAATACATTAACTGTCCATTAAGAATGGGCAGTGCCTGTGCCCGGTTCAGGTAAACAGGCAGATATCGGACTCGCCGGCGAACTCGAAAAACATCGCCGCGCCGCCATACTCTATACCGTCGATGAAACTGCTCTGTTCCATGTCAAACAGATCCACAGTCATCTGGCAGGCAATCATTTTCACATCCGACTCAAGACACATCTCGCGCAAATCGTCCACGCTGGCCACGCCCTTGCTCTTGAGCTTGCTTTTCATCATCGAGGTCATCATGGACTGCATGCCGGGAATCGCGGTCCCCAGGACCGGAAACCATTTATCCATTCCCAGCGGCATCG
>JAXHTI010000140.1:0-5539 GCA_034190045.1 Pseudomonadota bacterium
CTCCATGCCGCTGAGATTGATCTGTCCGCCACCGGATTCACTGACCGAGGCCCGCTGCGGGCGAATGTACAGCTGGACCTGTTCCCCGTTGAGTTGCGGCCGGATCTGAAAACCGCTGGTGACATTCTGATAACGGATGGAGCGGGTGATGGTGCCGTCCGGGTTGGTGGTCTGCTCGGTGATCGGTACCGCCTGGCCGGTGCGAATCGTGGCCCATTGGCCTTCCTGTACCCGGATGGTCTGAGCGGCCGGTTCCCGACTGCGGGAACGCGTGCTGTAGACCCGGCTGCCTCCGCTGGCACCCCCCTCAACCTGCTGGCCACTGTCGATCACGATCGTCTGTTCGTCGCCTGACGTCCCCCCGCGTACTTCACCCGAATCGTTGCCGATACGGCCCTGCACCGCGATCGACTGTTCGGCTCTGATGGCTTCGGCATCGGTCGAGACGTACACGATCAATTCCCGCAGGGCCGTGTCCAGATCGGTGAGCAGCGTCTTGATCTCGTCAATATTCTTGCCGGTGGAACGGATGATCAGCCGGTAATCCTTGCCGGTGACGCTGCCACCGTCGACCACAAACGGTTTGACCAGCGGCACAATCTCATCGGCCGGCCGGTGGCGCAAATCGATCACTTCCAGTTCCATATCGGCGGCCAGAACCGGTGACAGGGCCATCAGGGCAAAAGCAATATAAAGCAGGGGACGAAATATCAACTGGCGCATTTTATCGCATCTTCCCTCGTCGGTACGGTTAAAGAAACCACTGAAGACACCGAACTGACCCGTGGATTGCCGGTCCCCGGGTAACCTGTATTCCGCGTTTTCAGAGTTAGCGTCGGTGTCATCGATGGCATCCTGTTCCGATCATAAATAGAGCCGTCGGGCATCGGTCGGCACCTGGCTCTGTTCCCAGACCTCGTTAAAATGGTGCAGCAGATAGCGTGCCAGCGCGGGATCATTGTAATTGACGATCCCTTCATAACGGTCGGCGAGCTTGCGATGCAGGACGGCGCGGTGATCCACAATAAAAAAACTTTCGTTGTAGTCGGCGTAATCCTTGTGGATAACCCGGATTTCCATCGAACTGCTGAGATGCCGGGACAGCTCAATCAACCGATGGCCATGTTTGACCAGCGGTTCGATGTCGCGTACCAGAATACGAACCTGCGACTGGGGATGCTGACTGGCCAGACGACGTATGGCCGTGCTGAATTCCTGGCGATCATAAAGTTTGCCGTCCAGGTAACGGCTGTAGATATGCAGGGAACGCCGGCCCTTGTCGATCATGTTCAGCAGGGCCTGGTAATTCTCCTGGCGATCATCAATCAGCAGTTCGCCGGTGTCTTCGCCGATCTCGGCCCGGGTCAGTGCCGGGTTGTCATCAATGTCTGTCATGCCTGAATTCTAGTCGATCTGGTCCAGTTCCAGAACCATTCTCTTGTGCGGGATGCCGGCGTCCATGAAGGTGCTGCCGGTGGTGTGAAAACCGGCCCTGGCATAAAAATCCAGGGCCGCCAGCTGGGCATTCAAAAATACCTGTGGCAGCGCCCGTTCGCGGGCGAGGTCCAGCAGACGCTCCAGCAGGGCCATGCCAATCCCTTGCTTTCGCCAGGCTTGACGCACGGCCATGCGACCGATATGCCCGTCGGGGAGCAGGCGGGCCGTGGCCACGGGCAGCTCGCCGACACGGGCCAGCAGGTGGGTGGCCTGTTCATCCAGCCCGTCCCATTCCAGCGTTTCGGGGACCTGTTGCTCCTCGATAAACACCTGCCGGCGGATCGATTCGATGGCCGCCCGGGCTTCGTCAAAACTGACGGTTTCGATCGTCCAGTCAGTCGGCGTCATCGATCAGGATTACCCCGGCATTGATCAGATCCGTCAGCAGCTGGATAAACGCCGCGTGTTGCTGCCATTGCGGCTGGCTGTTGAGTTCGTAGACATCGTGATCGCAGAGCCAGTGCACCGCCTCGAGCAGGGTCGGATCCAGGCGTAACAGGTGACCGGCGGCAAACAGCGTCAGTTGAGCGTCGTGTTGTGTGTAAATCAACCGGGCCCAGGGATTGCGAACCAGTACCGGTTGCTGCAAGAGCGTCTGCTTGATCGCATCGGGCGATAGCGGCTTCTCCAGCGGCAGTACCGCGTCATGCTGTTTGGCTTCGGTCAGAAAACAGCCCAGCCAGTCATCCAGTTGTGCATCCGACATCGATTCCAGGCGCAGGATCGCCCGCAGTTCGCCCAGCGATCGACTGTCGAGATGGGCCGGATGATCGGGCAGCTCACGACTGGGGTCGGTATAGAACCGGTGGCTTTGCTGGGCTTCCACATAGTCGTCGGCGTAACTGCCGATCAACTGGGCATACGAGGGGGCCCGAAAGCCGACCGACAGGGTCATGCACTCACCCTCGGCAATGCCGTGGTGGGCGACGCCCGGTGGCAGATAGAGCATGTCGCCGGGTTCGAGCAGCCATTCCTGTTCGCTGTCGAACTGTTTGAGTATATGCAGGGCGATATCCGGAATGAAATTGTCATCCGCGACCGGCTGTGTATTGATTCGCCAGCGACGCTGGCCGTGGGTCTGCAGCAGAAAGACATCGTAATTATCGACATGGGGACCGACAGACCCCTGATCGGTGGCGTAACTGATCATCACATCATCGATGCGCCAGTCGGGAACAAACCGAAATTGGTGCAACAGTTCGGCGACCTGGGGAACAAATTTGTCGACATCCTGCACCAGCAGGGTCCAGTGCGAGTCGGGGAGGCTGGCAAAGCGTTCGGCATCGAACGGGCCGTTTTCCAGATACCAGGGCTGCGGGCCGTCTTTTTCCACTATCAGGCGTGATTCGACATCGGTCTCGCAGGCCAGCCCGGCCAGCTCATCGGCAGACAGGCTGACGTTCGCCGGATCCAGTGCCTGGCGGATGAGTAGCGGTTGTTGTTGCCAGTAATCCTGTAAAAAACCGGCAGCGGAGAGTTGGCCGAGCGGAGCGCGTGCGGCCATGCCGATCAGATACCGTTGGCCTGGTCGACCGCGTTACCGATGTAGCTGGCCGGGGTCATCTCGAGCAATGGCTGCTTGGCGTGTTCGGGAATCTCCAGGCGCTGGATAAACTCGCGCATACCCTCGGCGGTGATGCGCTGGCCGCGGGTCAGTTCCTTGAGTTTCTCATAGGGCTTTTCGATCCCGTAGCGGCGCATGACGGTCTGGATCGCCTCGGCCAGCACTTCCCAGTTATCGTCCAGCACCTGTTGCAGCCGGGCGTCATTGACTTCCAGCTTGCCCAGCCCGCGCAGGCTTGATTGATAGGCAATTAACGAATGGGCAATACCGACCCCCAGGTTACGCAGGACGGTCGAGTCGGTCAGATCCCGTTGCAGGCGGGAGACAGGTAACTTGGCCCCGAGGTGATTGAACAGGGCATTGGCAATGCCGATGTTGCCTTCGGAGTTTTCAAAATCGATCGGGTTCACTTTATGCGGCATGGTGGACGAGCCCACTTCACCGGCGACGGTCTTCTGCTTGAAAAAGCCCATTGAGATATAGGCCCAGATATCGCGATCCAGATCGAGCAGGATAGTGTTAAAGCGGGCGAGGGCATCGAAAAACTCGGCGATATAATCGTGCGGTTCGATCTGGATGGTATAGGGGTTCCAGTCGAGATCCAGTGAGGTCACAAACGCTTTGGCAAACGCCGGCCAGTCGACCTCGGGATAAGCCGCGAGGTGTGCGTTGTAGTTTCCCACCGCGCCGTTGATCTTGCCCAGCATGGGAACAGCCGCAATTTGCTGGCGCTGGCGCTGGAGCCGGGCAACCACGTTGGCCAGTTCCTTGCCTACCGTTGTGGGGGAAGCCGGTTGGCCGTGGGTGTGCGAGAGCATGGGGATCGCGGCAAAGCGGTGCGCCAGTTCGCGACAGGTATCGATCAGCTCATCCAGTTGCGGCAACAGGACCTGGTTGCGTGCTTCGCGCAGCATCAGGGCATAGGCGAGGTTATTGATGTCTTCCGAGGTACAGGCGAAATGAATAAATTCACTGACCGCCTCCAGTTCCGCATTACCGGCGATCTTCTCCTTGAGGAAATATTCCACCGCCTTGACGTCGTGGTTGGTGGTCTTCTCGATATTCTTGACCCGTTGTGCATCCTCGACACTGAAATCATCGATAATGCCCTCGAGTACCTTGCGGGCGTGATCGGAAAAAGCGGGCACTTCGGCAATCGCTTCGCTGGCCGCCAGTTGCTGTAACCAGCGTACCTCCACCAGCACCCGATGACGAATCAGGCCGTATTCACTGAAGATCGGCTGCAAGTCCTGGGTTTTGCTGGAATATCGACCGTCGATCGGGGAAACGGCAGTCAGGCTGGTCAGCTCCATTCGGGCTCCTGTCAGGCTCTTGAAACAGACCCGATTTTACACGATTTGGCGGAAGCTGTCCGCTGTCAGTATGGTTCAACACAGAGGTCCCGCCGATCCCGGAGAATCAACGACAATCCACCGAGCAGGTAGTGTGATGAAAGCCCTGGCGGGCCTATGTCTCAGGAAGAGGGGCGTTCTACGTCTTGTTATACGGATCGAGATAATGCCCGGCTATAACACTCTCGCAGAGACGCAGAGACGCAAAGCGCGGAGAAGGGAGTAAAATCGGATTTCTTTGCGGCGTAGCGTCTCTGCGAGAGACACGCTTTTACCTTATCCTATTGCACACCGAACCAGAACAGGTATCACCACCACCCCCACCGACCGGCATCGAAAAACACGGGATTGACTAGCCGGTGGATTCGATTGAGCCCTCAGTGGTTAAGGTACGCTTAACCCGTCAGGCGGTAAATCAGGCCCGGTTTGAACAGCACCTCGTTGGCGGCTAGCTGATCCAAGGGACAGCCTTCCTCGTCACACCACGCCAGCCGATCGTATTCGTAATGATAGCCGTTGTGTTCGATGGTCTTGTAAATCGGTTTACCTAGATGGGAACCGATGCGAGGTCCGTATTCCACGTGTTTCACGACACTCACTCTCCACGTTAATAGTTGGTTCAACATACAAGCCCTGTATGGATTTTGTCGGCGCATCTGGCCGGGGCTTTAATGGTGACCTGTAGACACTCCGGCCCGGTTTCAACCGGGTCGGAGGTAACAACGTGAGTGCGGCTTGTCGGCTCAGTGGGCCAGCTGGCGCAGCACGTAGTGGAGAATCCCGCCGTGGCGGTAGTATTCGATCTCCTGCGGTGTGTCGATGCGGACGCGGGCGGTAAAGGTGTTGGCCTGGCCGTCGGCCCCGGTGGCGATGACTTCCACCTGCTTGGCGGAACCGTCCCCCAGGCCGCGGATGCTGAACTGCTCCTCGCCGCTCAGGCCCAGAGATTCAGCGCTGTCACCGTCGTTGAACTGCAGTGGCAGGATGCCCATGCCGACCAGGTTGGAGCGATGGATACGCTCGTAGCTTTCGGCAATGACTGCGCGCACGCCCAGCAGCCGCGGGCCCTTGGCCGCCCAGTCACGGGAGGAGCCGGAGCCGTATTCCTTGCCGGCGATGACAATCA
>JAXHTI010000141.1:0-5426 GCA_034190045.1 Pseudomonadota bacterium
GCTGCAACTGGCCTTTACCTACTGGGCACCGTTGCAGCAGAATGAGCAGGCCGATGGCGTAGAGTACATAGCGGTTGTTCATCAAAACCCGCCAGGTCAGCGAGTTTTCGATCAGAAAACGGGCGTTGAGCAGATAAAACATTTCAAACAGCACCAGCACATTCACTGCCATGGTGCGTGCCTCATTGATACCGGTTCCCTGCGCGCGCTCCCAGAAGAACAGGCCGAACGTGCCGGCTGCCAGAACCAGTGAGACAAAGCCTATCCGCCAGATCAAAAAGGGTGTAAAGACCGGTTCGTCCGGATCCCGGGGCGGGCGGGCCATCACCTGGCCTTCCGCCGGCTCAAAGGCCAAGGAGAGGGCGAGGGTGACGGCGGTGACCATGTTGATCCAGAGGATCTGCACCGGCGTAATCGGCAGCATCATACCCAGTAATATGGCACCGACCAGAGTCAGGGCCTCACCGCCGTTGGTGGGCAGGATGAACATAATTGATTTTTTCAGGTTGTCGTAAACAATCCGGCCTTCCTCGATGGCGCGTGCGATGGAGGCGAAGTTATCGTCGGCCAGGACAACTTCGGCGGCTTCCCTTGCGACTTCGGTGCCTTTTTTACCCATGGCGACACCTACATCGGCCCGTTTCAAAGCCGGGGCGTCGTTGACGCCATCGCCGGTCATAGCCACGACATTGTTCTGTGACTGCAGTGCCTCGACCAGTCTCAATTTCTGCTCCGGGCTGACCCGGGCGAAGATATCGGTCTTTTGCACGATGTCACGCAGTGCCTCATCGTCGTTTTGATCCAGATCGGCCCCGGTCAATGCTTTGCTTTTGTCGTCGACAATGCCCATATTGCGGGCAATGGCCAACGCGGTGATCGCATGGTCGCCGGTGATCATCTTGATCCGGATTCCTGCGGTATGACACTGGCGAATCGATTCGATGGCTTCGTCTCGCGGGGGATCCATGATGCCGACCATGCCCAGCAGAGTCAGACCGGCTTCCACATCGTTGAAGTTAAGCTCGCGCTGATCACTACCGGCGGTATTGAATGCGATGGCCAGAACACGCTGGCCGTCTTCGGCCAGCTGTTGCATCTGGTCATGCCAGTAACGCGTATCCAGTGGGGTTGTTTCACCATCGGTGCGTTGATGCGAGCTCATGGCCAGGATCTGTTCCGGAGCGCCTTTCACATAGATAAAGCCGTGACCGGCATGGTCGTGATGCAGCGTGGCCATAAAGCGGTGTTCGGATTCAAACGGAATGGCATCATCCCGCGGCCATTCTTCGCTTTGATAGTCTGGTTCGAGGCCGGCTTTCATTCCCAGTACGACCAGGGCGCCCTCGGTGGGATCGCCATTGAGCTGCCACTGCTCGTTAACTTTTTCGATTCGCGCATCGTTGCACAGCAATGCCGCGCGGGAAAGTTCCGACAACACCGGATCCGTTTCGACTTCGATGCTTTTCTGATCCTGGCTGAAATCCCCGTAAGGTTCGTAACCGTCACCACTGACGGTATACCGGTCATTGGCGGTGACTACCGTACGGGCGATCATGACGTTCTGGGTCAGGGTGCCGGTCTTGTCGGAACAGATCACCGTTACCGAGCCGAGGGTTTCGACGGCAGGTAATCGACGGATAATGGCATTGCGCCGGGCCATGCGCTGCACGCCGATGGCCAGGGTGATAGTCATGATAGCCGGCAGCCCTTCGGGAATAGCCGCTACCGCCAGGCCGACCGCGGCGAGAAACATCTCGCTGATGGTGTAATCCTTGACTAAAACACCAAAGGCAAAGGTAACCGTGGCAATGATCAGAATCGCCCCCGTCAGCCAGCGGGAGAACTCGGCAATTTTACGCAGCAGGGGAGTTGTCAAAGTGACAACCGACTGCAGCATATCGCTGATACGCCCGACTTCGGTGTCATCACCGGTCGCCACGACCACACCCATACCCTGGCCGTAGGTGACCAGCGTGCCGGAATAGGCCATGGACGCGCGATCGGCGAGCAAACACTCTGGCTTATCCGGCTCGCTGCTTTTCTCCGCGGCGATCGATTCGCCGGTCAGCAGGGATTCATCGATGCGCAGCTGACGGGATTTAAACAGCCGTAAATCGGCAGGTACCTTGTCGCCCGATTGCAACAGCACTACATCACCGGGTACCAGCTGCGTGGCATCGACAGTTTGAATTTGCCCGTTACGGCGGATGCGCGCCTGACGTGTCAGCAGTTGCTGGATGGCCGCCAGCGCTTTCTGGGCTTTGCCTTCCTGGACGAAGCCGATCACGGCATTAATGATCACCACACCAAATATGACACCGCTGTCGATCCAGTGCCCCAGTAGCAGGGTAATGACACCGGCACCGAGCAGGACGTATATCAGGACATTATTGAACTGGCGCAGCAGCCGTCGCCAGGCCGGTTCAATCTGCTGGGCCCGCAGCTGATTCGGCCCGTACTGTTCGCGTCGCTGTTGGGCTTCGGATTCGTTCAGACCCTGCTCGTCGCTGGCAAGGTGCTTGAAGACATCCGTACTGGTGAGGGCGTGCCAGTCCGACCGGGTGATCTCGGAATTCTGATGCGGTGGATCTGTGTTGTTGTTTTGCATCGCGGCTGCCCCGGTGCGTTATGAATAAGTGACTGCCACTACCAAGGTGATCTGTTTATTGGTTTTGCAATTCGATGAGCATGTCTATCAATTTCGGATGATCCCATTCACGTCCGCCGATAACGCGATAGACAATGCGCCCCTGTTTATCAAGTACAAAGGTGGTGGGCAGCCCCTTAACCGGCCATGCGTTAATCACGCTCGAGTCCTGGTCCATCAGCAGGGGAAAGCTGACCGGATAATCGGCGGTAAAGGTAAAAATGGTATCGGCATCCTCGCCCACGTTGATCGCCAGCATGGCGACATTCTCTTTTTGTAACTGTTTCCAGGCGCGCTCCATGGAGGGCATCTCCTCACGACAAGGTGGACACCAGGTCGCCCAGAAATTGACGACCGCCACCTGTCCCCGGTAATCCGCCAGCTTGTGGATGTTGCCATCCATGTCTTTGAGGGTGAAAGAAGGTGCCGGAATCGGCTTTTTCATCAACCGGGGCCGCTCGACGTTGTCGGCCGCCTGACAGGTTGTGACAGAAATTAACAGAACAGTAAAAAAGAACGTCAGTGCTTTTAACAACATGATGGATAATTACTCGGGTTGGGGATGGATATCGGGTGGACATTTAATCCCGTCGATGCGGCGTGTATAGTGTTTATCACCGCGCGACCAGCTGAACTCCAGATCAAATTCACTACCGGGCGCCAGGCCGTACACGGTCATGCCCCAGTTGTAATCGCCGGCGGCATACTTCTGATACGTCGGCAACAACGCCCATTCGAAGGCGATTTGTGCCGGTTTGGGCAGTCCGTGTTGTTGCCAGATCGGTTCCCACGTCTCCCGTACCATTAAAGGTCGGGTGCCTTCTTCGGTATGGATCCGCCACTGGCTCAGATCGTATTCCACCGGCGGCCGATCGTTGTCGGCGGTATTTTTAAACTCGCTTTGAAACACGCAGGCCAGCGCAATGCGCTCGCGGGCTTTTTTGTCAAAACCGCGCGCGTCAAAAAAAGCACGGGTCTGATCCGGCAGGCGCTGGGTCAGTTTGAAATGAATGCCGGCTTCCTGCCATTGCCAGTGACGCAGGCCGGTGTCGGGGTCCGCGCCGCGGCTCAATTCGGCCTGCACTGGGGCGGTGCTGACAGCAAACGCGAGGAGAGAGGCTGGAATGAATCGTTGCGCTGACCCCATGAATCGCACTCCGGTCTATTCGGGTTGAGTCTGTTCTTCTACCGGCAGGCCGGCGGTTTTCCATTCGGGATAGCCATCCTGCAAGCGGCGGGCCTTGAGGCCCTGTTCGCGCAGGCGGGCCACTGCATCGAAGGCGAGCACACAGTGCGGCCCCCGGCAGTAGGCGACGATCTCCTGATCCTTGTCCTGCCCCAGTTCCGCCAGCCGCTGTTCCAGTTCAGATAGCGGGATGTTGACCGCGCCGGGCAGGTGACCGGCGGCGTATTCTTCCGGTGGACGGACATCGATCACCGTAACATGGCCATCCCGGGCGCGCGCCAGCAATTCATCCCGCGGAATGGGCTCCAGATCATCCTTGATAGTCAGGTAGCTGTTAACCAGGCGTTCCACTTCAGCTACATGCTGTTCGGCGACCCGGCGCAGGGCATCGACCAAGCTCACCACATCATCGCTGCTGAGGCGATAATAAACCTTCAGGCCGTCCTTGCGGGTGGTGACCAGGCCGGCCTCGCGCAGGTGACGCAGGTGCTGGGAGGTGTTGGCTACGCTCAGTCCGGCTACCCGGGCCAGGGCTTCAACACTGCGCTCCCCCTGGGCCAGAAACTCCAGTATTTCCAATCGATTACCGTTTCCCAGTGCCTTACCGACCCGGGCAAACTGGGCAAACAGATCGTGTTTGAAACTACCGCTTGACATAGTTTGGCCTGTCCATCTAGTATTCAAGTAATCACTTGAATAGTTGTTTAGTTGTCAGTATAGCATGCGCGCGTTGACTGACAATATCCGATAATCCAGAGCCGAACGGGCGGGATGGGGACACGGCGCCATGGACCTTGATGAATTTATTCTGACCAACGAACCGCTGATACGGGTGGGCTTTTTCGTTGGCATTTTGCTGATCATGGCCCTGTGGGAGATCCTGGCGCCCCGTCGACCATTGAGTATCTCCAAAACGGTACGCTGGGGCAGCAATCTGGGCATCGTGATTCTCAATACTGTCGTTCTGCGCCTGTTGTTCCCGGCTGCGGCGGTCGGCATGGCCTTTTTTGCCCATCAGCAGGGATGGGGAATTTTCAATTATTACGCGCCGCCGTACTGGCTGGCGGTGATCGCCTCGGTCATTATTTTCGATTTTCTTATCTACCTGCAGCATGTGATGGTGCATGCCATACCGCTGTTCTGGCGTTTGCATCGTATGCACCATGCCGATCTCGATTTCGATGTCACCACCGGTGCGCGGTTTCATCCGCTGGAGATCATCCTTTCCATGCTGATTAAATTTGCCACGATTGTCGTCCTTGGGCCGCCGGTGGTGGCCGTCATAATTTTTGAAGTTTTGCTTAACGCCACTGCCATGTTTAACCACAGTAATGTCCGATTGCCGCTGGGCCTGGATCGGGTGCTGCGCTGGTTCGTGGTGACGCCCGACATGCACCGCGTGCATCATTCGGCGGAGGATGACGAGGCCAACAGCAACTTTGGTTTCAATCTGCCGTGGTGGGATCGTTTGCTGGGCACCTATCGGGATCAACCCCGGGACGGGCACGAGGGCATGACCATCGGTATTCGCAAGTACCGCGAGCCCAAACAGGTCAGCTGGCTGTATGGCATGCTGATGTTACCGTTCAAAGG
>JAXHTI010000142.1:0-5420 GCA_034190045.1 Pseudomonadota bacterium
CGCGCACGAGATTAACAATCCCACCGCGGTCATCCTGGGGAACATGGACATTGTGATCGAGGAACTCAATGGTATGACCGATCCCGTCACGACCGAAGTCGGGTTAATCTATGAGCAGGTTTACCGGATTCGCAATATCGTGGAGAAGTTACTGAAATACTCGCGCGCATCACCGGTCAGCCTGAATCTGGAACAGGTGGATGTAAACAGGCTGGTGGAAGATACGGTGATGCTGGTGCGCCATGAAGCGGAACGCCAAAACGCTGCAGTCATTACCGAACTCAGGGCTGAAAACGGCCTGATCAGGATCGATGCCCAGGAATTACAGCAGGTGCTGATCAACCTGTTGATCAACGCCCTCCATGCCATCGATGAGCGCGGGACTATCCGGATTACAACGCAAGTGGATGAAGCCGACAACGTGCAGGTCAGCGTCGCTGATGATGGTAAAGGCATCGATCGCGATACCATCGACAGGATCTTTGACCCCTTCTATTCTACCAAGGGTAGCGTCGGGACGGGCCTCGGGCTGTCGGTCAGCTATGGCCTGGTTCACCGCTACGGCGGTAACCTGGAAGTGAACTCCAGGCCGGGTGAGGGCACGGTATTTACAGTGACGGTACGACGCGATCCGAAACTGTCACCGCAGGTCCATGCTCTGTTCGATCTGCATTCCTATGAATTTAGCCGGGACGAGGTGCTGCATGAATGACGACACACTGAATACGCAAACCCGTCGGTTTCTGAAGAAAGTGGGTATCCAGTCCCAGCAGGCGATCGAAAAGGCGGTGCGCGATGCGCTGGATAACGGCCAGTTACAGGGGAATGAAACCCTTGAGGCGACGGTGCAGCTGGAGATCCCCGAGCTCGACCTGATGCTGCAAATCCGTGGCGATATCGCGCTGGAAGATCAGGACGAATAAGCGTTACGAATACCCGTTCAGGCCCACGTCAGGTTGTGTGCAGCACGGTGCCTGACATTCCGGGTATTAAACTTTTCACCACGAAGACGCGAAGACACGAAGTTTTTAAATGAATTAATTTTTCTTCGTGTCTTCGTGGTGAGGTTTTAAAAACATCTTCGCTCGCAATGACAGCAAAAACGAGGCATTGCGAAGAACAACGTAACGAAGCAATCTCTTTGCGGGCATTCGGGATTGCCTGGTCAGTGGCACAGGTCAGGTTGTGCGCAGCGCCACCTGACGTTCCGGGTATTAAACTTTTCACCACGAAGACACAAAGTTTTGAAGTAAATTAATTTTTTTCTTCGTGTCTTCGTGACTTCGTGACTTCGTGACTTCGTGTCTTCGCGTCTTCGTGGTGAGGTTTTATAAACATCCGGTGTCACGCAGGATTAGCAGAATCCAGGGTGTCGATGAATTTGGAACAGTTATTTAACAGGGCGACCAGATAATCTCCCCGCACTGGTCGAGACGATAGCCGCCAAACTGTCGGGCGATGGCCTGCATCTCGCGGTTTTTCAGTTGCTGGAGCAGGCTCAGGAACAACTGCCGGAAATAGATCGGTCGAGGCAGCACCAGGTCAAAGCCTTCCCAGCCCACCGGGATGAACTGCAGACCGAATTCGCGCGCCACGCTGCGGGGCCCTGGTGCAATATCCGCCTGGGCCTGGCTGAGTAGCGAAGCGGCCTCGCGTTCGGTCTGCAGCCGTAACGCACTGTTGAGCTGTGACAGATCGACCCCGTAGGCCGCGGCCGTCTCTTCCAGAAAGCGCTGCGAACCGGCGCCGTCATGGCGCATGGCCCAGATCCAGTTTTGCTGGAAAATGTCGGCGATCTCGAGACCGTCAATGTCCAGTACGGGGTTGAGCATGAAGCCCTGTTCGCGTTGAAACAGGCGCACGATCAGCCACTGGCTCGCCTCGTCATACTGCTGGATCAGCGCCGCATGACGGATATGACTTTCCTGCACGGTACCCCAGTGAATGGCACACAGGTCGGTCCGGCGCCGGGCCAGTAATGACAGGCCCAGCGTGGTGCCGGTCGGGGTATAGCTGATCAGGGCGTCAGCCTGGAACTGGCCGATCAGATACCCGACCAGCCGGTTGAGCAAGGGATCGTCGCTGCCGGCAATCAGCAGTCGGTCGGTCAGTATTCCACCGTGACTGGACTCGAACAGCCAGTTGTCGATTAAGGATTTGGGAAACAGCCATTTGCCGGTGATCTTGGTGCCGGGTAGCTGGCCGTCATTGGCCAGGGCATAAATCTTTTTCTCGTTGATTTGCAGGTATTCGGCCAGTTGCCGGGCGTTGAGAAAAACGGGAACGCGACCTTCACCCTCGCCCGTTCTGGAAGGTGACCAGTTGGCATCCTGAAGATTGAGATTACTGGCCATGTTGCACCCCGCTATAGCGCGTCATGCCGAAGCGGCGCGATGTTGCGGTTTTGTCGCCGGCACGGCGTCAAACGTGATGTGTTCGGCCCCGTTGTAGATCAGAAAATGCTGGCCCTTGGCGCGGGCGATCAGGGTAATGCCCAGGTCCTGGGCCAGTTCGAGGCCCATGTGCGATACCCCCGAGCGGGACAGCAGCAAGGAAATGTTCATCTGGGCCGCTTTCATCACGATCTCCGAGGTCAGCCGACCGGTGGTGTAGAAGATCTTGTCCTCGCCCGGCATGGCCTTCAGCCACATCATCCCGGCGATGGCGTCGGCGGCGTTGTGCCGGCCCACGTCCTCGACGAACATCAGGATCTCGGTATCCCGGCACAGGGCGCAGCCGTGGACCGCCCCGGCCTGACGATACACGGCGTTGTAGTCGTTGACCGCCCCGAGCAAATCGTAAAGCCGGGATTGCTTCACCGGCAGGGCAGCGAGTTTCTGCCCGTAAATCTTGTCCAGCGTGCAACTGAAAACCGTACCCTGCCCGCAGCCGGTGGTGACGGTGCGACCCTGCATGCGTTCATCCTGGATGCCCTCGCCGCGCCGGGTAGTGACATCGACCCGCTCCTGTTCCCAATCGACCCAGACGCGGCTGATCTCATCGATCGTGTCGATCAGGCGCTGGTTGCGAAGATAGCCCAGGGTCAACGCTTCAGGATAATTACCCAGCGTCATCAGGGTAACAATCTCCTGGTCGTCGACCTTCAGGGTCAGGGGGCGTTCGCCGGCGACGTGGACCTCGCGCGACTGGCCATATTCATCCATCGCCTGGATGGCATAGGTTGGTGACAGCCGGGCATCGGAGAGAATCAGTTTGTCGGTCATGGTCAGCCTCCGGTGACGCTCATGTGGCGCAGGATGACGGGCTGTTCCTGCAGGTTGAAGTCATGTCCCCGCGGTTTGAGATCCATGGACTGAACAATGGCATCCTTGAGCCGCGGCATATCCTCGG
The DNA here is from genome assembly GCA_034190045.1 of Pseudomonadota bacterium. Classification (GTDB taxonomy): domain Bacteria; phylum Pseudomonadota; class Gammaproteobacteria; order UBA6429; family Thiohalophilaceae; genus Thiohalophilus. The sequence continues at coordinate 3,352 of JAXHTI010000142.1, forward strand.
GGTACTCACGCAGGATCTGACGTAAATCCATGGAATGTTCCTGGCCCAGGCACAGCAACAGCCGGCCCTGGGCGGTGACGCGGACGCGGTTGCAACTGTCACAGAAGTTATGGCTATGCGGCGAGATCAAGCCAATCCGGGTATCGCTGCCACGGATGCGGTAATAACGTGATGGCCCGCCGGTGGTCTCGGTTGTGGGAAGCAGTTCGAATGACTGCTGCAGATCACGCAGCAGTTCGTCACTCGAATAATACACCTCGGCCCGATCGTGATCGCCGATCACTCCCAGCGGCATCTCCTCGATAAAGCTGATATCCAGCTCTTGCTCGACGGCAAAACGCACCAGGTCAGTCACTTCATCATGGTTACGGTTTTTCAGAATCACACTGTTGAGCTTGATCCGCTCGAAGCCCGCCTGGCGTGCGGCCTCGATGCCCTGCAGCACCTTGTCCAGATCGCCGACCCGGGTGAGTCGCGCAAAGCGTTCCGGTTGCAGGCTGTCGAGGCTGATGTTGATGCGTCGCACACCGGCATCGCGCAATGCCTGTGCATGTCGGCTGAGCTGTGAACCGTTGGTGGTTAACACCAGTTCGCGCAGCTCGGGCAGCTCTCCCAGTTGCTGAAACAACCAGAGCGCATTGCGCCGCACCAGCGGTTCGCCACCGGTGATGCGGATTTTGCCGACACCCAGCTCGGTGAACGCGCGGGCCAGTTGGGTGATCTCTTCCAGGCTGAGAATCTCGGCCCGCGGAAGAAAGGTCATATCCTCGCTCATGCAATAGACACAACGAAAATCACAGCGATCGGTGATGGATATACGGACATAGTTTATCTGTCGTCCGAAGTTATCGATCAGTGCGGGGCGGGCTGAGGTATCGGGATCTGGCATAAGGGCCTGTGCCTGGTATTTAGAGAATGAGTGTTCGCAAAGTTTTGCAAAAAGCATACCTTCATATCCGGCATGCCAAACCGAACATCTGCCTGCCAAATGATGACCTTAACAAACCCCGGGTGAGACAGATTGCTCCAACCCCGAAATTAATGCGGTGAAAACTGTCGCACGGGGATCTCCACGCAGGGTGTAATTCGGCATAAAACCGGCGTGGTTCGATCTGGTACGGCGATTGCTCGGCTAAACAACGATTTGCTAAAAGCCTGAACCGGGCAAGAGGCGCACGATGAACCCACATGCCGATGTCAGTTACCCCGTATCGATCATGATGCAACGCGAATATCGACAATACGGGCAATGGCAATTGCCTCACTGGGATCTGGTTGCCCTGTTGCCGCAGCACAGCAGCGAGGTATCGCAACAGCTGCAGGGTGACCAGGATCAGGGGCACATTATCTGGTCGGGGTTCTGGCTCGAACTGTTTCGCGACGGTCTGCAAAGCTATTACCAGAACCTGATGGGCAAGCAACCGTCGCTGTTCGTGTTGTGCCGGGATGATGACGATGACATGGACCTGGCGCCAACCATGATCAGTGCCAACTTTGCCGATGCCGAGGCCCACATGGAAACCGATGGCATTGTGCTTTCAACACCCCTGGTGGCGCCGTTTTCCAACTGGCTGGCCGAATACATCCTGAGTCAACAACCGGCACTGGAAAAGCAACTGCAAAACCACAAACACGGCAAAAAAGACAAGCGCAAACATGTCTGATTCGAACGATACCGGCAATGGCACGGGGAGCGACCAGGACAGAACATTTCTGCACCGCTGGTCGCGACGCAAGCTCGATCAGCAAACACAGCCCGAAACAAAGGTGCCGGCTCCTGCCGCCAGCTCTACACCGGAGGCTGTCGAACCAGCCGGGCCGCAGGAACTGCCCGATGTCGACACGCTGGATGAAAACAGCGAAGTCAGCATGTTTTTTTCCGAACAGGTGAGCGAAACCCTCAAGCGCCAGGCCCTGCGCAAGCTGTTCCACCTGGACAAGTTCAATATCTGCGACGGGCTGGATGACTACGCCGAGGATTACACGCTGTTTGAGCCACTGGGCAATACGATCACAGCCCACCAGCGACTGCAGAAGGAACGCGAGGCGATCAACCGGCTGGTAAATGA
>JAXHTI010000143.1:0-5349 GCA_034190045.1 Pseudomonadota bacterium
TCAGCGGCCTTCGTAGACGATGCGCCACTGGCCGTCGCGGCGGGTGAGGTAGAGGCGTTTTTGTATTTCGCTGTTGAAGTTGTTGGAGCGGTAGGTCTGGTGCATGCGGGCCACGACCAGATCGCCCTGCTGGTTTTCAACCCGGGGGTAACTGAACAGGGAGATATCATCGAGCCTGACTTCCTGGAAGGTCTTGGACTGGGCGACCTGGCGTTTATAGCGCTTCCAGCTTTGAATGTCGTGCGAGCGGGTCCAGAAGCTGTCGTCATAGTGTGACAGGTAACGTTCGGTATCCAGGCTTTCCCAGTCCCGCTCCCACTGTTGCAGGGCCTGCAGGATCTGCTGACGTTCATTCCGCCAGGTCTGCTCGTCAATCCAGTCGATACGCGAGGTGATGATCACCGGCGTGACGCCGGGTTTTATCTCGTGTTTGATGGCGTCGAGGTCGTAGTTGGAGAGTACCACGCAGCCTTCACTGTCCAGCGGCGGGCGACTGTAGAATTCGCGTTCCGTGCCGTGCAGCCAGATGCCGTAACCGGTTTTACCCTGTTTGCGATCCAGCTCGTTGGGATAGTTAACCGGAAACGCCCCGATGCCATAGCGCTCGGGCAGCTCTTCATCGGGGATCCAGTTAGTGACAAAGTAAACGCCTTCTGGGGTGCGCAGATCGCCCCGCACCACCTTGTTGCCCTGTTTGCGCCCGGTACTGACATAATAATCCCGGACCAGGCGTGGCGGTTGTGCCTTGCCCTGTTGTTCGAACAAAAATAACCGGTGGCGAGACTTGTCCACCACGATGGCATGCCCGACGTTGTCCCCCAGGGTCAGTATCTGGCGCGGGATGCGCGAATGCAGTTCCTGATCGAGATGCACGCCCAGACGGTAATCCGCTTCCTGCTGCAGGCCCTGCAATACATCGCGGGCCTCAGGGCTGAGACTGGCGAACAGTTGGGCATCGCCGATGTCGTTGACCGGGCGCCATTTCATCATGCGCAAATCGGCATAGACCATGTGCGCCAGCTGAAAGTTGGGGGCCCGCTGACGCAGGGCGTCGAGCTCACGCAGTGCCGCTTCCAGATTGCCGCTGCGAAAATAGATCAGACCTTTTAACAAACTGGCTTCATGATCGGCGGGATGAACGGCCAGGCGTTCATCGAGATGAGACAGGGCCTTGCCGACCTGCCGTTCCAGGCTCAGGGGGGCGCCCGGGTTCTCCCGCGTGGCCAGATTCGCCAGCAGGGTCGGTTCCGCCTGCAGCGCCCCAGGCAGCAGCAGACTACCGCCGAGCAGTAATCCGGTTAAAAAGCCATGGCGGAGTATCATCAAAGTGTATTTTCCCGGCTGATTCGCCAGCCATTATTCTCACGGCTGAGGATCAATTGTTTACGGGTGACATCCCCGTAAGTATCGGAGCGGTATTTCTGGATAAACTCCACCACCGCCTGTTGCGCGGATTGTTCGGCAACCCGCAGTTTTTCCAGTTCAACCCGGATCCATTCGGGGCGGCGCAATCGCACCTGGCGTTGCTGTTCCCAGCCCTGGCGGGTGAGGCCGTCGTCCGGGCGAAAATCCCCGGCATAAAACGACAAATAGCGCCCTACGTCCTGCGCCGCCCAGGCCCGTGCCCAGTCGCGGACGGTCTGCTCGATGGCCGGTTCGCTCTGCGGCAGCGGGATGGCCGGCGAAGGCTCGGCAACCGCGGCCTGTTCAGCCACCTCGGTCTTCGGCTGCGCGTGGGCCTGGGCCGGGCGCGGCACTTCGGCCAGGTTCAGGGTGGCCAGGCTGACGGGTTGCTCGGGTACATCCACCCGCAGCGCCTTGCCATAGGAGGCGCGGGCGATTTCCACATTCACTGTCTGCAGGTTACGGTAAACCGCGGCATAGGCCGGATCGATATCGGTCAGGGCCTGCTCGAGTATCTGACTGGCCTGTGCCAGCTGCTCCTGCTCCACCAGTAACGCCGCCAGATTATTATAGGCCTCGATGCGCTGCGGATGGTGTTCGATCAATTGCCGATAGGCGCGTTCCGCCGCGCCGGGCCGGCCCAGCGCCGTCAGGGCTCGGGCGCGAAGAAACAATCCATCGCCATGGTCGGGGACCGCTTCCAGCTGCTTGTCGATCAGGGTCAATGCCTGTTCGGCCTGTCCCGCCTGCAACAGCGACTGCGCCTCATCCAGCGTGCTGGCCGACAGGCCCGCCGAAAGGAACCACAGCAGCGCACCGATCGCCACCCTGAGCTTCATCGTCATCAATAACCTTGTATAAAAACTTTAATGATTATAACAATTTACCATGCCGCGGCAAGCCAAAGCGGTGGCATGGTTTCAGCCGGCGCCGGGCAATGGCAGGCGCTCCATCAGGTAGCAGAGACAATCCTGGCGGATGATCTCGGCGTCCAGGGTCAGCATCGAGGGCATGACCGGCACCCGGGTATAGATCCCGCCATCGCGCAGTTCGAAATAGCGGCCGCTGACCTCGTTGCCCTGTTCATCGCGGGCATGCAGGGCCAGCTCGCAATCCGCCCGGAAACGTCCGAAACAGGTGCCCGGGGGCAATTCGCTGAAGTTATAGTGATCGATAGCCGGACTGAGATCGATGTCGGCCCGCTCATCGCCCACCGCCACCGAACACTGTTCGGGCACCTTGACCACCGCCACCGTATGAAACAGATCCACATCCTGCACGGCCATTCCATGCTCGGGGAACGCTGACAGATGCAGGGCCGCCTCGATAAATTCGATCACGTGTGCCACGCCGCGCGCATCATCAGGCTTGCCACATTCGATAGTGACCGCCGGACACAGCGCGGACATCGCCATGGAGAGTACCGTGTCCGGCTTGAGAAAATAGACCACGGTACGACTGAACAACGTCGCCAGATGCAGATAGTCATCCTGCAGGCGATTAACGCAGGCGTAATGCGGGTTGGTGCCGGTGTTGTTGTGAATATCGATGGCGGCAAACAACGGTTGCTGTTGTAACCAGCCCATCAACTCGCGCGCCACGGCGTACTCTTCGCCCTCGCCATTACCTTGCCAGATGCGGTTATAGTCCGCCTGCTGTGGCAGATGCCGCTGTCCCTGGGCCGCGGCCGCGACATTGCCGATGAACAGATAGACACTGCGCGGCAGGCGTGAATATTTTTTCAGGACAGCCCGCATGGCATCCCAGCCGGTGGTCTCGTTACCGTGCAGCAACACCGAAATAAATAACGGACGGGGATCCTCGCCCGACAGGCGGATCAGTGTCGGTCCGTTTAATTGTTCATGCAGGCGCCGGGCGGGTAAATCCAGCAGAGCCGGCGGCAGTGCATCGAGAAATGTCAGCCCGTATTCAGAGGGACCATTCATGCACCGGATCTCCCTGTTGCTGGCGTTCGAGATAGGCGGCCGTGAGGGCACGCATATCCTTGCTATGTTGTTTGACATAATCGCGTTGCCAGCGGGCCCCGTTCCTGCCACTGGCCACCCGTTGCGCGATAATATCCAGATACCGGCGACTGTCCGACTCGGCCACGCCCAGTTGTGCCAGCCCGTCCCGGGCCATGGGCAGTAACACTTTTTGAATCAGTTCGCTGGCGGACAGTTGTTTGTCATCAAACCACTGCTGCCGGGCACGCAGCCCGAAGCGGGCGGCGGTATAGAAATTGTCCCGCGCCCGGTCGAAGGCCAGTTGCCGGCGCGGGGGAATCGGCAGATTCGCCAGCGCGGTGACCGCGCCATAATAAAAAGCGGCATTGGCGATGGTATCGATCAGGGTGGGCCCCGCCGGCACCACCCGGTGTTCCACGCGCAGATGCGGCGAGCCATCTTCATCAAACCCGATCAGCGGACGATTCCAGCGCCAGATAGTCCCGTTATGCATGCGCAGGTGAGCCAGTTGTTCCGGCGCCTCGCCCAGATCCACCGGCAGCATCACCGGATAATGGGCCAGGTTGTCCTCGAAGCATTCCATCAGCGATTGTTTGACATAACCGTTACCGAAGGTCACCCGGCGAATAGGTCCGAAGCGGGCCGCATCATAGCCGCCCACGGCGACAGCCTGTTCGAAGACCGGGATGCGGGTTTCATCCCACAGACTTTTGCCGAACAGAAACGGCGAGTTGGCACTCAGGGCAACCATCGGCCCGGCCAGAATGATACTGGCATTGAATAAGGGTACCGCGTTTTGCGGCGTGAGCTTCAGGTGAATCTGGAAGGAGGTAGCGGCCGATTCGAGCATCACGTCGCGATGCGTGACCCGCAAATGCTCCTCGCCATTAATGTCGAAGACCAGCGGTTTGCCGCGGCGCATGCGCACCACTTCACGATTCAAGGCCCGATAACGTTGCATGCTTGACATGTTGGCCAGGGTCAGCGAGTCATTTTCCACCGTCGGCAAAATCCCGATCATCACCGCCCTGGCGTCCAGCGCGGCAGCGGTCTCGGTACAGTGGCGCCAGGTTTCGATCAACTCCTGATGCATGGCGGTGAAGACTTCACCGGCCAGGTAACGCGGCGTGCTGTTGACCTCGAAGTTGAAACTGGCCAGCTCCGGCGAGGCCAGCGGGGTGTCCAGGCGTTTGAGAAACGCCTCGTTAATCGGTGCCGGTTGTAACTCATCATCGATCAGCCAGGCTTCCAGCTCGAAACCGCCCTGTGGTTCGGTCGCCGCCAGCACGCCTTCCTGCATCCAGCTTTTGAGCAGGGCGGTTTCCTGTTGCAGACGTTGCTCGAAACGGGCGTAGTCCTGCGCGTCGAACTGGCTGCTCTGTATCTCCTCACCCATTAACCCTGACCACCACCCAGTTGCGCATCCAGTTCAGCCAGTCGTTGCGGGGTGCCGATATCCCGCCATTGACCGGCATAGTATTCTCCGCTCACCTTGCCCTGTTGCATGGCCTCGCGCAACAACGGCCCCAGCGGCCGGACTCCCGGCGCCAGACTGGCAAACAGCCCGGCCCGGTAAACCCCGATACCACTGAAGGTCAGGCGGGGTTCATGCTGTTCATCCAGGCGATGATCCCGCAGACCAAAATCGCCCTGCGGGTGATGGGCCGGATTGTCCACCATCACCAGATGGGCGAGCCCTTCGGGATCGGCGGGCAACCGGGTCATGGGATAGTCGGTCCAGATATCGGCATTGAGCGCGATAAACACTTCGCCCAGCCACGGCAGGGCCTGCACGATGCCGCCGGCGGTTTCCAGCGCCGTCGCCTCGTGCGAATAATGCAGGGCCACGCCGTAACGCTCCCCACTGCCCAGGGTTGTTTCGATCTGCTCGCCCAGCCAGGCATGGTTGATCACGATCTCTTCGACCCCCGCCGCGGCCAGCGCCTCGATATGGTACTCGATCAATGCCTTGCCGCCG
>JAXHTI010000144.1:0-5216 GCA_034190045.1 Pseudomonadota bacterium
GCCGGGGCGACCATCACCGGCGATGGCGGCATTGCCATCATCCTCGATGTGCCGGGCCTGATGAAAATGTATACCTGAAGCAACAGATTATTCCATCTCAGGCAGGACCCGTCGCCCGTGTCTTGCCAAACGGAAGCATGACAAACAACGCAGTATGACGGAGGAACGTTAATGGCAACACGGGTGCTGGTGGTTGATGACTCGGGGTTCTTTCGTCGTCGGGTTGCTGAAATTCTCAATGCCGATCCCTGGCTGGAAGTAGTGGGGCAGGCGGAAAACGGTGAAGAAGCTGTCCGCCTGACTGCCGAACTCAAACCCGATGTCATTACCATGGATATCGAGATGCCGGTGATGGACGGCATCACGGCCACGCGCCAGATCATGCAGCGCACGCCGACGCCGGTGATCATGTTCTCCTCCCTGACCACTGACGGTGCCAAGGCTACGCTGGATGCCCTGGAAGCCGGCGCGCTCGATTTTCTGCCCAAGCGCTTCGAGGACATTGCCCGCGATCGCGACGAAGCCAAGAACCTGTTATGCCAGCGGGTCCGGGCGCTGGGGCGCAAGCGTATGGCCACGCCGCCAACCACCACACCGGCCAGCAAACCGATTAGCACCAGCAGTTCCGCGCCGGCACCGGCCCCCGCGCCGCGTATCAGCAAGAGCGGGACACTCAAATTACTGGCGATCGGGACCTCGACCGGTGGGCCGGTGGCATTGCAACAGGTTCTGACCAATCTACCCGCGGATTTTCCACTGCCGATCGTGCTGGTGCAGCATATGCCGGCGACCTTTACCCCGGCGTTTGCCAAGCGTCTCGATCAGCTATGCAAAATCAACGTCAAGGAAGCCGAGGACGGCGATGTCCTGAAACCGGGCTGGGCCTACCTGGCTCCCGGCGGCAAACAGATGTTACTGCAGGGACGCGGCAATCAATCGGGCCTGCAGATTATCGATGCCGATGAATCGCAGACCTACAAACCGAGTGTCGATATCACCTTCGATTCGATCAGCAAAGTCTATCCGGGTGAAACCCTGGCAGTGGTGCTGACCGGCATGGGTGCGGACGGCCGCGAGGGCGCGCGGACCCTGAAACAGAACGGCTCCACGATCTGGGCCCAGGATGAGGCCAGCAGTGTGGTTTATGGTATGCCGGCCGCCGTGGCCGAGGCAGGGCTCACTGAACAGATACTCAACCTGACCGACATCGGTCCGAGTATCGTCAAGCGGGTGATGTAGACATGGATCTGCTGAGCCTGTTCGGCCTGATACTCGGGCTTGCCGCAATTCTGGTTGGCCAGCACCTGGAAGGCGGGCATATCAGTTCGCTGCTCAACGGGCCGGCGTTGTTGATCGTGATCGGTGGTACGATCGGGGCGGTCATGCTGCAATCCCGACTCGGTGTGTTTTTACGCGCCATGCGCATGCTGTTCTGGACATTTTATTCCCCCCGGTATGATTTTGAAGAAGGCATTCAGCGCATCATTCGCTGGAGTAATATCGCCCGCAAGGAAGGCTTGCTGGGATTGGAAGATGTCGAGGAAAAGGAACCCGATCCATTCGCCCGCAAGGGACTGCAGTTGCTGATCGACGGGAGTGAGCCGGACAGCATTCGCAATATTCTTGACGTGGATATCTCGGTCAAGGAACAGTTCGATATCCAGGCGGCCAAGGTCTTTGAAAGCATGGGCGGTTACAGCCCGACCATCGGCATCCTGGGTGCGGTAATGGGCTTGATCCAGGTTATGGGTAACCTGTCCGATCCCGGCATGCTGGGGAGCGGTATTGCCGTGGCCTTTGTCGCCACTATATACGGCGTGGGTGCCGCCAATCTGATCTTTTTACCCATTGCCAATAAACTAAAATCCCTCGTGCAATTGCAATCCCAGTATCGGGACATGTTTGTCGAGGGGATGATCTCCATCGCCGAGGGCGAGAACCCGCGCAATATTGAAACCAAGCTGCTGGGTTATCTGCGACAGGGGCCGTAACCATGCGCCGCCGTCAACGTCGACAGGTACCGGAAGAGGAGAACGTCGACCGCTGGATGGTTTCCTACGCGGATTTCATTACCTTGCTGTTTGCGTTTTTCGTGGTTATGTATTCCATGTCCTCGATCAACGAGGGTAAATACCGGGTGTTGTCCGACACCATGATCGATGCCTTCAAAACGCCGCCCAAGTCGCGCGATCCGATTCAGATCGGCGAACAGGCCAAAGCGTTTGTCCCGGTGGACCCTTTGATCGAACAGCCACGCACGGACATCGTCCAGTTAAAGGCGCCGGAAACCACCGTGGATCGATCCCGGCAGATGGCACAGATCGCCGAACAGGTTCGTGAGTCGATGCAGCCGCTGATCGATCGGGGCATTATTAACATCAACCAGGATAAGCTGTGGGTGGAAGTGGAAATGGATACCCGGGTGCTGTTCCCAAGCGGGGCGGCGCAACTCACCCAACAGGCCTACCCGGTGCTGGAGGAACTGGCCCAGGTATTGCGCGATGTGCCCAATCATATCGATGTGGAGGGGCATACCGACAACCAGCCCATCAATACCCTGGCCTATCCCTCAAACTGGGAGCTGTCCGCCGCGCGGGCGGCCAGCGTGGTCCATCTGTTCACCACCAGCGGCGTGGAGCCGCAGCGGCTGTCCGCCATCGGCTATGGCGAACACCGGCCGATTGCCGATAATGACACCCCCGAAGGTCGCCAGCGCAATCGCCGGGTCACGGTAGTGATTCTGGCCGATAAAAATGCCCGCCGGATGCTGGAAATCGAGCGCCAGATAGACAAGGATCGGAACTAGACGGCGTATTTCCGATTTCATTGCCTGAGAAGGCAGTTGAAATCCTCTCGCCAGGTCTCAGAGAACGCCGGGTCAGGTGTTATGGTACATCGCGGGGTCGGTTGTGAATGAGCACCTGGCGGGCCCGGCATCTTCCGCGAGAGAGTATCGGGTTTTTGGCACAGGCTGAACAGCCAGGCTATCTTAGCTTGTCGATAGACCTGGCCGGATTCTTGCATTTTACGGCCTCATGAGGAGGAACCTTTGAAAATCTGGGCGGTGGCCAATCAGAAAGGCGGGGTGGGCAAAACCACCACGGCCGTGACCCTGGCCGGGCATCTGGTCAACCAGGGCGAGCGTGTGCTGCTGGTGGACATGGACCCGCACGGCTCGCTGACCGCCTATTTTGGCAACGATCCCGACACTCTGGAAGAGAGCCTCTATCTGCTGTTCCAGGGGGAGGGGGCCGAGTCGCACGTGGATCCGCGCCAGTTATTACTGGATACCCGCTTCGAGGGGCTGAGACTGCTGCCGGCCTCCACCGCGCTGGCCACCCTGGATCGCCAGCTTGGCAGCCAGGAAGGCAAGGGACTGGTGATGGCCCGCAGCCTGGCGCGACTGGAGGGGGAATTCGATACGGTGTTGATCGATTGCCCGCCCACGCTGGGTATCCTGATGGTCAATGCCATGGCGGCCTGCGAACACCTGTTGCTGCCGGTGCAGACCGAATTTCTGGCCCTCAAGGGACTGGAGCGGATGATGCGTACCCTGCAGATGATCCTGCGCGCGCGGCGCGGCGGGCTGAGCCATACCATTATCCCGACTATGTACGATCGACGGACCCGCGCCGCCGGGGAGAGCCTGCAGGTGCTGCGGGAAAAATACGGCAACGAGGTATGGAACTCCGTGATCCCGGTCGATACCCAGTTCCGGGAGGCCAGTAAGCAGGGTATCCCGCTGTCGATCATGCGGCCGGCCGCGCGCGGCGCCCAGGCTTATGCCGCGTTGCTGCATTCGCTGTTGAACCCCGGGGCCGACCAGCCCCATTTAAAACTGGTGACCGGTTATGAGCAATAAACCCGCCAAGCAGACCCTGGTGGAGGAAAAGGTCGCGCTGGACATGTTCCTGCAGTCTCTGCTGCGCGAGCCGGCGCCCGAGCCGGAACCGGCTCCCGCACCCACGGTGACCGAAGCACCACCCGAAGCGCCGCCGCAGGTGAAGCTTGATGTGCCGGCGCCGACGGTGGTGGAGCCGACCCCGGTGGTCGAGGCGCCTGCCCCGGCGGTGGAGACCCGGCCCGAGACTCCGCCACCGGTCGCCGGCGAAGAGTTGCCGCCCTGGGCCGATCTGTTCCAGGCCATGCTGTTTCGGGTTGCCGGACTTACCCTGGCCGTGCCGCTGGAAGAGCTGGGCGGGGTGATCGAGTTCGATCCCGAGCAGCTGACCGAGATGCCCGGTCATGCTGACTTCTATCTGGGCCTGGTCACCCACCTGGGCAAGAGCGTGCCGGTCGTCGATACCGCCCGGCTGGTCTTTCCCCCCGAAAAACTGCAGCAGCTGGCCGGGGACGACCCGCTCAAACGGGTTCGTCGCGTGGTCCTCATCGACGAGGGGCGCTGGGGCCTGGCCTGTGACGAGGTCGACGAGGTGATTACCCTGCGCAAGGACGAGGTCCGCTGGCGCAGCGATCGCACCCGCCGGCGCTGGCTGCTGGGGACGGTCATCCAGCACATGTGCGCCCTGGTGGATACCGGCGCCTTTGCCACAAAATTGGCTGAAGGCCGGGATTAAACCCTCAAATCAGCGGCTTACCGGCCGATAACAGCAATACAACCATCGCCAAGCCCCTGCTGCCGTCCGTTGACGCGGTAATGGCATGGATAATGCAACTTACTATTTCGCACGGCCGGGGCGCCACAGTTTTGACGCCGCCGGCACCGGCAAGGAGAGAGACAACCGATGAATGACGTCGTAGAAGCCGCCAACGATCCGAGCATCCAGTGGGTGACCTTCAAGCTGGAAGGCGAGAAGTATGGCATCAAGGTGATGCAGGTGCAGGAAGTGCTGCGTATGAACGAGATCGCGCCGGTGCCCGGTGCGCCGGATTATGTTCTGGGCATCATCAACCTGCGCGGTAACGTCGTCACCGTGATCGATACCCGCAAACGCTTCGGTCTGCCGATCCGGGAGCCGGACGATTCGACCCGCATCGTTATCGTCGAGGCGGAAAACCAGATTGTCGGCATTCTGGTCGATAGCGTCGCCGAAGTGGCCAACCTGCGGACTTCCGAGATCGAAACCGCGCCCAATGTCGGCAATGACGAGAGCGCCAAATACATTCAGGGTGTCTCCAGCCAGGACAGTGAGCTGCTGATTCTGGTCGACGTAAACAAACTGTTGACGGACGAAGAATGGGAGGAGGTTGCAGCC
>JAXHTI010000145.1:0-5196 GCA_034190045.1 Pseudomonadota bacterium
CGCCACTGCGTTGAAATTGTTGCCGCTGCTTGTTGATCTCGCTGTCGAGAATAAAGCCGATCAGCACCACCACAAAAAAGAACCAGACCACCAGGATCAACAGATATAACCGGGTAATTGGCCGAAGTTGCGGGTTGTTGCTGATTAATCCGTTAATTCCCATACTATTTCTACCGTCGCCATTGTGCCGGGTGGCCATCCGACCAATATTGTGCGTTGCTGCAGTTCATTCCGGTATCAGGGGAAACCCTGAAAACACGCTGTTTTCCCTCGACCGGCACACAAAAATCGGGGAATACAGCATCGTCCCGTCGCCGGGGGGCCGATGTTACGATTTGGTCAACAATTGCGATCCCGCCTTCGCACCATTAGTATTGTGCCTCTGTCGCGTTTTATACTGGGTGCTTGCCCGGCTCCTCTGGATGTCACTGGAATTCAATTATGCGTAAACGTTTAATACTGGCCATTGTCCTGCTTGCTCTGTTTCTGGCCGCCCTTTTCGGCATTAAATACTGGCAAAACGTCCAGCAGGCGGCACAGATGGCCCAGCCGCGTCCCCCGGCCACCATCGCTTCCACCGAAGTCCGTGAAGAACGCTGGCGCCCCATGCTCAACTCGGTGGGCTCCCTGGTGGCCATCAATGGCACGGCCGTGACCACCGAAGTCGCCGGTCTGGTCAGCAAGATTCAGTTTGAATCCGGCACCTGGACGGAACAGGGTGAGGTATTGTTACAGCTGGATGACTCGATCGATCAGGCCGCGTTGGAGGCCCTGCGTGCCGAGCGCCGCCTGGCGGAGATCAAGTTCAACCGCGCGAAGGATCTGCTGCGGCGCCAGGTCATGTCCCAATCCGAATATGACGAAGCGCGCGCCGCATTTGATGCCGCCACCGCCCGGGTCAAACAGCAGGAAGCCACGATTCGCCGCAAGGCCATTCGCGCGCCGTTCAGCGGACGTCTGGGCATACGTCAGGTGAATATCGGTCAGTATCTGGAGCCGGGGCAACCCATTGTCCTGCTGCAGGCGCTGGATCCGATTTATGTCGACTATACCCTCCCGGAACGCTATTTGCCGCGTCTGGCGACCGGCCAGGATATTCGCATCCGGGTCGATGCTGTCCCCGGGGAAACATTCAACGGCAAAATTACCGCCATCGATTCGGGTATCGACGCCGGCACCCGGACTGTCAAATTGCGCGCCACGCTGGATAACCCCGAAGGTCAGCTCCAGCCCGGGATGTTTGCCAAGGTCAAGACCCTGGCCCCCGAGGAAAAAACCGTCCTGACCCTGCCCCGTACTGCGATCAGTTACAACACCTACGGCGACTTTGTCTATCTGATTGAAAAAAATAACGAAGGTCAGTTGACCGTCAGACGCCAGCAGGTTGACACAGGTGAATCGCGCAATGGCCGGATCGAAGTCAGCGGTCTGGAAACCGGTCAACAAGTAGTCCGGGCCGGTCTGGTCAAGTTGCGTGACGGCATGGCAGTACAGATCGATAACAGTGTCGAACTGGACGACGACAAGGTCGATACCGAATGAAATTCACCGATATTTTCATCCACCGTCCCGTTCTGGCGACGGTCGTCAGCCTGATGATTCTGCTGATCGGACTGCGCTCGCTCGGCATGCTGGAAGTACGCCAGTATCCGGAAATGAAGAACACCGTGGTAACCATTACCACCGTCTACCCCGGTGCCAGTTCCGATCTGGTCAAAGGCTTTGTTACCACGCCTATCCAGCAGGCCGTGGCCGAGGCCAACGGCATCGACTACATCATGTCCACCAGTTCCCAGGGCCAGTCGACCATCGAAGTCTATATGCAGCTGGACTACGACCCCAACGCGGCGGTGGCCGAAATACAGGCCAAGGTCGCCAGTAAACGCAACGAACTGCCCGCCGAAGTGGAAGATCCGGTCATCGATTCGAGTACCGGCGACTCCACCGCGCTGATGTACGTCGCTTTTTTCAGTGAGCAAATCCCCCGTGCGCAAATCACCGATTACGTACTGCGTGTCTCCCAGCCCCAGATCCAGGCACTGGCCGGGGTCGCCAAGGCGCGCCTGTTCGGGGAACAGTTCGCCATGCGCATCTGGCTGGATCCGGATCGCATGGCGGCCCAGGGTGTGACCGCCGAACAGGTTGCCCAGGTACTGCGGGCCAACAATTACCTCGCCGGCATCGGCTCGACCAAGGGCAAATATGTGGCGATGAATCTCACCGCCACCACCGACGTCAGCGAGGTCGAGGATTTTCGCAAGCTGGTGGTGCGCAGCCACAATGGTGTGCTGGTGCGTCTGCAGGACATCGCCCGCACCGAACTGGGTGCCGAAAATTACGACATGACCGCCTGGTATAAAGGCATCCCCGCCGCCTTCATCGCCGTGGAACCGGCACCAGGCTCCAATCCCATCGACGTGGCCGATCGGGTTAATAACCTGATTCCGCAGATCCGCAATCAGCTGCCCGAGGGGATTGAAGTCAAGATTCCCTATGACGCCAGCCAGTTCATCAAGAACTCGATCAAGGAAGTTTACAAGACCATCGCCGAGGCCGTACTTATTGTACTGGTGGTGATCTATCTGACCCTGGGTTCATTCCGCGCGGCAGCCATTCCCGCCGTCGCCGTGCCGCTGTCACTGATCGGTGCCGCATTTGTGATGCTGGCACTGGGCTTTTCGCTGAACCTGCTGACCCTGCTGTCGATGGTACTGGCCATCGGCCTGGTGGTGGATGATGCGATCATCGTGGTCGAAAACGTGCATCGGCATATCGAGGAAGGCGAAAGTAACCTGCAGGCCGCCCTCAAAGGGGCGCGTGAACTGGCGGTACCGATCATCGCCATGACCACTACCCTGCTGGCCGTGTATGCCCCGATCGGTTTTCTTGGCGGACTGGTCGGCAGCCTGTTCACCGAATTTGCCTTCGCCCTGAGTGGAGCCGTGCTGATCTCCGGGGTTGTCGCGCTGACCCTCTCGCCCATGCTATCGGCCAAGGTGCTCAAGCAACATGGCAGCCAGGGGCGCTTCGAGCAGCAGGTGGAAAAATTCTTCAGCTGGCTTTCCAGTGCTTATCGCCGGACCCTGAGCAGCTCGCTGGATACCGTTGGCATCTCGCTGCTGGTTGGCGCAGTGATTCTGGCCTCCAATTATTTCATGTTCGTGAACAGCAAATCGGAGCTGGCGCCCACCGAAGACCAGAGCATTCTCTTTTTCAATGGTACCGGTCCGCGGACGGCAACACTCGATTACCACAAGGCCTATTCCAACCAGATCAAGGAAGTCTTCGAAAGTATTCCCGAATACAATGACGGTTTCTTTATCCTCGGGCGTACCCAGGACTCGGTTTTCGGTGGCTTCAAGATGGTCCCCCAGGATCAGCGCGAACGCTCACAGATGGAAATCAAGCCCCAGCTCGACGGTGCATTGAGTAACGTGGCGGGTTATCAGATCGGGGTTTTTCCCCGGCCCAGTATTCCCGGTGCCAGCCGCGGCCTGCCGGTACAATTTGTGATCACCTCGGATCGGGGTTACGAGGAGATGGTTAATGTCGCCAATCAGATAATTGGTAAAGGCATGCAAAGCGGCAACTTTATGTTCCTGATGAAATCCATCGAGCTGGATCGCCCCACGGTCACAGTCAACGTGGATCGGGACCGCGCCGCCGATCTGGGGATCAGCATGCAGGACATCGGTCGCAATCTCGGCACCCTGCTGGGCGGCGGTTACGTCAATCGCTTCAGCATGGAAGGTCGCAGCTACAAGGTGATTCCCCAGGTGGAACGTGAGTTCCGGCTGGATGCCGAGATGCTGAAGAATTACTACCTGCAAACTGCGAGCGGGGAAGAGGTGCCGCTGTCGAGTATCGCCACACTCGAGCGCAAGGTGGAGCCCTCCGATCGCACCCAGTTCCAGCAGCTTAATTCACTGACCATCCAGGGCAATCTCGCGCCCGGCGTGACCATGGGCGAGGCACTGAACTATCTTGAATCCCAGGCCGATACACTGCTGCCCAAGGGGTTCAGTTATGATTACACGGGTGAATCACGTCAGTACGCCACGCAAAGCGGGGCCCTGATGGTCACTTTCTTCATGGCCCTGCTGGTTATCTATCTGGTGCTGGCCGCCCAGTTCGAAAGCTGGCGGGATCCGGTCATTATTCTGGTCTCGGTCCCGCTGTCCACCGCCGGTGCGTTGATCTTTATCATGCTCGGTGTCGCGGAGGCCTCGGTGAATATCTACACCCAGGTCGGATTGATCACCCTGATCGGCGTGGTCGCCAAAAACGGTATCCTGATCGTCGAGTTCGCCAACAAACTGCAGATCAACCAGGGCATGAATCGGCATGATGCCGTGGTCGAAGCGGCGACGATTCGCCTGCGGCCCATCATTATGACCTCGATTGCGCTGATCGTCGCCATGGTGCCGTTGATCATCGCTACCGGTCCGGGGGCGGTCAGCCGTACGCATATCGGCATGACCATCGCCGCCGGGCTGGGTATCGGTACCCTGTTCACGTTGTTTGTACTGCCGGCGGTTTATCTGCTGCTGGCCCGGGATCACTCCGCCCACCCGCAACAATCCTGAGGTAAGAATCAGGTGCCCTGGTGTTCGTCCAGGGCGTCGAATTTGGCGGGGTCGATCTCGACCAGCTGACGAAACGCCGGCCGGGCAAACCAGAAACCCTGGAACAGGTGAATGCCGGCATCCCTTAGCCAGCGGATCTCCTCGATCTCTTCCACCCCTTCGGCCACCAGATCGATCCCCAGCTTGCCACAGGTGTGCACAATGCCCTCGACAATCGCCTGCTTGGGGACCTGCTGGTGGATAGCGGAAATGATCTGGCGATCCAGCTTGATGATATCGGGCTGGTATTCGGCCAGCAGGTTCAACCCGGAGTAGCCAGCCCCGAAGTCGTCGATCGCCATACTGAAACCCAACCGATGGTATTCGTTGACGATATCGATCAAATGCCGGTGATCCTCAACCTGCTCCCCCTCCGTGATCTCGAAGACGATCCGCTCCGTCGGGAAATTATAGGTTTTCGCCGCCTCCAGGGTGGTTCGGATACAGACCTCCGGTCGATACACCGCGTTGGGAAAGAAATTGATATTCAGATTCACTTTCAGTCCCAGCTCACTGGCCAGCTTGACGGCCTTCACGCGGCAGCTCTGGTCGAAATGGTAACGGTTGCTGT
>JAXHTI010000146.1:0-5194 GCA_034190045.1 Pseudomonadota bacterium
ACAGCAACCGTTACCATTTCGACCAGAGCTGCCGCGTGAAGGCCGTCAAGCTGGCCAGTGAGCTGGGACTGAAAGTGAATCTGAATATCAATTTCTTTCCCAACGCGGTGTATCGACCGGAAGTCTGCATCCGAACCACCCTGGAGGCAGCGAAAACCTATAATTTCCCGACGGAGCGGATCGTCTTCGAGATCACGGAGGGGGAGCAGGTCGAGGATCACCGGCATTTGATCGATATCGTCAACGAATACCACCGGTTGGGTTTCAGTATGGCGATCGACGACTTCGGGGCCGGTTATTCAGGGCTAAACCTGCTGGCCGAATACCAGCCCGATATCATCAAGCTGGATCGCCAGATCATTTCCGCTATCCACCAGCAAGCCCCCAAGCAGGCGATTGTCGAGGGCATCGTGCACACCTGTGGCAAGCTGGGGATTGATCTGGTTGCTGAAGGGGTGGAAGAGATCGAGGAGATCCGCTGGCTAAGCAATGCCGGTATCCGCTTGTTCCAGGGCTTCTGGTTTGCCCGCCCCGCCTTTCGCGAACTGGTGGCCATCGAGCCGGCGAAGTTCGACCAGATCTAGCGCCTTTTCAATATGCCTTTCAGCTCGCCTGGCTTTGCGCGGAGTGATCCCGGGCCAGCAGCATGTAAACCGCGGGCAGGATAAACAGCGTAAACAGGGTCCCGATCCCCAGCCCGGCGGCCACGGTCATGCCAATATGACTGCGACTGACCGCGCCGGGGCCAGTGGCGATCAGCAGGGGCACCATGGCGACGATCAGCGCGACGGAGGTCATGATGATAGGACGCAGGCGGATGGTTGCGGCCTGTTCCACGGCTTGGCGGCGGCTCAGACCTTCTTTGATCTGCAGCTTGTTGGCGAACTCGACGATGAGGATGCCGTTTTTGGCCACCACGCCGATGAGCGTGATCAGGCCAACCCAGGTATAAATATTCATCGAGGCGTCGGCCACGCCGAGCATGATGAACACCAGGGCGCCGGCGGTGGAGACGGGGACGGACACCAGGATGATAAGCGGATCGCGCCAGCTTTCGAACTGGGCGGCCAGCACCAGGTAGATCACCAGCAGGGCCAGGAAGAAGGTCAGCATCAGGCTGCCGCCTTCGGCAGCGTACTGGCGCGATTCACCCAGATAGTCGTAATCAAAACCCTGGGGCAGCAATTCGCTGGCCTGGGCTTCGAGGTAGTCCAGCGCCTGACCCATGGTGACACCCGGCGCCAGGTTACCCTGGATGACCAGTGAATTGAGCTGCTGGAACTGGGTGCGGCTCGAGGGTTCGACCGTGCGTTCGAGAGTGGCAATGCTCGACAGGGGAACCTGCTCGCCACTGGCGGTCGACAGGTAATAATCTTTCAACATATCCGCATCCAGGCGGAACTCCCGTTCTACCTGCGGGATGACCCGGTAACTGCGACCATCCATGCTGAAGCGATTGACGTAGCCTCCGCCCAGCAGGGTGCCGAGATTGCGGCCGATGTCGCGCATGCTGATGCCCAGATCGGCGGCACGATCCCGGTCGATCTGTACGCTGATGGTGGGCCGGTCCAGTTCGATGGATTTCATCAGGAACAGGAAATTGCCGCTTTGCATGCCCCGGCCGATGAGCTGGTTGGCCAGATTGGCCATCTCTTCATAACCCCGGTCGGAGGTCAGCACGAACTGCACCGGCAGGCCGCGACTGGCACCGGGGATACTGGGTCTCGGGAATACGCCGATCTGATAGCCGGCGACCTGGTTCAGTTGCCCGTTGAGTTGCGGTTTGATTTGCATTTGCGAGCGTTCGCGCTGATCCTGTGGCGCCATCTTGAAGCCGCCGAACACCGAGTCCTGGGTGCGGCCGAGAATAAAGAAACTGTCGGTGTATTCGGGGAAGGTTTCGAAAATACCCTGGATCTGATTGGAATAGGCCTTGTGATAATCCAGTGTGGCGGTACGCGGGCCGGTGCCGTTGAAAAACAGGATGCTCTGATCCTCGGTCGGGGCCAGCTCCTGTTTACTTTCCATAAACATGAAAATGTTGGACGCAAAAATGACGGCGCCGACCAGGATCGAAACCCAGACGGTATCCAGTGAACTGTTCAACAGGCGATGATAATGGTGGGACAGCCAGTTGAAGAATTTCTCCACCTGTTGTTCGAATTTGCCCTCGCTGCCGTGCGGCTTGAGCACCGCGGCCGATAACACCGGCGACAGGGTCAGGGCGATGACCCCGGAGATCAGTACCGCGCCGCTGAGGGTAAAGGCGAACTCACTGAACAGGGTCCCGGTCAGACCGGTCTGAAAACCAATTGGCGCATACACCGCCAGCAGGGTGGTGGTCATGGCGATGATCGGCACAGCCAGTTCCCGCGCGCCCTTGAGCGCGGCGTCCAGTTTCTTCTCACCCTCCTCGATGTGGCGGTGAATGTTTTCCACCACGATGATGGCATCATCCACTACCAGGCCGATGGCCAGCACCATCGACAGCAGGGTTAACAGGTTCAGCGAATAGCCCAGTGCCAGCATGACAAAGGCGGAGCCGATCAATGACAGGGGCACGGCCACCGCGGGGATGATCGCGGCGCGGAACGATCCCAGCGTCAGGTAGATCACCACCAGCACGATCAGCACCGCCTCGGCGATGGTCTTGTAGACCTCTTTGATCGAGTTCTTGATGAACTGGCTGGCGTCGTAGGGGATCTTGACCTGAATGCCTTCCGGTAGCTGTTTGCGGATTTCGGGGATCAGGTTGTTGACCCGATCGGCGACATCGATCGGGTTGGCGCCGGGAGCCGGCTCCACGGCGATGAAGGCGGCCGGAATGCCTTTGTACCAGGCGGTCGAGTCGTAATTCTCCGCCCCCAGTTCGGTGCGGGCGATGTCCTGCAGGCGTACCAGCGTGCCGTTTTCACTGCGCACCACCAGCTGGCGAAAATCCTCGGGTTCGCTGACATCGGTGGTGGCGGTCAGGTTCATGGCCACGTACTTGCCCTTGGTGGAACCGATGCCGGCCAGGTAATTGTTGGCGCGCAGCACCTCGGCGACCTGTTCGGCGCTGACGCCCTGGGCGGCCATGCGATCAGGATCCAGCCAGATGCGCATGGCAAACTGTTCGCCGAACAGGCGCGCCTTGGCGACGCCGGCCAGCGCCTGGATCTGCGGCTGGGTGACGCGCAGTACGTAATCGGTGATGTGCGAGCGGGGTAGCGAGTCACTGAAAAAGGCGACATACATGAGCGCCGTGGAATCGCCGGTACTCGAATCGATGACCGGGTCTTCCACTTCAGCCGGCAGCACATTGCGCTTGCTGGCCACCTTGGCCTGGATTTCCGACACGGCGGCATTGGGGTCGTAATCCAGCTCCATATAGACTTCGATGGTCGACTGCCCCTGGGCACTGGTCGAGGTGATGTAGTCGATGCCATTGGCCTCGGCGACCGCCTGCTGGATGGGTGTGGTGACGAAGCCCTTGACCAGTTCGGAGCTGGCGCCGGGATAGACCGTGGTAATGGTGACCACGGTATTTTTCATTTCCGGATACTGGCGCACTTCCAGTATACCGAGCGAGCGCAGGCCAATGAGCAGGATCAGCAGGCTGACGACCGTCGCCAGAACCGGACGGTGAATAAAAATATCGGTGAATTTCATTCGCTGTCGACCCTGTCGTCGTCCAGCTCAACGCTGTTGTCGATCTTCACTTGCATGCCATCGCGCAGTTTAACCAGCCCGGCGCGGACGACTTCCTGTCCGACCTGGATGTCACCGACAATGGCAACATCGCCTTCGCGAGCCTCGCCGGTTTCGATTTGCTGACGTTTGACGATGCTCTGGCCCTGATCATTTTTCTCAATCAGATAGATGAAATCGCCATAAGTGTTGTAACTGATCGCGGTGCGGGGAACCGTGAGCACGGTTTTATCTTCCGGCGCCAGGGTTTTGACCTTGGCAAACATCCCCGGTTGCAGCCGGCCTTCGGGGTTGGCGAGGGTGGCGCGCAGTTTGATGGTGCGGGTGCCGGCATCCACGCCCGAGTCGATGGCACTGATCTGCCCGTTGAAAGATTCACCCGCAAAGGCATCGACCTGCACGCGAATTTCCTGGCCAGTGCTCAGGCGCGGCAGATAACGTTCCGGCAGGGTGTAATCCACAAAGATCGGATCCAGCGCCTGCAGCATGACGATGGGCTGGCCCGGGTCCAGGTACTGGCCAAGGTTGACCTGACGAATACCGAGGCGTCCACTGAACGGGGCGCGAATCGCCTTGCGCCGGATAGAGGCTTCCTGCTGTTTGACCCGGGCGGTAGCGGCATCAAACGCAGCCCGGGCTTCGTCATACTCGGATTGGGACATGACCTTGCGCCGCAGCAGATCCTTGGCGCGGTTGAATTTGATCTCCGCCAGGCGACGTTCGGCACGCAGGGCATCCAGTGCCGCCTGGTCGACGGCATCATCCAGCTGCAGTAACACTTCACCCTGTTCGATATGACTGCCGGATTCAAACTGGATTTTGCTGATCTGGCCGGCAACTTCGGTTGTCACCGCTGTGCCATTGATGGCGATCAGGCTGCCGACGGAATTGAGTACCGGGCGCCAGCGTTCTTCACGCACTGTCGCGGACGCAACGGTGGCCGGGGGCCGGGGCTGGGCCATCATGGCGGCCTGCTGGACGTTTTGCCAGTACTTGATACCGAAAATGGCGGCCAGGAACAGAGCCAGGATCACAACGACCAAGATTAAACGTTTACGCATAATGACTTTCCAGTGACATCCAGAGGAATCGGGCAAGCGCCCAGTATAAAACGCGACAGAGGCACAATACTAATGGTGCAAGGAAGGGATCGCAATTGTTGACCAAATCGTAACATCGGCCCTCCCGGCGACGGGACGATGCTGTATTCCCCGATTTTTGTGTCCCGGTCGAGGGAAAACAGCGTGTTTTCAGGGTTTCCCCTGATACCGGAATGAACTGCAGCAACGCACAATATTGGTCGGGTGGCCCACCCTGCACAATGGCGACTGTAGAAATAGTATGGGAATTACCGGATTAATCAGCAACAACCCGCAACTTCGACCAATTACCCGGTTATATCTGTTGATCCTGGTGGTCTGGTTCTTTTTTGTGGTGGTGCTGATCGGCTTTATTCTCGACAGCGAGATCAACAAGCAGCGGCAACAATTTCAACGCAGTGGCG
>JAXHTI010000147.1:0-2846 GCA_034190045.1 Pseudomonadota bacterium
CCGCTGGCCACCATGCAGATTGTCACACCCCGGACACCGGCGCAGTTTGACGCTTATTATGAACTGCGCTGGCGGGTGCTGCGCGCCCCGTGGCAACAGCCCCGTGGCAGTGAACGCGATGAGCACGAGGCCAGTGCCACCCACCGGATGATCTTCGACGACACCATGCAGGTCCGCGCCGTCGGTCGCCTGCATAGCCTGGATGCCGATACCGGACAGTTACGCTACATGGCCGTGGATCCCGATTACCGCGGGCAGGGACTGGGCAAACAGATGTTGTTGGCTCTGGAAGAGGCAGCGCGGGCACAGGGACTGCATAACCTGGTATTACATGCTCGCGAATCCGCAGTCGAATTCTATCAGCACCACGGTTACGAACTGTTGAAACAGAGCCACACCCTGTTCGGCGAGATCGTCCACTACGAAATGCACAAGATCCTCAATCCATCATCCGAGGCTTCACCACGAAGACGCGAAGACCAGAAGCATCCCTGATTGAAATTTCAGGACTTATTCTTCGTGTCTTCGTGCCTTCGTGGTTGCAAGGTTTTGATCTTCCTCGTCCCTGTTATTTATTATTTGGACCAGAACTGGTCCACCAGGGATTCCATGTTTTTGGCCGTTTGCAATAGGTGCTGACAGGATTCTTGCATTTGCTGCATGCCAGTGCTGTTGTCGTTGGCCAGATCATTGATATTGACCATGTTATGGTTAATCTCTTCAATTACACTGGACTGCTCTTCGACCGCCTTGGCGATCTGGCTGTTCATGTCATTGATCGAGCGCACCGATTGATCAATCTCGCCCAGGGCATCGCCCGCCTCGCCGGTCTGCTCGACACTGCGTTCGGTCTCGGCCTGGCTTTTGTCCATGACCTCGACGGCCTGGCGGGAACGTCCCTGTAACTGTTCGATCATGCCCTGGATTTCCTGGGTTGCCTCCTGACTGCGCTGGGCCAGCATGCGTACCTCGTCCGCGACCACGGCAAACCCCCGCCCCTGTTCCCCGGCCCGGGCAGCCTCGATCGCGGCATTGAGCGCCAGCAGGTTGGTCTGTTCCGCGACGCCGTTAATCATGTCGATGATTTTGCTGATATTGTCCGTATCACTGCCGAGCGCCCGCACGATCTCGCTGGCATTGTTCAGCTCCTGCGACAAGCCGCGAATGGTGGTGATGTTTTGCTCCACCACCCCTTTGCCGCGGGCCACCGCGGTCGCGGCCTGACGGGCGGCCTCTTCGGCCTGACTGGCACTACTGGCCACTTCCTGGGACGACGCATTGAGCTCATTGATGGCGGTGGCGATCTGTTCGGTCTCGGCTGACTGTTGCTCCACCGCGCCGGAACTCTGCTGCATGGCGCAGGTGACGTTGCCGGACATGTCATGCAAGTGATTGGTGGAATCGGCGATCCGCCCCACCATGCCGACTACTTCCTGTTGCAGGAATTTGAACGCCAGTTGCAGGGCGCCGGCCTCGTCCCGCCGCCCGGTATAAATCGCCTGCATCAGCGGTTTATCGAGAACGTCCCGGGCCTCACGAACCACCCGGCGCAGCGGGCCGGTCACCAGATGGTTCAACGCACCCGCGATGATCAGGGCAAGCAGCAGGGAACCCAGCTGCCAGGCCTGCGACTCGCTCCAGAGTATGCTGGCCAGTACCGGCAACAGCGACACCCCGGTCACGGCCAGCAGGCGGCTGCGCAGGCCGAAGCGGGTCCGGGTGGCCTGGCGCGGCATTTTGCCTTTGTTCAACGCCGCGTAATAGCGCTCGGCACGTCGGACCTGATCCCGCTGGGGTTTGACCCGCACGGACTGGTATTCGACCACCTCGCCGTCGCGGGTGATCGGCGTGACATAAGCATTGACCCAGTAGTGATCGCCGTTTTTGCAGCGGTTTTTCACCAGCCCCATCCAGCGCCGGCCCGATTTGATGGTCTGCCACAAATCCTCGAAGGCCGCGGGGGGCATCTCCGGATGACGTACCATGTTGTGGCTTTTTTTCAGCAACTCCTCGGACGAAAACCCGCTGACCTCGCAGAAATCGGGATTCACATAAGTGATCACCCCTTTTGGATCGGTGGTCGAGAGAATATTCATCGTGGCCGGGTAATCGCGCTCCTGGCCGGTAATCGGATAGTTTTTTTTCATGACGCCGGACTCCCATTTGCCGTGCAGACAGGTTGGTTCACTATCGCGCCGAGACCTCGTAGCTTTCACACGACGCCTTTGTTATACCTTAGCGTTTATACCACTATATTCTTTAGGTTAATAGAAAAAAAGCCTGTGTATTTCAAGGAGATAGCATCAAATCCGCGCCGGGGTTATACCTTATATTACTAAGGGTTTACCCTGATAACAGGCAAAGGAGGCGGGAGAAACAGGAAGGGAAAAACCGGATCGGCTGGCGCTCGATCCGGCAGACAGTTACATGAAATGGGTTTCGGTCAGTTCGCCATTGGTGTCGATCACCACGGTTTCCACGTGCGGCGCCTTGCTGAGAATATAGGCGGCCATCATCTGCGCCATATTGGGATTGTCGTTTTCCAGCGCGGTCAGCAACTTGTCGGCGGCGATCTGACAGCGTTGTTCCGGATCCGGGTTATCCAGCCAGTCCCGGCCCATTTGCCAGCCGTTATCCATGTCGGCATCCATCTTGTCGAACATCGGCCGGGCTTCGTTGAGCATGTTGTCCGGCACTTCCAGCGGAATACTTTGTCCATCCGCCATTACAGTCAGTATCATCGCGTGCTCCTGTTTACCGGCGCGTCGACCGGCATGAATTTGATACTATTGTAACGAATCCCTTCCACAGAGACACCACGTAATGCTTGTGACAATACCCGATGT
>JAXHTI010000147.1:2946-5176 GCA_034190045.1 Pseudomonadota bacterium
GACGGCGGCGAGCTGGTGATCCGCACCAGTTTCGGCAGCCAGTCGATCAAACTGCCGGCCGGCCAGGCCGTGGTCTACCCCTCTTCCAGCCTGCATCACGTGGCCGAAGTCACCCGGGGCGCCCGACTGGTGGCCGTCTCCTGGGCGCAGAGCATGATCCGCGACCCGGCCCAGCGGGAGCTGCTCTACGGCCTCAACCAGGCCCGGGAGAGCCTGCTGCAGCAGCGCCCGGATGAGGAGGAAACCAAACAGGTCGATATCGCCTATTCAAACCTGTTCCGCATGTGGGCCGAGATCTAATCATTAGAACAGCGATAAAAAACGCGGAGGACGCGGAGGCGCAGAGAGGAAAATAACAATGTTGAATTCTGAATGCTGAATTTTGAATTATCTCGACTGCCACAATTCAAAATTCATAATTCAACATTCAAAATTATGTTTGTGGTTCCGCGGTCTCTACGGCGAGATAAAATTCTATCTAGAATCCAAAATAAAAACGGGGCCTAAGGCCCCGTTTTTATTAGCTATTTCGCGTTGAAGCGATTAGCTGAAGGCTTTGGAGCCGACCTGCTTGTGCGCTTCTTCCAGGACGTCCATGGCCAGATCACGGTATTCCTGACGGTAGCCGTCCAGGGTATGGCCGGATTCAGGCGCGTAGTAATCCTTGGGATCCACACCGTGGGTCTGTTCATATTCAATGAACTTTTTCTGCATTTCGATCAATTTGGCGATTTTTTCTGCCTTTGAGCTCATAGCGGGTACCTCGCTCTCTATTCTATATAAATAGTAGGGTCTGAATTCGTGATGATGGCTCAATGTAGCAGGCCGGACCTGCCCCGCCTATATCACTTTTGGTCTATGCCGGAATTAATAACCGCCCTTGCGTCGGCTTTCCGGCAGGCCGGCGACCTTGCCACCCTGCTTGGACGGCATCTTGGGAAACAGTGAGAAGGTATCCTTCTGGCCGATTTTGGCCCCCCACTTGTCGCCCATGGCCTTGAGAATGGTCCGCTCGTTGGGCTGGTTACCGGCGTTATTGATGTATTCATCACGCAGGTAGTTGATGATATCCCAATGCTTGTCGGTCAGCTCGCCGAGGCCTTCCTCGTTGGCGATAACCTGGGCCAGCTCCTCGTTCCAGTCGTTATGATCGAGCAGGTAGCCATTTTCGTTGGTCTCAATGGTCTTGCCGTTCAGTTCGTAAGCCATTTTTACTTGTCCCCTGTAATATCAAGTCAGTATCAATTAAACCGTATCGAAAATTACAATTGCCGAATATTAAAGGGCGCTTATTAAACCAAAAAATGACTGCAGGGTGAATACTTTTCGTGAGTTTTCGACCATATTGACCGCGAATCAGACCGCCTTGATACCTTTTTGCGGGACAAACAGGCCACAACCCAGCTTGCGATGGGGGCCCAGCCCGGTTTCCTGCAGACGCACCGAATCTTCCGGCTTGAGATCCGCCAGCATCAGACCGCGGGTATGCAGCGGACCGTCCGGGGTGCGGATATCGCGCTCGATACTGGCCATCATTTTCTTGACCTGCACATCCAGCTCGCGCAGCTCCTCGGCAACCCGGGCCAGAAAGTCGTCCTCGCTCAGCCCCGATTCGGTGGCCACATTGCGCGCAAACAGGGTCGGCAAATCACTTAACGGGCGGGTTTTGGCTTCGCCCACCGTCAGGCTGTAACCGTCGATCTCGAGCGTTTGCCCGGACAACTGCAGGGCGTCGTCGAGTCGCTCCTGCGGGACGCGCAGGGTCATCTTCTGCCGACGCGAGAGATAAATCGGCGCATCGGGATCCTCCGGCCGCTGCCAGCCATTGCCGCTTTCCGCACCGTAAATCGGATGCACACCGACCTGCTCTTCCTCGTGCAGCCAGGGCAGTGCGTCATGCAGGGCCTGTGACAGGGAATAGGCATGCTCGGCCGGCAGGCAGGGACAGTCCTTTACGGCAAAAACCACGTCCAGGACATTCTCCGGGACGACAAATTTTTCCTGTTCGTCGTTCTCTTCACTCCAGAACACGTGATAACACCTCGCGATTCATTCAGGTTCGGGCGGTAAACACCGCTTCCAGGCGTTCTTCCCAGTTCTCCGGGGTATCCTGGAACGGCGGCTTCACATCCATCCGAAAAAACATTTCCCCTTCCTGGGCTTTTTCCACGATCACTTTTTCCAGCTGTTCGAAACTTTCCAGATCGTGGTTTTGCAATAATACTTCACT